>CAYZBA010000013.1:0-23020 GCA_964476555.1 uncultured Flavobacterium sp.
AAGCATCGATAAGATGTTCTCTTCGCAATTGGTATCTATCGAGATTACGACGCATACCGCGCTTTAAAGTCCGGTCAGCATTGGTCGTAATAGGTTTTCCTTTTTCAAAATTTGTTTGTTCATCCGTTGTAAGTGGATTAACACGAACACCAATTTGAACAATGCTTGAATTTTCAGGACTTTCTTCTTCAATAACGTGGGCCCATCCAACAGAGTTGGTTCCTAAGTCTAAACCGAGTATTCGTTTCATAATTTATGGTGTTTTGTAGGGTGATTTTGTGAATTATGGTGCAATATAAAAAAAAAATAAATTAACTTTTTTGATTTTAAGTTGTGATGGTCAAGAAAATTAATTATATTTGTGTCGAACTTTTAAAAGCAATTCACAATAAGGATTATTCCGTTGTGAAAACATTTGGGTTGCCTCTTGTCCAGAAATCAGGAGGTTTTTTTATGCCCAAATGTTTCACGAACACCTTAAAATAATAATATCAAATAGTGAGCTAAAACATTCAAGGCGGGGGCAACTCGCCTTTTTTTATTTTTGGAGTTTTCAAATTTTCTACATTTGTAAAAACCAGACGTAATGAAACCTAATCTCTTCCGAAATATCGACAACGCTCCTCTGATTGTGTTCCGAATATTTTTCGGGTTTTTGATAGCATTGGAATCGATTGGGTCGATTGCTACAGGGTGGGTTAGGAAAGTTTTTGTCGAACCCGAAATACATTTTCAACACATCGGGTTTGAGTGGCTTGAACCCCTTGATGGTAATGGTATGTATTACTATTATGCCCTGATGGGAATCTTCGGGCTACTAGTGATGATAGGGTATAAGTATAGGTGGAGTTTACTAGCTTTCACGCTGATGTGGACGGGAGTCTATTTAATGCAAAAAGAGGCTTACAACAATCATTATTACCTGTTGATTTTGGTTTGTTTGATTATGCTGTTTCTTCCTGCTCATCGCTATTTTTCTGTGGATGCTAAGCAAAACCCCAAAATCCAATCACTTTCGATGCCTGTTTGGTGCAGTTGGGTCATGATTGCTCAAATGGCGATAGTGTATTTCTTTGCTACAGTGGCTAAGTTTTATCCGGATTGGCTAGACGGAACCTTTACGAAGAACTTATTTATCGGCAGATCTCATTACCCTATAGTGGGCGAACTTTTCACCCAAGATTGGTTTCCGATTTTTATTGCCTATATGGGTATTGCTTTTGACGGACTTGTGATACCGATGTTGCTGTGGAAGCGAACCCGAAACTTGGCGCTTATAGCCTCGTTTGTTTTTCATTTATTCAATTCTATTGTCCTTCAAATAGGTATCTTTCCGTATTTTGCCTTGAGTTTTGCGGTATTCTTTTATGAGCCGGAAACCATTCGAAAAATATTTTTACGTAAGAAACCTGTATATATTCCTGAAGGGAATTCTTATGAAAACCGGGCGTTTCTCCGTTATTTTTTTGTTCCGTTTTTTATTGTGCAAATCCTTCTCCCTATCAGACATCACTTCATCAAAGGCGATGTTTTTTGGACAGAAGAAGGCCACAAGATGAGTTGGCGCATGATGCTTCGTGCGCGAACAGGGATAACGTCGTTTATAGTTGAAGACAAAAGCACAGGCGAGAGGTTTAACTATCCGACCTATAAAAAGCTTAAGAATAAACAGATACGACTTGTGGGCTGTTACCCCGACGCAATTTGGCAGATGGCCCAACATATCAAAAAAGAATATGCCCAACAGGGGAGGGATGTGGCGGTTTATGTAGATTCGAAAGTGTCGATAAATCAACATCCGTACAAAAAGTTTATTGACCCGGATATAGATTTAGCTTCGGTAAAATGGGATTTCTTCCAACATTCCGATTGGATAATACTGTATGACGACTACAGAAAGTAACATGATTTAACTTTTGCGTTTTTTTTGTAGTTAATAATATTTCGCTACCTTTGAGTAACGTTAATTTTCGTACTTATGAAACGATCAGTATCTATATGCTTAATGGGATTATTGCTGTGTATTGGCTGTACTGAAAGAGAAGAGACTCCTAAAGTTACTTATGTGGAACCCCGAACCGAAATGCCCGAAGTAAGAATCGACTCTTCTCAAATAAAAGTAGCAGACCTGCCGGTGTATATGGAAGGTACAAAATATCTGATTCACGCTATTGGGGATGTTCGCTTGTATGGAAGAAGCACCTCGAAATACGGTTCTAGTAAAACCAATTCTGTGAGTTACTCTCTCTCGAATTATAACCGATACGAACTTACCGGATACCTCAATAATCTTAAATTCCAACATATAGATTCCGTTAACACCACTACTCTCACGGATAAATTGGTAGAAATTCACACGGTAACTTATCTCAACGAAATTTCGAACAAGATTAATCGAGGGATTTTGGTGTATACATTGGTGGATAACGATACGAATAAAGATGGTAAAATTGATTCGAACGACATCAAAACCTTGTATATCAGTGAAATAAACGGGGATAAGTTCACGAAGTTATCGGCTGATTTTGAGGAGCTCATAGATTGGAATACTATCGAAGTGCAAAGCCGATTGTACTTTAGAACTATTGAAGACATCAACAAAAATGGTAACTTCGACAAAAACGATATGGTGCATTACTACTATGTGGATTTGAGAAGTCCGCAATGGGAAGTTGTGAAGTATAATCCGTTTGAATAAAAGAAAATGAGTTCAACGACCTCACAAAAGCCTTTCGGGTATAAAGTCCTTGTAGGTTTTGATTTGTTTTTTTTACTAGTATGGGGTAATGCAAAATTCTTTGGATATGATTATATTTTGACCGGAGTTTTATTTGAACTTTTGTGGTTACCTTCGTTATTGTTGTTGTTTGTTTCTACTGTCATTTCGCTGATTTACTGGATCAAACAAAAGTTTGCTCTCGATTCGGTTTATTGTTACGTATTTATTTTTTGTGTTGTTTTATTAGGCCTGCTTTTTGGGGTGAGTTAAATTATTTTAGGGTTTCCTTATGAGGTTTTTGGGTTAAAAACTTTAACTTTGCCCGTTAGTTTAATTGTATAATGAGCAAAAAACTGGTTATTATTCCCACCTATAACGAGATTGAAAATATCGAAGATATTATCAGGACAGTTTTTGCTCTGCCTACACATTTTGATGTGTTGATAGTTGATGACAACTCCCCCGACGGAACACCTTGGAAGGTGCAACAACTACAAGAAGAATTTCCTGACCGACTATTTTTGGAAGTCCGAAATCAAAAATCGGGTTTAGGGAAAGCCTATGTTCACGGCTTCAAATGGGCATTAGAACATCATTACGATTACATCTGTGAGATGGATGCGGATTTTTCTCATCACCCGAATGACCTTGAAAGGCTTTATGCTTGTTGTTCGGAGCCGGACACAGATATGGCCATAGGCTCGCGTTATGTTTCGGGGGTTAATGTGGTGAACTGGCCATTGTCAAGAGTGTTGTTGTCTTATTTTGCTTCGGTTTATGTGAAGTTCTTTACAGGGATGAAAATTCACGATACTACAGCCGGTTTTGTATGCTATAAACGAAAAGTGCTAGAAAGTATCAACCTCGATAAAATAAAGTTTGTAGGTTATGCGTTTCAAATCGAGATGAAATACAGAGCTTTCGCAAAAGGTTTCCGTCTTAGAGAAGTTCCTATCATTTTTACAGACAGAACCAAAGGCGAATCAAAAATGAGTAATGCGATTATCAAAGAAGCCGTTTTTGGAGTTATTGCACTACGGATAAAGAAAATGTTTGGAAAACTATAATACTATGGCAATCACCTTAATAAAGAACGCCAAAATTGTAAACGAAAATAAAATTTTTGAAGGCGATATTCTTATCGAAAATGAATTTATTGTTGAGATTTCAGAGCAGATAAGTGTAAAATCGTCAAGCTGGAAGATTGTGGATGCAGAAGGGAATTACCTTATTCCCGGGATGATTGATGACCAAGTGCATTTTCGCGAACCCGGTCTCACTCACAAAGCCGATATCGCTTCGGAGAGTAGAGCGGCCGTAGCAGGAGGAATTACTTCATTTATCGAACAGCCCAATACGGTTCCCAATGCCATAACCCAAGAACTTTTAGAACAAAAATATCAGATTGCTTCCGAAAAATCCTATGCCAACTATTCGTTCATGATGGGGGCCACCAATGATAACTTAGAGGAAGTGCTCAAAACCAATCCTAGAAACGTAGCGGGAATCAAGATGTTCTTGGGGTCTTCTACCGGGAATATGTTAGTAGATAACCCGGAAGTTATCGAAAACATCTTCTCAAAAACCAAAATGTTGATTGCGGTGCACTGTGAAGACGAAACCACAATAAAGAACAATTTGGAAAGATATAAAGAAGAATTCGGAGAAGATATTCCTGTAGCATATCACCCGAAAATCAGAAGTGCCGAGGCGTGTTATATTTCGTCTTCTCAAGCCATAGAACTGGCGAAGAAAACCGGTGCCAGACTACACGTATTTCATGTGTCTACGGCTAAAGAGACAGAACTTTTTACGAACAAAATTCCGCTTGAACAAAAGCAAATTACTGCGGAAGTGTGCGTTCATCACTTGTGGTTTACTGATGCAGATTATGCGAAAAAAGGGAACTTTATTAAATGGAATCCTGCGGTAAAAACTCAGGAAGATAAAGACGAACTCTGGAAGGCGCTTTTGGACGGAAGAATAGATGTGGTAGCTACAGATCATGCACCACACACACTAGAAGAAAAATCGAAGAAATATCTCGAAGCACCGTCTGGGGGGCCACTAGTACAACATGCTTTGGTAGCCCTTTTCGAAGCCCATCTGCAAGGGAAAATCTCCATAGAAAAAATAGTCGAAAAAACCGCTCATAATCCTGCAAAGATTTTCAAAATCGAAAAGCGAGGATTTATCAAAGAAGGCTATTATGCCGATTTGACCATTGTGGATATTCACCAACCTTGGAACGTAAAAAAAGAAAATATTCTGTATAAATGCGGATGGTCTCCGTTTGAAGGGACTAACTTTAAATCAAAAATTACCCATACCTTTGTCAACGGGCAGCTGGTATACCAAAAGGGTAAACTTAAAGATGTGGTAGCCGGCCAACGTTTACTGTTTGAAAGAGAATAATTATGAAAAATATCACGCAACAAGAATGGAGAGAACTGCTCCAAAATGACCACCAAGCCGTGATTCTGGATGTTCGTACTCCTGAAGAGCAAGCAGCGGGAATCATACCTAATGCCATTTGTCTGGATATCTTTAAGCCTGATGAATTCCTTTCGGAATTAGAGAGAATGGACATGAGCAAAAACTATTATGTGTATTGCAAAAGCGGGGGCAGAAGTGCCAATGCGTGCATGATTTTAGAGCAAATGGGGGCAAAGACTACCTATAATCTGTTAGGGGGTATCTCGCTTTGGGAGGGAGAATTAATTTAATCTTCTTTATTAGTATAAAATAAAACCCCTTGACTATTTACAGGCAAGGGGTTTTGAGTATATGGGTTAGCTGTTACTTTTTGATAAAACGGTTAGACAGATATTTACCGTCTTTATTTTTCAATAATAATATATAAGTGCCTTGAGCTAATTCGTTAACAGAAAGCGATTGATTGGTAACTTTGGCTTCTTTCACGAGTCTTCCGTTGATGTTATAAATAGAAGCCTCTGTAAAGGTCATATCAGAATCGATGTAAAGTATATGGTCTGTAGGGTTTGGATATAGTTTCAGGGATGTCTGTAGCTCAACCGGATTTGTCTTAAGCGAAGCTCCTTCTACTACGTGAATGGTTTGATTAATTCCGGGATTGTTGATGTAATCAATCACTCCCGAAGGCCATTTTACCACCACTTGGCTGATCGATGTAGCTTGGCCGATACCAAAGTGTGCGTTAAGCGAGCTCATGTATTCGAAACCGTCGCCACTTCTGACTTCACGAATTTGCATTCCCCAGTCGCCGTGAATTTCAACTCGAGCTCCAATTCCGTTTCGGTTGCTTTCTACTCCCTCAAAAGAGAATTTCACCCAGTTGTTGTCATTGCCATTGTTGAAGTATACTGTTCCGTCCCGTTGGATGTCTAAGAAACCATCGTTGTTTAAATCTCCGATAGCACCACTTATACCAGCACTGACAGGAGTAAAAGTTAAATCTCCGTTGCCTAAGAAAATCACTTGGCTAGAGGTTAGGATGTCTAAATAACCATCATTGTTGAAGTCGTGAGTGACATATTCGTATCCCAACCCGTTAAAATTGTCAAAACCGGAACCGATTGTTACGTCGGTGAATGTTCCGTCTCCGTTGTTTCTTTTCAAGATGTGGTTTCCGTTGGCCGTAGAACTGGCACCTATCAAAATGTCCATATCGCCGTCGTTGTCAAAATCTCCGATAGCTGAAGACCAAGTTTGAATAGGGTCGTCCATAGCGATGTCCGGAGCAACGTTAGTAAAGGTTCCGTCCCCGTTATTTCTGTGTAATTCGTTAATGTTGGCTCCCGTATTTCCGCCTCTACATTTAGAGATGAAGAGGTCTAAATCGCCGTCGTTGTCGTAATCAAACCAGAGCGAACCGTAGTTTCCGCCGTTTGGGAAGTCTCCAATACCCCCTTGGTGGAATGTAAAGTTTAAGTCACCTTCGTTGAGGTAGTATACGTTAGGTTGTACGTCGTGACAGATGAAAGCGTCTAACTTTCCGTCATTGTTGATGTCTACAAAGTTTGTTCTTTGAGAGAAGATGTATGTGTTAGAGGTAATTTGGGAATATGCTGTTCCGTCTGAGTTAGCGATTTTGAAAGTTACCCCCGAACCACCACCGTATAGCAAATCGTTATAACCATTTCCGTCTATATCTCCGGCAGCGATACTCCAGCTCGGCATATGGTTGGTTTCGTCTGTCGGAATAGAAACCGTATTAAAACCTCCGCCTTCTAGTTGGTACATAATATAAATAACTCCATTACCCACCCCTACGATGTCATCCAGATAATCTCCATTCATGTCTACCACACAACTTCTGTAAGAGCCGGGTATGTTTAGAGAGTTGTTTTGGGTGAAACTCACAGGTGGTGCTACATACGGTTGCTCAAGGAGGTGAAAAGTGAATCCAGAAGAATTCCATCTGTTGTCAAAGGCAATATAGTAGGTTTGCCCTTGAAAAGCAGGGAAAACCACATGAGACAGGTAGTTATTAGGAGTATCATCATTCCCTGCTACGCATGTCAGGTTATTACAATCTCCGGAATAAATATGTACTCGTGTATCTTTTCCTAAATTAATAGCTAAGTCGGTAGTTACGGTTACGTAATAGTCTTGAGTAGCTGTATATTTATACCATTCTCCTGCCGTAGCTCCGGATCCGTTCGGAGCACAAATCGGGTCAGGAACCTGACTCCCGTTTACTGCATCTACAACGTATTCACCGGCCGTAATAGTTAGAGCTGTAGCGCAAGTATCTTGAGCTTTTGCCTGATGGAAAGCAAAACCGACACATAACAACAATAATAAATTTCTCATATAAGTTAGTTTTAATGGTTATTCACAAACGGCGTTCAAAGAGTTAATCCACTCCTTAATTACTTCTGTGGCTTCCTCATGAACGAGAGTTCTGCCTAAAAGAGGCATTCTCAAATTCTCTTCGTTAGTTGTTAGACGGTAATACATAGCCGACCGCTGATGATTGCCCGGAGCCACTATATAGGTTATTGCACTATTGATATACTCGTCCGGAGTTACACAAACTCCTAAATTAGTGGGGTTTTCAGTTTCGTGGAAGGCCAGGCGTATAGGTCTGTAATCACAATGACTTCCTTCGGCATGACAGTGAGCGCAATTGATATCTATATAAGAGCGCACTCGAAGTTCAAGAGGTTGAGAGGTGTCTTTCCAATCCACTAAAGACTGAATGTTTTGTGGCAAGCCGGTTCCTTCTAAATAACCGAATTCTACCCATTTCATCAATTGATTTTGACTTCCGTCTGCATAAGTGTAAAGGGAATTCAAGTGTTGAGGTTTTGTCCCGATCGGGACAGCTTTTTCGTCTTTTTTATGACAGGTCAGACACTCCGGTTCAGACGGAATGCGGTAATTGGTTTGTTTGGTTTCTCCGTTTTGGTTCCACGAAAGATTGACATAACTTCCTTCTAAATCGAGATAAGCCTCTGTTTGTTCATCGTTCCAAACATAATTGGCAAAAATCCATCCGTCTTCTTTTTTAATCATCAGACGAGTTTCGATTATCTTAGTTTGATTTTCAGGCAGTACGTTTTCGTAATAAAAGTTTTTGATGAGTGCTGTTCCGGTCGGGAAGTTGAAGATTTTGCTGTCTGAAGTATATGAGGCTTTGCTGTCTTTTGGCATCCATACAAAGCGTTTTTTCAAGGCATAATCCGTAAACAGGGTGCTAATAGGCTCAAACGGAAGTACACCATAGACCGGTTTTTGTTTTTTAAGCTCACCTTCGAAAAAGACATAATCCGACAGTTTTTGGTAAGGCACTTGAGTGAGATCCATGACCACAGGCGACTCTACTTCGGGCTCAATTGGGATGTAGGTGTCGTTGTCGTCTTTTGAACATGCAAATACAACTATTGTAGTGATAATAAGGCAGATAAAAGCAGTGTAGTTGTGTTTCATAACAGAAAAATAAGATACAAATATATATAAACATTTTACTTTTCTGTTTTTTTAACGTTATTTTTTTATGAATCCGAAAAAAAATGCTTATGGGGTGCGGTTTCCCGAAGAATTCCCACAATATGAGATAAGAAAGTAGATTAAATGTATTCTGAGACGAGTAGTTGTGCTAAACTTTCGCTGTCAATTCCGCATATTTTTTCAAGTTCTTCCACAGTTCCGTGTTCGATAAATCGATCAGGGACACCAATGGTTTTTATGGGAGTCGTATACTGGTGTGCTGCAGCAAATTCCAAGATAGCAGAACCAAATCCTCCTTTGACGGTACCGTTTTCCAGGGTGATAACTTTCCGGAAGTTCTTAAAGATATGATGGAGGGCTTCTTCGTCTAGAGGTTTTACAAAACCAAAGTGATAATGAGCCACAGCTTCGTTATCGTGAATGTTTTGCAGAGCCGACGTGACATTGTTGCCAATAAATCCGGTCGAGAGTACAGCAATTTTATTTCCTTCTTTCAAGAGTTTTGCTTTTCCGATTTGGATAGCCGTAAAATCTTTTTTCCAATCGGGTTGAACACCTCTTCCTCTCGGGTATCGGATGGCGATGGGGTGCTGGATTCCAAGTTGGACGGTATAAAGAATGTTGCGCAATTCCACTTCGTCAATTGGTGCAAAAATCGACATGTTTGGGATGCATCTCAGGTAAGCCAAGTCAAATACTCCGTGATGTGTAGCGCCATCTTCGCCTACCAATCCCGCTCGATCTAAGCAGAAAATCACAGGGAGGTTCTGCAGGGCGACATCGTGAATAATTTGGTCGTAGGCTCTTTGCAAAAACGTAGAATAAATGTTGCAAAATACGGTCATCCCTTGCGTGGCCATTCCGGCCGAAAGGGTAACGGCATGTTGTTCGGCAATTCCAACATCAAAGGCTCTTTCGGGAATTTCGTCCATCATGAATTTGAGGGAGCTCCCTGTTGGCATAGCAGGAGTAATACCGATAATTTTTTCGTTTTTTCGGGCTAATTCCAATAAGGTTAACCCAAAGACATCCTGAAACTTCGGAGGTAAACCGTCGTTATTTTTCGGGATGATGTCTCCTGTTGTCTTGTCAAATTTTCCCGGAGCATGATACACCACCTGGTTTTCTTCGGCTTTTTTTAGGCCTTTGCCTTTGGTTGTAATGATGTGTAGTAATTTCACGCCGGGGACTTTTTTGAGGCGTTGCAGTTCTGAAACCAAAAGTGGTAGGTCATGACCGTCAATAGGTCCCGAATAATCAATATTGAGCGAAGTGAAAATGTTGTTCTGATTATGCTTAGGATTTTGCTTGATAGCCGTCAAATAGTTTTTCAGAGCTCCTACACTCGGGTCAATCCCAATCGCATTGTCGTTGAGAACAATAAGCAAGTTAGCATCTGTAACTCCCGCATGGTTCAAGCCTTCAAAAGCCATTCCCGAAGCTATCGAAGCATCTCCGACCACAGCGATGTGATTTTTGTGTAGTTCGCCTTTGAGTTTTGAGGCAATAGCCATTCCCAAAGCAGCCGAGATGGCTGTAGAAGAATGCCCGGTTCCGAAAGCATCATAGATACTCTCTGATATTTTTGGAAAGCCTGAGATTCCGTCTTTCTGCCTGTTTGTATGAAAAATATTTTTTCTTTCTGTAAGAATTTTATGACCATAGGCCTGATGGCCGACATCCCAAATCAAAAGGTCGTTAGGGGTATCAAAAACGTAGTGTAGTGCAATCGTCAGTTCGACCACACCCAAACTAGCTCCTAGGTGGCCTTCTTTTACAGAGACCACATCAATGATGAACTCCCTAAGCTCCTGAGCCAAAGCCGGAAGCTGAGAGATTTCCAGCTTTTTAAGCTCTCTTGGGCTGTTGATATGGTCTAAATAAGATATTTTCATTTTCATAAAAATGCAGGGCAAAGTTACAACAAAATACAAAGTTCTGCGCTAGAATAACACGACTAAATCATAAAATCAATCCATTACACAAAAAATATTATGCATGCATAGTTGTTGTTTCGTTAAAAATCACTAATTTCGTAACCGAATAAGAATCTATTATTTAACTTAACGATATAAAAATGAAGATATTAGTATGTATCAGCCACGTTCCTGACACGACTTCGAAAATCAATTTTGTGAACGGCGATGCTGAATTTGACAAAAACGGAGTGCAATTCGTTATCAATCCGAATGATGAATTCGGGCTTACTAGAGCCGTTTGGTTTCAAGAAAAACAAGGTGCTAAAGTAACAGTGGTAAATGTTGGTGAAGCAGAGACTGAGGCAACTTTAAGAAAAGCTTTGGCTATTGGGGCAGACGATGCTATCCGTGTAAACGCAAAACCAACAGATGCATTTTTTGTAGCTAAGCAAATTGCTGAAGTAGTGAAAAACGGGGGTTACGACTTAGTGATTGCGGGGAAAGAATCGCTTGATGACAACGGAGGTATGGTTCCCGGTATGGTGGCTGCACTTTTAGGAATGAACTATGTGAAATCTGTAATCGGAATCGAAGTAGAGGGTAATTCTGCTAAAATCGTTCGCGAGATTGACGGAGGAAAAGAGACGCTTTCGGCCTCTTTACCGCTGGTAATTGCAGGTCAAAAAGGAATCGTAGAGGAAAAAGACCTTAGAATCCCTAACATGAGAGGAATAATGCAGGCTAGGACAAAGCCTCTTACGGTGGTTGAGCCTGTAGCAGTTGCTTCTACTACGAGAACAGTAAAATTTGAGAAACCGGCTCCGAAATCGGCCGTGAAATTAGTAAGCCCAGACAACCTAGACGAGTTAATCAACTTATTGCACAATGAAGCTAAAGTGATTTAGTGTCGGGATGTTCAAAATAATATAACCTTTAATTCCTAAATTCTAGAAATATGTCAATTCTTATATATGCTGAATCAGCAGAAGGAAAATTAAAAAAAGTAGCTTACGAGCTGGCTTCGTATGCTAAGAAAATAGCAGATCAAACCGGTGATGCCGTAACAGCCATCACTATCAACGCAGATGACGTTAGCACACTTGCAACCTATGGAGTAAGCAAAGTGCTAAAAGTCAATGACGATAAACTAAAAGCATTCAGCGCTAAAGCGTATGCCGATGCTATCAAACAAGCCGCACAAAAAGAAGGGTCGAAATTAGTTTTGGTAGCTTCTACTACAGATAGCTTATATTTAGCTCCGCTTTTGGCAGTAGGTCTAGAGGCCGGATATGCTTCGAACGTAGTAGCGTTGCCGGAGAGCACTTCGCCTTTTGTAGTAAAAAGAAATGCTTTTTCTAACAAAGCATTCAGCTATACAGAGATTACTACAGACGTGAAATTAATTGCGTTGGCGAAAAACTCTTTTGGTCTTGCAGAAAGCCCTGTTTCTTTGACAGAAGAGAACTTTGCTCCCGCGCTAAACGATGCCGATTTTGCTATCAAAGTGGAATCTACGGAAAAGGTAACCGGAAAAGTAACTATTGCCGATGCAGAAATTGTAGTGTCCGGAGGTCGTGGTCTTAAAGGCCCTGAAAACTGGGGGATGATCGAAGAGCTTGCTTCTGTACTTGGCGCGGCAACAGCTTGTTCAAAACCGGTATCAGACTTAGGTTGGAGACCTCATAGTGAACACGTAGGACAAACCGGGAAACCTGTAGCGTCAAACCTTTATATTGCGGTTGGAATCTCGGGGGCTATCCAGCACATTGCCGGAATCAACTCTTCAAAAGTAAAAGTAGTTATTAATACAGATCCGGAAGCTCCTTTCTTTAAGGTAGCAGATTACGGAGTGGTGGGGGATGCATTTGAAGTGGTTCCGAAACTTATCGAAAAACTAAAAGCTTTTAAAGCTCAGAATTCATAAGAAATATAATTTCTTTATTCATCATAAACCTCTTGGAAACAAGAGGTTTTTTTTATTGTTATTTTTCTTCTTTTTTTTCTTCTTCTTTTTTGTCTGAGAATGACGAGGGCAACAAATCGATATTTCGTTTTTTGGCTTCTCGAACTAATATTGGTAATATAATCATCGAACCCGGAATAATGATAAAAGGTACTACAATCCCGATGAATTTAAAGTAATCGAAAATTTGCCTTCTAAGAAGCATATCGTCTTGTGGAGTGATTTTTTCTCCTTTCAGGTACTTCTCGATCACCTTTGCTGCAGACTTGTTACCTTGATATTCTGTCTTTAGGCTCTGAATAAAACTGTGTAGGTGCTTTCGTATGATAGGCTCTATTTTCATAATCAAAAATAATGCTCAAAATTAACTCTTTTTTCTTAAGGTTAAATGGATTAATTTTTAATAAAAAATTATTAGATTACTCATATTAAAAGGTTATCTTTGTAAGGACACCTTATCTCATTCCTAATGTTTAAACAATTGGAGTATGGGAAGAAAAAAAATAGTTATTGTGGGGGCCGGTTTTGCCGGGCTTCGTTTAGCTCAAGAGCTCAATAACACAGATTATGACGTGCTTCTACTTGATAAGCACAACTATCACCAGTTTCAGCCCTTGATGTATCAGGTGGCTACTGCTAGGTTGGAACCCACTAGCATTTCATTTCCGCTTAGAAAGGTCTTTCAGAAATCGAAAAACGTCAGAATCCGAATTGCAGAGGTTCTGAGTGTTGATGCTGAAAACAAAATCATAAAGACTACACTTGAAGAGTATCCGTATGACTATTTAGTCATCGCCTTTGGATGTACTTCTAACTACTTTGGGAACAAAACTATCGAAGAATTTTCTTACCCGATGAAGTCGGTGCCGGAGGCCTTACAGCTTCGAAATCACATCCTTCAGACTTTTGAGGATGTGTTGGTGGCTTCGCCGGATGAAGTGGAGCCCTTATTGAACTTTGTAGTTGTAGGAGGAGGGCCGACAGGAGTGGAGCTTTCCGGCGCTTTGGCAGAAATGAAAAAGAACGTGTTGCCTAAAGACTACCCTGACAAAGACTTCTCTAAACTCAACGTTTTCTTGATAGAAGGTTCGCCTAGCACTCTGAATGTGATGAGTGATTTGGCAAAAAAATACTCTCAAAAATACTTGAAAGACTTGGGGGTGAAAGTACTCACAAATACCTATGTAGATAGTTATGATGGAGAGGTGGTTACTTTGAAATCGGGTGAGACCATCAGGACCAAAAACCTGATTTGGGCAGCCGGTGTAGTGGGGAATTCCCTAGAAGGAATTCCGCCAACAAGTATCACCAGAGGAAATAGGTTGATTGTAAATCGCTATAACGAAGTACAAGGTCTCGAAGATGTTTTTGCTGTAGGAGACATCGCCTTTATGAGTACGCCCAAATACCCAAACGGGCATCCGCAATTGGCCAACGTAGCGCTCAATCAAGCAAAGAACTTAGCCTATAACTTTAAAGCGCGCCTCAAAAACAAACCTCAGAGAGCCTTTGAATATTACGACAAGGGTTCTATGGCCACAGTCGGAAAACGCAAAGCGATAGTCGATTTACCGAAATTCAGTTTTAAAGGACGTCTGGCCTGGTTTTTCTGGATGTTCTTACACTTAATGCTAATCTTGAGCGTAAAGAACAAACTTGTTGTGTTTATTAACTGGATGATGAGTTACTTTTATAACGATTCAACTCTGAGGGTTATTTTATACCCAAAGGTCAAAAAGAAAGAGTAATCATCCCAAAGAATCAGAACCTCCCTTCTGACTCAGCAATCAAGTTGGCCATAAGCGAAAAGCGTTGTTCATAGATAGGGTTTATCTTGTTGTCTATCAATAAATCTTTCCGTAAAATAGGTACAGAATAAGGGAGTACCCATGCTCTTAAAGCTTTGGCAATGGCATCCATGTTGTTGATGCCTTGCATTGCTTGAACTCCATCTGCCCAACAAATTAATCCGACAATTTGATTGGTTAAGTAAGGCTTTTGGTTTTTTGCGGTAAGCTCCAACCAATCCAGGCAATTTTTCATACTTCCGGGAATTGCCCCATGATACAGCGGAGAAAGCCATATTTGCACATCGCTTTGGGTAAAAATTTCGGTCATTTCTCTGACGTTGTCCGGCACTTCTCCGAAGGGGATTTCCAAAAGCGGAAGCTTGTTTTCTGCCAAGTTATATATACTTATCTCTATGTTTTTTTCTTTAAAGTAATTCGAAAAAAACGACACAATTTTATTTGAAATTCCGCTTACGGAACTATCAGGGGCACCATTGAATATCAATAATTTCATAGCTCAAAATCTATAATAATGGTTATTCTTGTATGTAATTTTCTTTTGCTTTTTCGAGTGTAAACGAAAATTCAGAGCCTTTTTTCAGTTCACTTTTTACGAATATTTTCTCGTCGTGAGCTTCAATAATATGTTTTACTATTGCCAATCCGAGTCCGGAACCACCTTCTTTGCGAGCACCGCTTTTATCCACTCTGTAAAAGCGTTCAAACAGTCGCGGGATGTGTTGTTTGGCTATTCCTTCGCCGTCATCTACTACTCTAACGAGTATTTTGTTTTCGGTTAGGTTTTCGATGCTGATTTCGGTTGTTCCGTCTTGCTTGCCATACTTGATGGAGTTCACCACCAAATTCGTCAATACTTGTTGGATTTTCTCTTGGTCTGCATACACCATAATGGGGTTGTCGTATTTCTTGTCGAGCATCAAGATGATGTTCTTTTTAGAGGCTTTCATCTCGAGCAATTCCAAAACATTTTCGATTACTTCAAGTATATTAAAAGAGCTATACTCGAGATTCAAATCACCAGTTTCGAGTTTGGTAATCATATCCAAATCCTTAACGATGTAAATGAGGCGTTCTACGCCTTTTTCTGCTCTTTGGAGATACTTTTTTCGGATGGATTTATCATTCATGGCGCCGTCTAAAAGCGTTAGCAAGTATCCTTGGATTAGAAAGAGAGGAGTCTTTAGCTCATGAGAAACATTTCCTAAAAACTCTCGACGATATTCTTCTTGGAGTTTTAAGGTTTCGATTTCGAGTTTTTTGTCTGTGGCGAACTTCTTCACTTGCTCTGTAAGAGCGGCCATATCGGTAGTAATCGGGTGGTTGATAACGGTAGTAGAATCAATCATCGAAACATCTTTATAGATTTTTTGGATGCTTCTGTAAATGAATCGCTCTACGCGATACTGTATCAAGAAGAAAGAAAAGAGGCCAATGCCTATAAAGAAAAGCCCCGCGAAAATCCATGAAAATTCAAAAAGCCAATACAGCAATCCGCTTACTAAAGCCGTAGCAAATGTGGCAATATATAGAGCCGAATAGATAGCGAATTTGTATGTTTTTTTTAGTTTCACGTTGATTTAGTTTTTTACGTCGAGCACATCTCTTAAGGTATTCCCGACCATCATAAAGCTCAAAGTTAGCAATAAAATGGCAATACCCGGGATAATGGCCAAATATGGCTTTCCGAGAATGATGTCTCCGTAACTGTCTTTTATCATGCCGCCCCAACTTGGAGTCGGAGGTTGGGCTCCAAGTCCTAAAAACGAAAGTCCGCTCTCTACCAGAATAGCCGAGGCGAAATTAGCCGCAGCAATTACAATGATAGGAGCAACTACCAGAGGTAAAATATGTTTTGTTAAGATTCTGAAATGCGAGTATCCCAAAGCTTTAGCAGCGGTGATGAATTGCTGTTGTTTGATGCTGATGATTTGCCCTCTCACAACCCGAGCCACTTCGACCCACATCGTGAGCCCAACTGCCATAAACACTTGCCAAAAGCCTTTTCCGAGTGTAAGTGTAATGGCGATTACTAATAAGAGCGTAGGTATTGACCACACAATATTGATGAGCCACATGATGAAAGCATCTATTTTCCCGCCATAATAACCGGCTATGCTTCCGAAGAAAATCCCTACTACTAATGAAATAAAAACAGCAACAAACCCGATGGAAATTGAGATTCGAGAGCCTATCAGCATACGACTCAAATAATCTCTACCGGATTTATCGGTACCGAGTAGGAACTTTTGAGCTTTGATGTGTTTTTCAGCGGCTTCTGCAATGGTTTTACTGTCCGGAAAGTCAGATAATAAAACTTCTTTTTCTACTTTTATTTCCGGTTCATCGTTATATAGGATGTAATAGATTTTTTGGTCATCTAACCGGTAATCCAAAATCGGAATCTTGTGAAATTGTTCCTTTTTTCCGAAAAAGTAATCCGAAAAAGAAGTCTGAGGCGCATTTTTGATAGGGATGGATAACATCAAAACTTCGAATCCCGGAGGTTTCGATTTGATGGCTAAATCCCCTTGGTTGGCATTTTGGGTGTTGTCGGGAGCCAAGAGATAGGCAAATACGGCTACCAAAACCATCAGTAGAATAAACAGTAAACAAATCATTCCTAATTTGTTTTTCCTGAATTTTTTGATGTATGATTGTTCTGCCACAGTTTTGGTGTTCAGGGTTCAATCGCAGTAGATGCTACTTCGAGGATATTGGCTATTCTCTCACAATCTTAGCTCCTAAAGCTCTTAGTCTTTCGTCCATACGTTCATAACCTCTGTCAATTTGTTCGATGTTTTGAATTACACTTGTTCCTTTTGCCGAAAGGGCAGCGATTAGAAGTGCAATACCGGCACGAATGTCGGGAGAGGTCATAGTTGTTGCTTTAAGCGGGGATTGAAAGTCATGCCCGATAACCACAGCCCGGTGAGGGTCGCTAAGGATGATTTTGGCTCCCATATCGATGAGTTTGTCTACGAAAAACAAACGACTCTCAAACATTTTTTGATGAATCAACACACTTCCTCGAGCTTGAGTGGCTACGACCAAGACGATACTCAACAAATCGGGTGTAAATCCCGGCCAAGGAGCGTCAGCAATGGTCAAGATAGAACCATCGATGTAGTTTTGAATTTCGTATCCGTTGGTGTGTTGTGGGATATAGATATCATCACCTCTTTTTTGGAGTGTGATACCCAGTTTTCTGAAAGTGTTTGGGATGATTCCCAGATTTTCCCAACTTACGTTTTTGATAGTGATTTCGCTTTTGGTCATTGCAGCCAAACCAATCCATGATCCGATTTCGATCATATCAGGCAGTATGGTGTGCTCAGTACCATTCAGGTTTTTTACGCCTTCGATTTCCAAAAGGTTTGAGCCAATTCCTGAGATTTTGGCTCCCATTCGGTTGAGCATTTTGCAGAGTTGTTGTAAGTAAGGCTCACAAGCAGCGTTATAAATGGTAGTTTTTCCTTCGGCCAGCACGGCTGCCATTACGATATTGGCTGTTCCGGTTACGGATGCTTCGTCTAAGAGCATATAAGTCCCCGTAAGTTTATCAGCTTCTACGCCGTAGAAATATTCTTCTTGATTGTAACGGAATTTTGCTCCGAGGTTGATGAAACCTTCGAAGTGAGTGTCTAATCTTCTTCTTCCGATTTTGTCACCTCCCGGTTTTGGAATATATCCTTTTCCGAAGCGAGCCAAAAGAGGGCCTACTATCATAATGGAACCGCGAAGCGAGCTTCCGTCTTTTCTGAAAGCTTCTGATTCCAAATAAGATATATCTATGTGATCTGCTTGAAAAGTATAGCTGTTTGGTGCCAGTTTTTCCACCTTTACACCCAAAGCTTTTAATAAAGAAATCAACTTGTTGACATCTAAGATGTCCGGTATGTTGTGAATGGTGACTTTTTCGGGAGTGAGCAATACAGCACAAAGTATCTGTAAAGCTTCATTTTTTGCACCTTGGGGAGTAACTTCGCCTTTGAGGGTATGACCTCCTTCGATCTTAAAAACAGCCATTTGCTTTTACTTATTTTGCTTTTGTTTTTTGTTTTTGTTTCCTTTTTGTCCGCTTTGTTTGTTGGATGATTTTTTATTCACACGCATGAGGTCTGACGTAGTGGAAAGTTCTTCGGTCAAGTTAATTTTACCTCCGGACAGTTCATACAGATGGTCAAAAATAACTTTGTCCTCTACATTGTCTTTATTCCAGGTGAGGTATGATTTTTTCATGTGGTTGGCAATCACTTTTATCAAAGCTACTTTTTTCTCTCCTTCTTCCCATTGGTTAGCTACATCAATCATATACTTGATGTTATTGCCGTAAAATCGATATTTCGGGAAGTTTTGAGGATAAGGCAATCTTTCCGGACGACTATTCAACATTTCTTTAGAAGGAATTGGGAAAGGGGAATCTACATCTAATTTAAAATCAGACATGATGAAAAGTTGATCCCACAGTTTATGTTGGAAATCAGGCACATCTCTCAAGTGAGGATTCATATTTCCCATAATAGAAATGATATATCGGGCGAATTTATTTCGCTTTTCTCGATCCGGAGTAGCCACGGCTAGGTCTACGAGTTTTTGCATATAGCGTCCGTACTCCGGAATAACCAAACGAGGTCGTTCCGCATTATACTCTAAATGTTTTATGGCTTCTTCTTTTGGGTCTAATTGCATGGTTTGGGATTTTAAAGTGATATAATTCCTTCTATATGGGAAACTTGTATGTATTTTTCGATAACGCTATCCGGGCTTTTCATTCTCACATTCACAGATACGCTAGTGTATTTTCCGGTTTTAGATTGTCTGGTTTCTATCACGGCACCCATATTGTCAAAAGCTGATTCGACTTCTTGAATACTTTTTTCAACAGAAGGTACAACAAACTTAAATAAATATTCAGAAGGCCAGAGCGTCGATTGGGTTAATTCTTCTTTAAGACGTTTATAAAATTCCTCAGTTTTCTTATCCATAACACAATTTATAATTCTTACAAAGATAATCAAAAAACTAATTTTATTCTAACGGAAATTGGGTGGCAAAAATTTTTGTATTCCCTAAATTTTGATTACTTTAGCTATCTTATTTTTTTAAGCATAAAATGCAAAAAGAAATCGTATTGCTCATTGGGGGTCCGGGGACGGGGAAGTCGACACTCATGCATGTTTTGTCTGAAAAAGGGCAAGTGTGTTATCCGGAAATTTCCAGACAAATCACTCTTGAGGCGCGGCAACAAGGTACGGAACAGCTGTTCTTGAAAGACCCTCTGCTGTTTAGTCAAAAACTACTGGAAGGGAGAATCCAACAACATCAATCGGCACTTGCAGAAGAGGCAAATGTGGTGTTTATTGATAGGGGAATTCCGGATATTTTGGCATATATGCACTTTATTGGAGATAGGGATTATCCGCAGCACTTTGTCAAGGCTTGTCAAGATTACCGTTACACAAAGCTCTTTATTTGTCCGGTGTGGGAAGAGATTTATATGTGTGATAACGAGAGATACGAGAACTTCGAGCAAGCGCAACAAATTCAGCGACATCTTATAGATACTTATCAAAGTTTCGGATACGATTTAATTGAGGTTCCGAAAGACACTCCTGAGAATCGCGCTCAGTTTATACTACAACATTTTAACTTCTGATTTAACGAATCTCCTGGGTTAATTTACAGTCAGCAAGGGGTTAATTGGCAGTTAAAATAAATTTTTAGCTTTTATCAGTGAGGAATTTTTTTATCTTTGTGAAAATTCACATTTATGAAATACTACAAATACTTTTACTGGGTTTATCTTCTTTTGGCTGCATTGTTTGTTTATGACGGTTATGACAAGTATACACTCGGAGAGTCTCCGTGGGTAAGTTTTTTCTTGGCCGGGTTAGCAGTTTTTATGTTTGCCTTCCGCAGAAGACATGCCAAAAATCTAGAAGACAGGTTCAATAACAAAAAGTAATTACTCTGTTGGCTTATTCATCACTTGTTCTTGAATGTTGATGGACTCTTGGTGAATGAGTTTGTAAAGATCTGAAGCAAACTTTCCTTTCAAATTGTAGTTTTCTACAGCATTTTTCACATTTTTCTGTAAAGAATCCTCATAGAAATCTTTCTGGAAGATTACCATGTTGTTTTTCTTTTTATAGGCTCCAATTTTCTCAGAAATTTGCATTCTTTTTTTGAGGATTTCCAAGAGTTCGTTGTCTAAACGATTCATTTTGATGCGGAGGTCTTCGAGTTCTCCCATAGGAGCTCCTTTTGGAGCTAGGTTTCTGATAATGAGTTTTGATAGGATTTCTTTGAGTTGTTCAGGAGTTACTTGTTGGCCGGCATCGCTCCATGCTTTATCGGGAGTGATGTGAGTTTCAATCATCAGTCCGTCGAAGTTAAGGTCAAGGGCTTTTTGTGAGATTTCTTGAATATATTTTCTGTCTCCACCAATGTGGCTCGGGTCACAAATGATAGGCATATCAGGGAATTCTTTCATGAAATCCACGGGGATTTGCCATTGGGGTTCGTTTCTGTATTTTTTTACTTCGTATACAGAAAATCCTCTGTGAATAGCCATGATGTCTTTGATACCTGCTTTGCTGATTCGCTCTACGGCACCAATCCAAAGTTTGGTGTCGGGATTTACAGGGTTTTTGACTAATACGGGAATATTTACACCTTGAAGGGCATCAGCAATTTCTTGTACAGAGAAAGGGTTTACGGTGGTTCGGGCTCCAATCCAAAGCGCATCAACACCACTTTTTAGTGCTTCTTCAACGTGTTGGGTAGTGGCTACTTCGACAGTGGTTTTGAGTCCGTAGTTTTGTTGTACTTCTTTGAGCCAATCAAGGCCGATTTTTCCTACGCCTTCGAAGGCATCGGGGCGTGTTCTGGGTTTCCAGATTCCGGCTCTGAAATAGGCTAGGTCTAAATCTTTGATATGTTCGGCTATTGCCAGTACTTGTTCTCGGGTCTCGGCACTACAAGGCCCTGCTATAAGTATAGGTTTTTTATTGTTTTCCATGTCTTTGATTCCTTAGCTCTCCAACAAAATAAGCGCAAAAACCGAATAGTTAATCATGTCTTGATAATTAGCTTCGAGACCTTCGGATACCAATGTTTTGCCTTTGTTGTCTTCGATTTGCTTTACGCGGAGCAGTTTTTGGAGGATTAAATCGGTAAGTGAACTAATTCTCATATCTCGCCAAGCTTCGCCATAATCGTGGTTTTTGGCTTCCATAAGCGATTTGGTAACAGCTACTTTTTCATCATACAAAGCTACGGCTTCGTCCAGTGTAAGGTCAGGATACTTTCCGACTCCTTTATCGAGTTGAATAAGAGCCATGATGGAGTAGTTGATAATTCCGATGAATTCAGAAGCTTCGCCTTCGTCTACTTTACGAACTTCGTTATCTTGTATGTTTCTGATTCGTAAAGCTTTGATGTAAATTTGGTCTGTTAGGGAAGGCAGTCTTAGAATCCTCCAAGCAGTACCATAATCTTTGGTTTTATTGACAAACAGGTTTCTGCAAACCGAGATTATTTTGTCGAATTGTTCCGAAGTATTTTCCATTACCGTAAATTTGTCCAAAAGTACTTAATTTTTTTGTTTCAAGTTTCAAGTTTAAGATTTAAAGTTGTCTTAAACCTTTGTTTTATGCCTAAAACGTCTTAACAAATGACTATAAATTGCCACGGTAAGCTCATCGATGTTTCTTCTCCAAAAATTATGGGGATTCTCAACCATACTCCTGATTCATTTTTTGATGGAGGGAAGTATAAAACCGAGCAAGAGATATTGTCGCGAGCTGAGAAAATGATTAGCGAGGGGGCTGATTTTATTGATGTTGGAGCTTATTCTTCACGGCCTAACGCCGCTTTTGTAACAGAAGAAGAAGAGATAGAGCGTTTGGTTTTTGTGTTGGAGGTTTTGGCGAAACACTTTCCTGAGATTCCGATATCTATAGATACTTTTCGGAGTGAAGTAGCCCGAATTTCGCTAGAAAACGGAGCCGCTATTATCAATGATATTTCGGCTTTTTCGCTTGACGAAAACATGTTGGATGTAGTGGCTCATTACAAAGTGCCTTATATTATGATGCACATGAGAGGTACGCCTCAGACGAAGCAACAATTCACAGATTACGACAATCTGACAAAGGATATTTTCTATTATTTCTCTGAAAAAATAGCTCTTGCTAAGGCAAAAGGAGTCAATGATTTGATTGTGGATGTTGGTTTTGGCTTTTCTAAGACTTTGGAGCAAAACTATGAACTGCTTTATCATCTGAATTATTTCCAACAGTTTGGATTGCCTTTGTTAGTTGGAGTTTCTCGGAAAACTATGATTTATAAGGCTCTTGACATTACACCAGATGAAGCTTTGAATGGAACGACTGTAATTCATACTATGGCTTTACAGAAAGGAGCTAACATTTTGAGGGTTCATGATGTGAAGGAGGCGAAAGAGACGGTTAAATTGTTTCAGGTTTCAAGCTTAATTAGCCTGTAACCTAAATTTGAAACTTTTACTGATGATGATAGGGTTCGTTTCGCAAAATCGTAAAGGCTCGATATAGTTGTTCGATGATAAAAAGTCGTACCATTTGGTGGGAAAAGGTCATTTCAGAAAGAGAGATTTTGCCTTCTGCTCTTTGGTAGACGGTTTCTGAGA
>CAYZBA010000014.1:0-8338 GCA_964476555.1 uncultured Flavobacterium sp.
AATATGTAGACTCTGTTTCAAAAGGTCTTACTGTTACAGGATTCAAAAGAGTTGCCCTAGGGTAATTCTGCTAAAAACATAAACATAAAAAGCGGCTGAAATTCAGCCGCTTTTTTTATAACATAACACACCTAATCAATAATTATATAAAATTTTATTTCTTTCACGCCTCCCAAATTTAAAGTTAGAATTGTCAGAGAAATTTATTTTTATTACTTTCGAAAAAAATATAAAAATGAAGATTTTATTAAACCTTATTTCTTTCATTGGATTTATTTTTATTACAAATCCCATTATTGCACAAAAAATTAACTATACAACAAATAATATCCCTAAAGAATTAACAGACAATTCAAATCTAGTCTTTCGCGAACTAAACAAAGAAATTATCATCTCTTCTCAAAAATCGATGACCGAAACAAAAAGAGTTGTCTTAACCGTATTAAACGAACAGGGCTGGAACGACACTTATTTTGGGGAACATTACGATAACAGCACAAAGATAAAATCTATGAGCGCAACTATCTATGACGCTCAAGGAAAAGAAATTAAAAAATTCAAGCGAAAGGATTTTAAAGATGTAAGTGTAGCCGATGGTTTTTCGATTTATACGGATAATCGATTAGTTTATTTGGAGTATACCCCTCTAAAATATCCTTTTACAATAGTTTACGAAAGTATGTCCGAAACCTCAGTAACAGCTTTTATTCCAGATTGGTATCTTTTTTCAGGATATCATTCAAGCATAGAGAATGCTTCGATGTCTATTACTTTCCCTCAAGATTTGGGGTTTCGATATAAGGAATACAATTTTAATTTTTGCAATATTACTAAAACAGAGACGACCAATACCATTCAATATGTTGTAAGTAATATTCCTGCACTCAAATATGAGGAATATGCTCCTAGTATCACAAAATTTACTCCTTATGTAAAATTTGCTTTAAGTAAGTTTCATTTAGAAGGAGTAAATGGAAATGCCTCTTCTTGGGCGGAATTAGGAAATTGGATAAATAGAGATTTATTAGCCAAAACAGATGAGTTGCCGGAAAGCACAAAGCAAACCGTGAGAGACTTAGTAAAAGACGTGACGGATCCTATCGAAAAGTCCCGAATTATCTATCAATACGTGCAAAACAAGACACGTTATGTGAGTATCCAACTAGGAATTGGCGGTTGGAAGCCTATGCTGGCTAAAGATGTAGACAGACTTGGGTATGGTGATTGTAAAGCACTTACAAATTACACCAAAGCACTTTTAGAAAGTGTAGGAGTTCCTTCTTACTACACCGTGATTTATAGTAATCCTACCAAAAAAAGCTTGACAGATGATTTTGTCTGTATGCAAGGAAATCACGTCATATTAGCTATCCCAGACGGAGATGACATGAAATGGTTAGAGTGCACAAGTCAAATCACGCCATTCAACTTTCTCGGGGATAGTACAGACGACCGATTGGCCTTGATTGTAAAGCCAGAAGGAGGAAAACTTGTACGAACACATGTTTATGGAGCACAAAACAACACTCAAGTCTCTAAAGCAGAATATTCTATCTCCCAGGAAGGAAAACTAATAGCCAATATAGATATAAAAACGCGAGGAATTCAGTATAACAATCGATTTTACCTGGAAAGACAAGCCTATGACGATTTAAAAAAATATTACAAACAGTACTTTCATATCATAAACAATCTCGACATCAAGAACATTAAGTTAAACAATGACAAACGACAAATTGAGTTTACTGAGAAAATAGCTCTTGAAGCCGAAAATTATGCTCAAAAAAACGGAGACAGACTAATCTTTGCTGTTAATCCGTTTAACCAATATTCAAAGGTTCCACAGCGTTATAGAAACAGACAAAATTCATTCGAGCTCAGAAGGAGTTATACTGACGTCGATGAGTTCACTGTTTCTATTCCTGAAGGCTATACTATTGAAAGTGTTCCTTCAAATACAGAAATTAACACTAAATTTGGCTCTTATAAAACAGAATATACTCAAACCGATAATTTGATAACTTATAAACGTCAATTTATCACACTTGAAGGGTATTATCCGAAAGAAGAATATGAAGACTTTCGTAATTTCAGGGAGCAAGTAGCCAGAAATGACAACGCAAAAATAGTATTACTAAAAAAAGAATAATAAAACCAACCAATGAACTGAAAAGTTCATAAAATTAATTATTTATGAATCTAAAAAACTTAACTACTCTAATCCTCTGCCTCGTACCGTTTTTATCTATGGCTCAAGATTTCCGTTTAGGAAAAGTATCCAAAGCCGAATTAGAAGAAAAGTTCCACCCAGCAGACACTTCGGCTGTCGCTGCTATTTTATACAAAAAGGGCAACACTCGTTTTGAATTAGATAGTGAAGCAGATTTTATTATGGTTACAGAAGTAGAAGTACGACTAAAAATCTACAAAAAAGAAGGTTTAGATTATGCAAACTTCTCGATGCCGTACTATACGGGAGGTAAAAAAGAAACTTTACTTTTTGATGACGTAGCTACATTCAATCTCGTAAACGGAAAAATAGAAAAAACCAAAATCAAAAAGGAAGGTGAATTTGAGGAAAAAATTAACTCTGATTGGATTCGGAAAAAAATTGTTCTTCCTAATGTAAAAGAAGGTTCAGTAATCGAATATAAATATGTCTACAAAACACCTTATCTAAATACTATCCCTGATTGGTATTTTCAATATGAAATACCCGTGAACAACATCGAATACAGCGTTTATATCCCTCAATACTACATCTATAGAACCTCCTTAAACTCTACAGATATTGAGATGAAACAAGAGGTAAAAAATATCCGGAAATCGGTTACAGCCGCTACTACTACCGGCTATGGAACCAGAAATTTAGGCGCTACACAAACAGGAAGTATTGGTTACAAAGAAATCCGAACTTTCTATTCTGCTTCTAATCTTCCTGCCTTAAAACAAGAAGACTACGTAAACAATATTAAAAACTATGTAGCATCTGTAAAGCATGATTTAGTGAGAATAGAATTTCCTAATTACCAAAAAGATTTCTCTATATCATGGGAAGACTTAGCCAAAACAATCTATGACAACCCTAGCTTTGGTAAAGAACTAAATCAAAAATCTTATTTCGAAGATGAGCTCAATCAGGTTCTAACACCCGGAATGAGTAGAGATGAGAAAATCAATACAATTTTGAACTTCGTAAAAAACAAAGTGGTTTGGAATGAAAACTACGGGTATTATTGCCCGGATGGAGTAAAAAAAGCCTATAAAAACAAATCTGGAAACGTAGCAGAAATCAATCTAATGCTTACGGCGATGCTCCGTTATGCCGGGTTGAATGCAAATCCGGTACTAGTAAGTACTCGAAGCAACGGAATAGCCATTTTCCCAAACACCAATGCTTTTAACTATGTGATTGCAGCCGTAGAAGCAGACAATAAAACAATTTTGTTGGATGCTACTTCTCAGTACTCAGCTCCTAATATTATTCCAGTAAGAGCCTTAAACTGGTTAGGAAGACTTATCCGAGAAAACAAAACAACTACTGATATTGACTTAATGCCTCAAGCTCAGTCTAAAGACATTATCGCTTTAATGGCCAAAATAGAAGATAACGGAGAAATTACTGCCAAAATGAGAAGAAATCATTTCGACTATAATGCTTATCTATTTAGAGAAAACTATGGCAGTGTTTCTGAAGATTCGTATTTAGAAAACTTAGAAAAAAGATATTCCGGCATTGAGATTCAAGATGACTATGAGCGTTCTAACTTTGATGACCTCTCTAAGCCAATTGTCGAAAATTTCTCTTTTAAAAGCAATAATACAGTCGACATTATCGGAGACAAAATGTATTTTGCCCCGATGTGGATTTTCAAACTTTCAAAAAATCCTTTTACACAAGAAGAAAGAAAATATCCTATAGATTTTGTGTTTCCTCATTTGGATAAATACAATATGAACTACACTATTCCTGAAGGTTACGAAGTTGAATCGATTCCGGAGTCACTTCATCTAGTTTTTAATGAGAATTTGGCAAGTTTCAAGTATTTAATCAGTAAAACAGAAACCCAAATTCAATTGGTTATGGAGTTCAACATAAATACACCTATAGTATCTGAAACATTCTACCCAGAACTAAAAGAGTTTTTCAGAAAAGTGGTCGAAAAGCAAAATGAAAAAGTCGTCTTAAAAAGAAAATGAATGTAGCGCTATCACATACTTCTCAGCTAGAAGAACAACACATAACCATATCTGGCTCTAAATCTGAGACGAACAGGTTATTGCTTTTGCAAGCACTCTACCCGAATATTTCTTTGAAAAACATTTCTGATTCTGACGATTCCAAGGTCATGCAACAAGCTTTGGAATCGTCAAGTAATCATATTGACATTCACCATTGCGGTACAGCGATGCGTTTTCTGACCGCTTTTTTTTCTACTCAAGAAGGTAGAAAAGTAATTCTGACAGGCTCTAGCAGAATGCAAGAAAGACCTATTGGAATTTTGGTCGATGCATTAAAAAGCATAGGAGCTAATATCGAATATGTAGATAAAAGTGGATTCCCTCCTTTAAAAATCAAAGGACAGAAGCTATGGAAAAATAAAATTTCGATTTCGGCTAATGTGAGCAGTCAATACATCTCTGCTTTACTGCTTATCGCCCCAAAACTCCCATGCGGACTCGAAATTACCCTCAAAGGATACATTACGTCAAGACCATATATCGAAATGACTCTGAGTTTGCTAAATCAGATAGGAGTAGAAACATCGTTTATTGAAAACACTATAAAAGTTCTTCCAAAACCTGAAATTAAAGATGCAAAATTCGTCATAGAAAGTGATTGGAGTAGTGCTTCTTATTTCTATTCCATAATAGCTTTATCTGAAATTGGGACTGAAATAAAACTGTCTAATTTCAAAAAAAATAGCCTTCAGTCAGACAAAGTTTTAGTTGACATCTATAAGAATTTCGGAGTAGATACAACTTTTGAGGACAACTCAATAACTTTAAAAAAGTCTAGACAGCATACTATAGAGAATTTAATTCTAGACCTATCTAACTCTCCTGATATTGCTCAAACTATTACAGTAACTTGTTTCGGATTGGGAATTCGTTGTGAGTTAAACGGACTCCATACTTTAAAAATTAAAGAAACGGATAGACTCTCCGCTCTGAAAAAGGAGCTCCAAAAAATAGGAGGAAAAATAGCAATAACGGATAGCTCTCTCAAACAGGAACCGAATCTTCAATTCCTTAACCCAAAAATCATTTCAACCTATCAAGATCACAGAATGGCAATGGCTTTTGCTCCTCTTGCCTTACGAACAAATATAATGATTGAAGATGCCCATGTAGTGTCAAAATCCTATCCGAATTTTTGGGAAGATTTAAAAAAACTAGGTTTTCGGATAAACGAAATATAACTATATTTGCACCATTCAACACAAAATCAGTTATGAAATATAAAAGAATCCTCCTAAAATTAAGTGGAGAGGCACTTATGGGTGAGCGTCAATACGGAATTGACCCTAAAAAACTTTCCGATTATGCAAATGAAATCAAAAAAGTTCACGACAAAGGAGTTGAAATTGCCATCGTAATAGGAGGAGGAAACATTTTTAGAGGAGTGTCTGGAGCCAGCAACGGAATGGACAGAGTACAAGGCGATTACATGGGGATGTTGGCCACAATTATCAACGGAATGGCACTTCAAGGAGCTTTAGAAGAAAAAGGAATGTTCTCAAGATTACAAACTGCCTTAAAAATCGAAGCTATTGCAGAACCTTACATTAAACGTAGAGCTGTAAGACATTTAGAAAAAGGCAGAATCGTAATTTTTGGAGCCGGAACAGGAAATCCTTACTTCACTACCGATACGGCAGCTGTATTGAGAGGTATCGAAATTGGAGCCGATGTGATTTTAAAAGGAACAAGAGTAGACGGAGTATATACAGCAGACCCTGAAAAAGACCCAACTGCTACAAAATTCGATACCATTACTTTTGATGAAGTACTAAACAAAGGGCTAAACGTGATGGATACCACAGCCTTCACCTTGAGCCAAGAAAACAAACTACCGATTGTCGTTTTTGACATGAACAAAGAAGACAATCTATTACATATTTGCGAAGGTAAAAACGTAGGAACTGTAGTAACTATTTAAACAATACTTACACTAATTACAAGTTAACTTGATACTTTAAAACTGAAAACAAAAATGGAAGAGTTAGAATTTATTTTAGATAGTGCCAAAGAATCCATGGAAAACTCATTGGTTCACTTGAATAAGAGTTTCTTAAATATTAGAGCTGGCAAAGCTTCTCCTGCTATGTTAGGAGGTGTAAGAGTAGAATATTACGGTTCGCTTACTCCGCTTTCTCAAGTAGCTAACATTAACGCTCCCGATGCTCGCACGTTAACCGTTACTCCTTGGGAAAAAAACATGTTACAGCCTATCGAAAAAGCAATTCTACTTGCTAATCTAGGTTTCAACCCGATGAACAACGGAGAAAGTGTTATCATTAACATCCCTGTATTAACAGAAGAAAGACGTAGAGAACTCGTTAAACAAGCAAAAGCCGAAGCCGAAGACGCCAAAATCGGAATTAGAAACGCCCGTAAAGACGCTAATACAGAAATCAAAAAATTAGAAAAAGAAGGTTTAGCAGAAGATATATGTAAGAAAGGTGAGGCTGACGTTCAAAATCTCACGGACACTTACATTAAGAAAGTTGATGAACTTCTGAGTCAAAAAGAAGCAGAAATTATGAAAGTGTAGTCCCAAGGACTACATTTTTTATTTTGTATTATGAAGAAATATCTCGTCACATATCGTCCTTTTCTCAGATTCCTGTTGGTGTTCTTCGTATCCTATGGAGTACTTTCGCTTTTGTATAACCAATATTTATCTCTTTACGAAAACGAAAAATTTCCAGTTGATCCTTTTACGGAACAACTCTCCTATCAGGTGAAATATGTTTCGAACACTTTTGGCGGACAAACCGAAATCTACAAATTCGAAGGCGAAAAATGGACGAGAGTTTTTTATATAGACCGCTATGTAGCTCGAGTGGTGGAAGGCTGTAACGCTCTTAGTGTAATGATTTTATTTGCTTCTTTTGTGATTGCTTTTGCCAAAAACTTCAAAAAAGCACTCTTGTTTATTTTGGTCGGGTTGGTCTCGATTCACATTCTAAATGTGTTCAGAATATCAGCTTTGTCTTATTTTCTATACCATCATCCGGAATATAATCACTTAATTCACGGAGTTATATTTCCGCTTGTGATTTATGGATTCGTATTTACACTATGGGTGGTTTGGGTGACAAAATATTCAGGTTTTATTCCTAAAAAAACAGATGAAACAGCTTAAATCATTTTTATTTATCTTACCTTTTATCTTTGGGTTTGCCATCATCCGACTATTCGAAAGTGAATGGTTTTATGACCCATTTTTAAGCTATTTTAAAGGAGCTTATCAGAGTGAAGCCTTTCCGGAATTTGAAAGCTTTAAACTTTTTTTCAATCTGTTTTTACGCTATTTCCTAAACACTATTTTATCCTTAGGAATCATATACATATTATTCCGGAACAAGGAATTTCTAAAAGTTGCATCTTTTCTGTATGGAGTATTTTTCGTGCTACTTTTAGGCGCTTTCTTTTATTTAGTTAATTATTCCGACAACAGTTTCGTTCTGTTTTACGTAAGAAGATTTTTAATTCAGCCTTTATTTTTATTGCTTTTTGTTCCTGCTTTTTATTTTCAAAAAAGCGTGGAGAAAAATGCTTCGTTACAAAAGTAAACTTATCGAAAGCAATACCGAAATCAAAAAAGTAGAAAGAGCCACCACTTTCAATTCTGGGTCATATTCTTTCGGGTCTTGATAAGTAGCGATTCTTTTCAGGTGAAGAAATAACGGAATAAATCCAAGTACGAAAAGAAATTGTTCCGCTTTAAAATCTTTCAAAAAAGCAAAAACCAGAAGCGAAAGTATCGCTAAAATCACAATCGTAAAGTGATATGTTTTAGCTTTCTTCCCTCCTATTTTTACCACCAAAGTATTTTTATTAGATGTTCTATCTGAGATTTCGTCTCTCATATTATTCAAGTTCAAAACTCCTGTACTGAGAAGCCCAACAGCACATGCCGGCAAAACCAAAAGCCAATCAAATTCTTTAGCATACAAGAAATTACTCCCCAGAACACTAAGCAATCCGAAAAACAGAAACACGAAGACATCTCCTAAACCTCTGTAACCATAAGCCGAATTCCCAATAGTATATTTAAGTGCCGCTACAATCGAGGCAACTCCCAATACCAAAAACAAGAGTGTATAAA
>CAYZBA010000014.1:8438-22637 GCA_964476555.1 uncultured Flavobacterium sp.
CCGCCTGCCGTATGCAAAACCACATGACCTACATCTGAAGGTTTGTGCCAAAAGTATTGATAGGTAGTAATTGCTTGAATTTTGTGTGGCTCGATAATTTCGTATTGAACATCCCAAGCACCACTTTTTTTGATGATGAAATCATCACTTACGAAAAGTCGGTAATTTTTAAAGCCCAAATAAATAAACAACAAAGCTATCACCACATAAAAAGGAATCAGCAAAAAGAACGATTGCAACTCTTCATTAATTAAAAATCCTGCTAATAAAAACACAGCTACAGGAAGTAATAAACCAAAGTAAATTCCCTTTAAAACATATCTGTAATTCGGATTCAAAACCGAACCTTTCTCCACAACTTTGTCATAAATTGCCTTTAGAATCAATTCTTTTTCAGACAAATCCGCTCCGGGAATTTCAACAAACGAACTTTCATCTTTCTTACCATCTTGTTTTACTTCTTGAGAAGAAGCTTGTTTGATTCTAATTTTGAGAACATTCAATTTTTGTTGCAAAAAGTTCTGGCTATAAGCCACAATCTGAACCTTTTTCGGATTCAGCAACGTATTTTTCTTAGCGAAAAGTCCGTAGGAAATATGTAAGGATTTCTTCTGTTTAAAAATTTGGAAATCGTAATATTTGATAAGCGTTCGAACAAGCGTCGCCAAAAACGTAAGCACAAACAATCCGAAAAACATCACTAAAAACACAGATGTTCCAAACGAACTGCCTTGATTGATATAATGCTCCAAATCTTCTTCCGAGAAGATTTCACCTTCCACAAAATCTCTGATGTTGTCATAAAGAGTGAAGAAAAAAGCGACCAATATGGCTAGACTTCTTCTGTAATTTGAAGTCAAACCTACTTTAAGCAACGAAGCTAAGCTAATTTTCAGAATCGGTTTTTGAGTAACTTCCGGTTCTTGTTCTGCTGTTGTATCTTCTGATATTGAAGTTTCTCTTTCCAACAATCGAGCTTTTAGAATCTGAGCCGATTGATGGTCTATAGCTTTAATGCTTACTTCTTTATCGTTACTTCCGGCTGTATCAACCGTCAAGCTATATACTCCGATTAGCTTCTGAATTACCGATTGGTTTATATTCACTTGTTGGATTTTATCTAAGCGAATCGAAAGTTTATTTTTGCTAAAGACCCCACTTTCTACTACAAATTCTTGTTTTTCTTCATCCAAGAAAAATGTAAAATTTCGATAACGGAGATAGGCCACCAACCCGATTATAGCTAAAATGGCAATTACTCCCAACAGTACAAACGGAATAGCCTTAGCAGGCATTCGGTAAAGTGCCAAAAAAAGCGGAACCCACATAGCACGAACAAATTTCTGTAGGGTATCCGTAAACATAATTACGATTCCTACTTTTGATTGTCGTTGTGGCTTATCGAATTTCAATTTTAGGTCAATTTAAGTTAGGTGGATTTCTTTTTAAAGCTCAGTATTTGTAGTTGTTTCCTCTGATGGAGTACTGATATTTATATTATTCATCAAAAACTCTTTGATACTAATCGCTTTTTCTTTCTCGATTCCGGAAATGGTCAAATCACTACTACTTCCTCCTGCCGTATAAATTTCCAAAGCCGCCAAGCCATACATTCTCGAAAAAACACCTTCGTTCACAGCAATATGCTGAATCCTGTTAAAAGGAACAATGATAGTAGTGGTGGCCAACACCCCGCTTCTGTACAACAGATCTTTTTCTCTTATGGCAAACCCTCTTTTTTTGAAAGCCATTCGGTTAATCCAAAACAGGAAACCTCCGAAAGCTATAATAAGTAAAGGAGTAAGTACATAAAACAACGTAGGCAATTTTTCTGGCGCTGCAATAGAAATACCTACGAAAGCCATTAAAAGAAGAATGATGAAAATAAGAATATTAATCACCATCACATTCCAATACTTTGGGTGTATGGGCTGCAGGGTGACTTCCTGATATTTCGGAAGTGAATCGATATCTATGGTTTGGTTGGTGAAGTTCACAATAACAAGGTATTATTTGACAACGTAAAGATACTCAGAACTTACGTTTATCAAAAACAGAAATTATAATTCCTGTACTAAAAGCCAAGCATCTGTATTTGCTTTTCTAATCTCTCTTAGATTTTGCAGAGCTTCTTCATAGGTTTTATAACTTCCGTAAAGCACAGGGTAAAGTCCGTATTTGTTTTTTTCTAATCTACGAGATTTAAAACCTTGCTTACTTAACTCTACGAACGCTTTTTCTGCATTGGCCTCTTCTCTGAAAGCTCCGGCTACGATGTGATAGTGCAATTTTTCTTCTTTTACCGTAAGAGTAACAGGTGTGATATTTTGGTTTTCAATAACAAAAGTTGCTTCTTGAATTTTGCTCTCGATTTCTTGTTGAACCGCATGTTCCACCAAAAGCGTTTCTTGAGCTACTTTATATTGATAATAATCGTTCACAAAGAAAAGTCCTGCTCCTAAGATAACCGCTGCTGCTACTCCATACTTAATATAAGACGTTCTAGACTTAGCTTTAGTTATCGGAATAACTTTTGGAGCTTCCTCAACCGTAATTTCCGGTTTGTTTATCTCTTCAGAAGTTACTTCTTGTGTATAATTTCTTCTGATTACAGGAGAAACCACGGCTGAAAGTCCGAAAGAATCGGGCAAGTAATTGGTATTTTCTAAGGCAGTAAAAACAAGATTATTTTCTGCATTTAGGCGAATTTCACCAATGTTTTTCAGCTCAAGAATTTGATTGCTCTCTAACACTTTCTTCCAAAGTGAAACTTCTTGATGCACTAAGCTAACCGCCTCATTATACGGAATCTTAGCACTTTGAGAGATGTGATGAATCAAAAGCCCGTCATTTTTTCTAAGTAATGAATTAAATGAGATGACCTTTTTAGGAGGATAAAATGTATAGGTATTCGGTTGTAATCTGGCAGAACGAACTTCTGTCAAAAACGAACCAAACTCAGGCACCGTAACACATTCGTACCTGTATAAAAGCTGCGCTATATATTTCTCTAACTTCATCAATGCAAAAATAAACAAACGTCACAGTAAATAAAATTTTATATCGGAAAGTTTTCAACAGTCATTTCCTGCCCTATTTTTATTTCTCCGTTATGAATTTTCGAACTATATTTGTTTTCTTTAAATATTCGTTATGAACTACATTCTTTTTGACGGAAACAGAAGAAATGCTTTACTTCCTTTTACTTATACAAAACCGGTAGCTGACTTGCGTATCGGAATTCTCACCATCAGAGAAAAATGGGAATACTTTCTAGGAAGCACCACCACAACTATTACAGAAGATTATCTTTCTGAGAAATACCCAATGGTCGAAGCAGAAGAAAATGTACTCATCAATTCAAGCTTTCTGCCGACCGATAAATTGGTTGAGCTTATAAAAAACTTACGTGAAAACCAAATTATTCTCAAAGGAGATGAAATTGTTGCCTTCCATACAAAAGATACTCAAGAAGAGGTAGATTTTGACCAATACGAAATCATTGAGTTCGAAGACGACTGTATCACTGTCGAAAACACTTGGGACATCTTTGCGAAAAACGACAAAGCTATCAAAGCAGACTTTGAATTAATCACCAAAGACAGAAAATCACAACCTATACCAAAATCCGTAAACGTAATTTCTCCGGAAAATATCTTTATCGAAGAAGGTGCAAAGTTGGAATTTGTCACTTTGAATGCTTCTACTGGAGTGATTTATATCGGAAAAAACTCTGAAATCATGGAAGGCTCTGTGATTAGAGGTCCTTTTGCCCTAGGTGAAGAAGCTCAAGTAAAATTGGCCACAAAAATTTATGGTGCCACTACTGTCGGACCTCACTGTAGAGTGGGGGGAGAAGTAAATAACTCCGTAATGATGGGATATTCCAACAAAGGTCATGACGGATTTTTGGGAAATTCGGTTTTAGGAGAATGGTGTAATATTGGAGCTGATAGTAACAACTCGAATCTGAAAAACAATTACGAAGAAGTAAAATTATGGAGCTACGAGAGTGAACGTTTCGAGAAAACCGGACTTCAGTTTTGCGGACTTATGATGGGAGACCACTCAAAGTGCGGAATCAACACTATGTTTAATACCGGAACAGTAGTAGGAGTTTCAGCTAACATCTTCGGAAGCGGATTCCCTCGAAACTTTGTACCTAGTTTCTCTTGGGGGGGAGCTTCGGGCTTCTCGACTTATCTCACTCAAAAAGCACTACAAACTGCCAAAATTGTAATGAGCCGAAGACATGTGGAACTTACGGAACAAGATATTAAAATCTTGGAGCACGTTTTTGAAATAACCAAAAAGTATAGAAATTTCTAAAAATTCTCCTTCATTAAAAGATTAGCGATTTTTGAGCAATAAGTCTACAAAAATCGCTAATCTTTTTTAAAAAAGCCCACCTTGAACATTAGTATTTACCTTCCCTAAGTGCTTATAAGCCTTTTCTGTAACCTCCCTACCTCTTGGTGTACGAATCAAGAACCCCTCCTGAATCAAAAACGGCTCATAAACCTCTTCGATAGTCTCTGCACTATCAGAAACTGCAGTGGCCAAAGTCGAAATCCCGACCGGACCACCTTTAAATTTATCGATAATCGTGGTGAGGATTTTGTTGTCCATTTCGTCAAGACCATACGCATCTACATTGAGAGCTTTTAGTGCAAATTTGGCTATTTCAATATCAATTTTTCCATTTCCTTTAATCTGAGCAAAGTCACGAACACGTCTCAATAAAGCATTCGCAATACGAGGAGTTCCACGGCTTCTTCCTGCAATCTCGATAGCCGCTTCCAGCGAAATTGGAACTTTCAGAATCGAAGCACTTCGTTCGACAATCGTAGTTAAAAGTTCGGTATTGTAGTATTGTAATCTCGATTGAATCCCGAATCGGGCTCTCATCGGAGCAGTTAACAATCCGGAACGAGTCGTTGCTCCTACCAAAGTAAACGGATTCAAATTAATCTGAACCGTTCTGGCATTCGGCCCCGACTCAATCATAATGTCAATCTTGAAGTCCTCCATGGCCGAATACAAATATTCTTCTACTACAGGGCTCAATCGGTGTATTTCATCAATAAAAAGAATGTCTCTCTCTTCGAGATTTGTGAGCAGTCCGGCCAAGTCTCCGGGTTTATCCAAAACAGGACCCGACGTAATTTTAATCCCAACTCCCAATTCGTTGGCTAAAATGTTGGCCAAAGTAGTCTTCCCTAATCCCGGAGGACCATGAAACAAAGCATGATCTAGGGCTTCGCCTCTCATATTGGCAGCCTTTACAAATACTCGTAAATTCTCCAATATCTGCTCTTGCCCAGCAAAATCATTAAACGATAATGGGCGTAGTTTTTTTTCAACATCTATCTCCTCAGGAGAGTAATGCTTATTAGTTGGATTCAAATGCTCATTCATAACGACAAAGATAATTATTAAATTACGAATCTCGGAATACGCATTGGGAATTTTCGTTCCGAAATTCTTTTTCCATTTCCTTAAAAATAACTACTTTTGAGCTCATTTTTAATACACTAACTACATTATGGAATATAGAATAGAAAAAGACACAATGGGTGAGGTAAAAGTTCCTGCAGACAAATACTGGGGAGCTCAAACCGAGAGATCGAGAAACAATTTTAAAATAGGGACTCCTGCCTCGATGCCTATAGAAGTGATAAGAGGTTTTGCTTATTTGAAAAAAGCTGCTGCTTATGCTAACTGCGATTTAGGTGTTTTATCTGCCGAAAAAAGAGATTTGATTGCCCAAGTTTGCGACGAAATCCTTGAAGGTAAACTAGATGATCAATTCCCTCTCGTAATTTGGCAAACCGGTTCGGGAACACAATCAAACATGAACGTAAATGAGGTGATTGCCAACAGAGCACAAGTTTTGGCCGGAAGAAAAATTGGTGAAGGAGAACCTGTGCTTAAACCAAATGATGACGTAAACAAATCACAATCATCAAACGATACATACCCAACGGGAATGCACATCGCTTGCTATAAAATGGTAGTAGAAACTACTATCCCGGGAGTTGAAAAACTTAGAAATACACTTAAAGCAAAAGCGGAACAATTCAAAGACGTAGTAAAAATCGGTCGTACTCACTTGATGGACGCTACACCTCTCACACTAGGGCAAGAAATCTCAGGGTATGCCGCTCAATTAGACTACGGATTAAAAGCTCTTAAAAACACATTAGCTCACCTTTCAGAAATAGCTCTAGGAGGAACCGCAGTAGGAACAGGGCTTAATACCCCTAAAGGTTATGACGTAAAAGTAGCGGAATACATCTCTAAATTCACCGGGCATCCGTTTGTTACAGCTCCAAACAAATTCGAGGCTTTGGCAGCTCACGATGCTATCGTAGAAACTCATGGAGCTTTGAAACAACTAGCTGTGTCTCTTAACAAAATCGCGAACGACATCAGAATGTTAGCTTCTGGTCCTCGTTCAGGAATTGGAGAAATCTTTATCCCAGAAAACGAACCGGGTTCTTCTATCATGCCAGGAAAAGTAAACCCTACACAATGCGAAGCTTTAACTATGGTTTGCGCTCAAGTAATGGGTAACGACGTAGCTATTTCTGTAGGAGGAACACAAGGACATTATGAACTAAACGTATTTAAACCTCTTATGGCTGCCAACTTCTTGCAATCCGCAAGATTATTAGGAGATGCTTGTGTATCGTTTGACCAGCATTGTGCTCAAGGAATCGAGCCTAACCACAAACGCATTAAAGAATTGGTTGACAATTCACTAATGCTAATTACGGCTCTTAACACAAAAATCGGATACTACAAAGCTGCTGAAATCGCTCAAACAGCTCACAAAAACGGAACAACCCTAAAAGAAGAAGCGGTTCGTTTAGGATATGTGACTGCCGAAGATTTTGATGCTTGGGTAAAACCGGAAGAAATGACAAGCAACTTGAAATAAGCCTTTTCGGGTTTATTTACTTCATAAAAAAAGCTGCCTTTTCGGGCAGCTTTTAGTTTTTATTGTTCTAATATTTTCGAAAAATCAGGTTTGAAGTAATTCGGGCCTTTCATTACTTTGCCGTCTTCTCTGTAAATTGGTTTTCCGTCTTCGCCTAATTTACTCATATTGCTACGTTGAATTTCGTCAAAGACTTCTACAATCTTGTGCTGTAACCCATGCTCGAGAATCGTGCCACAAAGAATGTAAAGCATGTCACCCAAAGCATCGGCCACTTCTATAATATCATTGTTGCGAACTGCTTCCAAATACTCTTCATTTTCTTCTTTCATCAAGTTAAAACGAAGTTCGTTTTTTGCCTCTCCTAAATCAGCTATAGGAGTCGGGCTAACTCCTAAGCCATAGGTTTTATGGAATAGTTCTACCGCTTCAAGTTGTTTTTTCATGCTTGAGATTTATTTTGATGAAAGATATTTTTTCTCTACCCAAAACGTTCCAAACGGAATTATCGAAGCAAAAAGAATCAAAAATAAATCTTTTCCGCTCCATTTCATCGAAGCTTTGAGCATTACAGCCAACAAGAGATAAGCCATAAACAAAATTCCGTGAGTCATCCCGATTGGAAATAAAAATGTTTGGTATAAATCTATATTGTTTGGCTTAATGAAAAGCATGTTCGCCAAAATCGCTAAATAGGAAACCCCTTCCAAAAAAGCGACTATTTTAAAAAGTTTAAACATTATCTAAGCCGTGAAAAATTATTTTTTAAATTCTAAAGCTGGTAACAACTTCGTAGCAACCTCTCCGAATCCGATTCTCAAATCATCTTTTTGGCAAAAACCTCTCATGATTACCGTATCGTTATCTTCAATAAACTTACGTTGAGTTCCATCTTTCAACGTAATCGGATTTTTACCTCCCCATGTAAGTTCTAACATAGAACCATAACTGTCAGGAGTAGGACCCGAAATCGTTCCTGAGCCCATCATATCACCGGCATTCACTTGACAGCCGTTGATGGTGTGATGAGCCAATTGTTGACTCATAGTCCAGTACATATACTTAAAGTTCGATTTAGAAACAGAAGTCTCTTCTCCATTTTCAGGCTTAATCAAAACTTCCAGATTGATGTCAAAAGCATGGTTTCCTGTTTGTTGCAAGTAAGGAAGTGGTTTTGGATCTACTTGTTTCGGGCTTTCGCAGCGGAAAGGCTCCAAAGCATCCAAAGTCACAATCCAAGGAGAGATAGACGAAGCAAAGTTTTTAGCTAAGAACGGACCTAGTGGAACATATTCCCATTTTTGAATATCTCTAGCACTCCAATCGTTGAAAAGTACCATCCCAAAAATGTGATCCTCTGCCTCTTCAACCGGAATGTACTCTCCCATTCTATTAGCATCCGCTGTAATAAAAGCAGTTTCTAATTCGAAATCCACTAGTCTAGAAGGCCCAAAAACAGGCTGTGTCTCTCCATTCGGAAGTGTTTGTCCTAACGGTCTTCTTACAGGAACTCCCGAAGGTACAATAGTAGAACTCCTACCGTGATACCCAACCGGAATATGAAGCCAGTTCGGAAGTAAAGCATTATTCGGGTCGCGAAACATCATACCTACATTAGTAGCGTGTTCTCTACTCGAATAAAAATCCGTATAATCTCCAACACAAACCGGAAGTTGCATTTCCACTTCATCAATGTGAAAAAGCACCTGTTTACGATGCGATTCGTTGTCTCTTAGTTTTGGATTAGTAACATCAAAAATTTCTGCTATGCGGTTGCGAACCTCTCTCCAAGTTTTTCTCCCGGCAGAGATAAATGCATTCAATGTATCTTGTAAAAAGATGTCATCCGTAAGGGCAATCCCATCAAAATAGCCTAACTGATATAAAGCACTCAAATCGATGGCATAATCGCCTATACGCGTTCCGACAGTTACGATATGATTATTGGTTAAAAAAACTCCAAACGGAATATTCTGAATCGGGAAATCACTGTTTTTATCTACTTCTATCCACGATTTTCTGTTAGGGTCGTTTGCTGTTAACGGCATAACTAATTGCTTTTGGTTGTTGATTTTATAAATTGAAGCCAAATATATCGTTTCGTGTTTACTTACCCAAAAAAAATCCGTATTTTTGTGGTCATTTTAACGAAAATTTATCTTATGCAACGAGACCACGAAATCTTTGATTTAATTCTTGAAGAACAAGCTCGTCAGACCGAAGGTTTAGAGCTTATTGCTTCTGAGAATTACGTAAGCGAACAAGTATTAGAAGCTGCAGGCTCTATACTGACTAATAAATATGCAGAAGGCTATCCGGGAAGACGTTATTATGGAGGATGCGAAGTAGTTGATGTTATCGAGCAAATCGCTATAGACAGAGCTAAAGCCCTTTTCGGAGCAGAATACGTAAACGTTCAGCCACACTCAGGTTCACAAGCCAACACCGCTGTTTATGCGGCTTGCTTAAAACCTGGTGACAAAATTCTAGGTTTTGATTTATCTCACGGAGGTCACCTTACTCACGGTTCTCCGGTGAACTTTTCAGGAAAATTATACAACCCTGTTTTCTACGGAGTAGACAAAGAAACAGGACGTTTAAATTACGATAAAATCCAAGAAATTGCAGAAAGAGAAAAGCCTCAACTTATCATTGCCGGAGCTTCGGCTTATTCTCGTGATATGGATTTCAAACGATTCAGAGAAATCGCAGACAGCGTAGGAGCTATTTTAATGGCTGATATTTCTCACCCTGCAGGGCTTATCGCTAAAGGACTTTTGAGTGACCCAATCCCTCACTGTCATATCGTGACAACTACTACTCACAAAACCCTAAGAGGACCACGAGGAGGAATCATCATGATGGGTAAAGATTTCGAAAATCCATTCGGACTTAAAACTCCAAAAGGAGAAATCAGAATGATGTCATCTGTGTTGGATGGTGCTGTTTTCCCAGGAAATCAAGGTGGACCACTTATGCATATCATCGGAGCTAAAGCCGTTGCCTTTGGTGAAGCTCTTACTGATGAATATTTCAGATATATCCTACAAGTGCAAAAAAATGCAAAAGCTATGGCTCAAGCATTTGTTGAAAAAGGATATGATATCATTTCTGGAGGAACAGACAACCACATGATGCTTATCGACCTTCGCAACAAAGGAATTTCTGGAAAAGATGCTGAAAAAGCTCTTGGAAAAGCTGAAATTACCGTAAACAAAAACATGGTTCCGTTTGACGATAAATCTCCGTTTGTAACTTCAGGAATCCGTGTTGGAACACCTGCAATCACAACCAGAGGTCTTGTTGAAGCAGACATGAAAACTATCGTAGAACTAATTGACGAAGTTATCACAAACCACGATAATGACGATAAATTAGAAGAAATCGCAGACAAAGTAGTAGATATGATGAGTGAAAGACCAATTTTTACTTATTAATCCTACAAGTCACCCATATAAAAATCCTCTCCAATCGAGAGGATTTTATTTTTATTAAAACATCGTATTCTGATTTTGGACTTCGATTTTTTACCTTTGCACCGTTATGAGCAGAAAAATACCGAATAGCGAACTGAATCGTCTGTCTGTCGAAGAATTTAAACAGGCAGAAAAATCACCTCTTATTCTTGTTTTGGATGACATCCGAAGTCTGAACAACATCGGTTCGGTTTTCAGAACAGCCGATGCTTTTCTGATTGAGAAAATTTATTTGTGTGGAATTACAGCTACTCCGCCCAATAAAGAAATTCACAAAACAGCCCTCGGTGCTACCGAAACCGTAGATTGGCAATACTTCAAAAACATCGAAGACGCCCTCTTACAACTCAAAGAAGAAAAAGTAGAAATTTGGAGCATCGAACAAGTTGAAAATGCCGTTATGCTCAACGATTTCGAAGTAGATGCAACTAAGAAATATGCGCTTATTTTCGGGAACGAGGTCAAAGGAGTTTGCGAAAAAGCCATCGAACTCTCTGACGGTTGTATCGAAATTCCGCAACTCGGAACCAAACATTCACTAAATATTTCTGTAAGTGCAGGAATTGTAGTGTGGGATTTTATAAGTAAGTTAAAACTATAAAACAACCCACAGAAATTATATACCTTTGTAAACTAATAAACTACAAAAAATGGCAATATCCGAAATAGTTTTGATAATTTTTGTGGCATTAATGCTCTTCGGGGCAAAAAACATCCCCGACATAGCTCGGACTTTGGGTAAAGGTATGGCTCAAATTAAAAATGCAACAAACGAAATCAAAAACGAAATCCAAAAAAGTGCAGACTTAAAGGAACTCGAAGAGATAAAAAACATCACCAAACTCGAAGATAACCCTACAGAGCACATCTCTAAAGAAATCGATAAATTCAAAGAAGATATCGAAGATATCACAGGACCTATCAAAAGACAACTTTAATGGAGGACATCATATCGTATGACAAACAACTGTTGGTTTACCTGAACAATCTAGGCTCGGAAAGCTTTGATGGGGTTTGGCTTTTGATTACCAATCAGTTTTATTTGGCTCCAATTTTTCTGTTTATCTTTTACCTGCTCTGGAAAAAAATAGGATGGAAAAACCTATGGATAGTACTCCTCTTTATTGCACTTATCATCATGGTATGTGACCAAACTACAAACCTTTTCAAGTATACCTTTCAACGTCTCAGACCTGTAAACGACTTAGAAATCAAAGAGAGTTTACGAATTCTGATTAGTAGAAAATCTTTCAGCTTTTTCTCGGGTCACGCCTCGAATTCTATGGCTACAACTTTGTTTATATTTCTGATTTTCAGAAAATACTACAAATACGCCTTTCTACTGTTTTTATTCCCTTTAATCTTTGCTTATAGCAGAATTTACTTAGGATTACACTTTCCAACAGATATTCTTACCGGATATTTTGTTGGAGCAATTGTTGGAAGTTTTTTCTATTTCATTTATAAAAAAGCAAATTCTGAAGGGCTAGAGCAAAAAAAATCTACGATTTTGATTGCAACTTTTACAGTTTTGTTATACTTTGCGATGTGTAATATCCTCGTGTTTAATCTAAAATAAAGCCATGTTTTCTATTTTTAAACCAAAATCCCCTATTTTAAAAGATTTGTTAGTAGGTTATACTGACATCCATTCTCACATCCTTTTCGGAATTGATGATGGGGCTGAAAGCAAACAGGATACAGAATTCTTGATGAACTCTTTCATTGATTTTGGATTTAAAAATGCCATTGCTACTCCACACACTATTAAAGAGGTATGGGATAACACTTCCGAAGGAATTATTAACAGGCATAAAGAAGTACAACAAGTTTTACCGGAATTATCCTCAAAACTCAATCTTAGAGTTGCTTCAGAATATCTGATGGACGATTCGTTTATGCAACTTTTCCAGACTGAAAAATTACTTACTCTAAAAGATGATTATGTATTGGTTGAAATGTCTTATGTGAATCCTCCGATTCAACTTTATGATATTTTGTTTGAACTACAAATGGCCGGCTACAAACCGGTTTTGGCTCACCCAGAAAGATATTTGTTTTATCATTTTGATTTTAATCAATACGAAAAACTCAAAACAGCAGGTTGTGTGTTTCAAATGAATTTGCTTTCTGCCGTAGGCTACTACGGACCTAACATTGCCAAAGTTGCAGACAAACTCCTATCAGCAGGAATGATAGACTTTGTAGGGACCGATGCTCACCACGAGAAACATATCAAAGCCTTTGAAGGTCGTGTTTTGATAAAAAACTTAAACCCTCTGAAAGAAGCCATTAAAAATAATTCGTTTTTCGAGTAATAAAAAAGTCAGCTAAATGCTGACTTTCCTTTTATTTAAATCTTTCGAAATGAGCTCTCTCTAAAGCTTCCCGATGGTCAGGATGAGCAATGCTGATTAGCAATTTCGAACGTTGTTCTAAGTTTTTTCCGTATAGATTAACCACTCCGTATTCCGTAACCACATAATGAACGTGTCCACGAGTAGTCACCACACCGGCTCCTTGTTTTAAAAGCGGGGTAATTTTCGAAATTCCCTTCGATGTCACCGAAGGTATTGCAATAATGGGCTTTCCTCCTTCAGATAAAGCAGCGCCTCGCATAAAGTCCATTTGCCCTCCGATTCCTGAATATTGATAAGGCCCGATAGAATCCGCACAAATTTGTCCGGTCAAGTCAATTTCTAAAGCAGAGTTGATAGCCACCACTTTTGGGTTTTTCAAAATGACAACCGGAGCATTCACGTGAGCTACATTCATAAACGAAATTGTCGGGTTGTCATCCACAAAGTCATAAAGTCTTTGAGTTCCCGCAACAAAGGCCGTTACCGTTCTTCCCGGATGTACCTTCTTCTTTTCGTTGGTTATAACTCCTTTTTTCACCAATTCAATAATTCCGTCTGAGAACATTTCGGTATGAACTCCTAAATCTTTATGATGAATCAGATTGCTTAACACAGCATTCGGAATGGTCCCAATTCCGGCCTGAATAGTCGAACCGTCCTCAATAAGTTCCGCCACATTCTTCCCGATTTTCATCGAGATCTCATCTTGAGCATTATAATCTACCGAAAGTAAATCGGCCTCATGCCAAACCATCGCCTTGAATTTCGAAATATGAACCGAAGAATCCCCATGAGTTCTTACCATTTTCGGGTTGACCTGAGCAATTACGGTTTTGGCCTCTCTAACCGCTGTCCAAGCAGCATCGATGGATGTCCCCAACGAACAGTAACCATGCTTATCCGGTGGTGAAACATGAACAATCGCTACATCTAACGGAAGCGAACCATTCGTAAACAAACGAGGGATTTCACTTAAAAAAACAGGAATATAACCTCCTTTATCGCTGTTCGCCCATTCTCTGACATTACCAGACACAAAAAGAGAGTTCATATAAAATGCGTCTCTCACTCCCGGGTTTTTCCATTCTAAATCTCCAAAAGTACTGATGGAAACCAATTCCACATTCTTTAACTCATGGGCTCTCTTGAATAATGTATTAATCAAATGCAATGGAGTAGCAGCACTTCCGTGAAGAAAAACCCTATCTCCACTTTTTACGAGCTTTACCGCCTCTTCAGCCGAAATATATGTTGGCATATCTAATGTATTAGTTTGTTCGCTGTGTTGTTTTAGATTAAAAATCACTGCAAAAGTATTGATTAAAAACTGTAATACAAATGTCTTCTATCATTTACAAAAACCTTATTTTTGCAAACATATGTACAACACAACTACAATTAACAATAAAATGACTACTGA
>CAYZBA010000015.1:0-21697 GCA_964476555.1 uncultured Flavobacterium sp.
ATAAAACCCAATAAAAAAATCCACACAAATGTGTGGATTTTTTGTTATGCTTCGTGGAAATTACCCTCCCATGAACTCTTCGTCTCCCATTTCACCATTCCCTCCTCTTTGAGGTCTTTCTCTTTCTTTTTGTTTGTTGAATCGATAGGTGAACGATAGCGAAATTTGTCTTTCTCTCCATTGCATTTCAGAATACGTGTTTTGAGTAAGCAACTCAGTATCTGAAATACGCTTTCTAGAGTTAAATAAGTCTTGAACGTTTAACGTAATAGTTGCTTTATCCTTAAGAATATCTTTACTAAATGCTACATTAGCAAACAAAATTCCTTTGGTTCTACCTTGAGCATTGTCTTCCGGAGCATTATAAGTAGCATTGGTTTGCCAATCGATTTTATAAGGCAACGTTACTCTCGAAGTCAAACGTGTAAACCAAGAATATGCTACGTTATCAAAATTCTGAGCAACCAAATTGTTGTTCAGATCATAATACGTATAATCTCCTTTGGTCTCATTTCTATAGAAGTTCAAACTCCCGTTAAGCCTCCACCATCTGAACGGATTGTAATTCAACGTGAAGTCAAACCCAAAACGCTCACGAACTCCTAAGTTTACCGGAGAAGTTACTAATACGTCAATATTATTGATTTCTTCTACGTAACGAACATACTGCACCGCATCTGACGTATGGTTAAAATACATCGAACTGCTCAACGTAAATGTGTTACCCCAACGCTTCAAAAACCCTAAGTCAATAGCATCGGTCATCGATGGATCTAAATCCGGATTTCCTCTAAAAAGAGATACGTTACTTGACAAATTCGAAAACGGATTGATAGCACGAGAATGAGGCCTTGAAATACGTCTGCTATAGCTTAATGACATATTCGTATCATCATTAAATTCATAACTCAAGAAAGCACTCGGGAAGAAATTGTTATATTTTTTGGTTTTATAAATGTCATGTGTAAACTGGTTGATATCAACTTTGGTATCCTCCCAACGAAGTCCTCCCATATATGACATCTTACCTATCTTACTTCCGTACTGTGTATAAAGAGCATTTACGTTTTCTATATACTGTAACTCGTTGGAATAATTGGTGTCATTTTGCCACGAGTTCGAGTTATCATCGAAATTCTCAACCAAATAATCGGTTGTCAAATCCGTAAAGTTACCTCTATATCCTGCTTCAAATTGACCTTTTTCCCCTACAGGAAGTACGTAGTCTGTCATCACTACAGTACGAGTTTGTTTTTGGTCATTCGCGGTTCTCTCTAAACGAGTGATTTCATCTAAAGTCAAGTTTCTGGTTGTGATGTCAGAAAAGTCCTTGTCTTTATTTAACGAAGTTGAGAAGTCAACCGTAAGTTTATGTCCTTCTTTTTCGAAGTTTTTGGTAAAGTTGGATGAATAGTCTACACTTTCGTCATCACTCCAATCCACATTATCACGCGAAGTACTGGCTAGTAGTCCCATTCCCGGATTGAAATAATCAATAAAAACATCAGATGTATTATCTCGACTGTCTTTTCTATATGAAATACTGTTTGTCCAAGAAAGGCTTTTAGTAAGGTTCCATTCTAAACCGAAAACTCCATTATAACCTTTACTAAGTCTGTCATTCTCTCTAGTTTCTTTAATAAATCCTGTGGTCGCCCCTGTAGTTGGGTCAAGGTTTTCAATGTCATTCAGAGCATTTCCTTTGCTCCCTCTGTGATTATAACCTTGAGTAGTGAAGATGTTAAAATTTTCTGTTCTGTAGTTGATATTAGCACTAATTCCGTGGTTAGCCGGGTCTCCGGTTGTAGCAATAAAAGTTCCGTTGACACCTTGGTTTTTTCCTTTACGAAGTACAATGTTGATGATACCTCCTCCTCCTTCTGCTTCATATCTTGAAGACGGATTCGTAATTACCTCTATTCTTTCTACCGAATCAGCAGGAAGCATTTTCAAAGCATCTGCAATATTGATTCCGGCTAATCCTGAAGGTTTTCCATCAATTAAGATTCTTACGTTCTCATCACCTCTTAGGCTAACATTTCCTTCGACATCCACAGTAACTGATGGAACGTTGTCTAAGACATCACTTATCGTTCCTCCTTTTACCATCATATCTCTACCCACATTATAAACTCTTTTATCCAGTTTCATCTCGACCGTAGAACGCTCTGCTATCACTTCTACCACATCGAGTAGTTCCGAATCAGGAGCTAATTTTATAACTCCTAAATTTAGGTTTTCACGAACAGAACTATTCAAGAATTGAACCGCTTCGAACGACATAAACTCAACTGTAATATCATATGTTCCTTGTGGCACTTCGAATGAAAAACTTCCGTCTGCTACCGAAGTCCCTCCATAAACCGAACTAGGATTTTGTGTGTTCTTAATAGTGATGATGGAATACTCTAAAGGAGCATCTGTCTCTTTTTCGACAACTTTACCAGAAATAGTAACTTTCTGTTGTGAGAAAGCGATAAAAGAACAAAAACAAAGAATAAAATGTAATGGTTTCATTAAAAAACAGTTTTTTGAACTACAAAAATAAAGGTATATATTGGCTTAGCCTCACAAACATTTGTTAAGTTTTGTAAGAAAAAATAAAGGTTTTAGTAGTATAAAACAGCAACTTATAATACAAGTGCTATATTTTCGGTAGGTCTGCCAATCACAGCTTTATCCCCATTTACAACGATAGGCCTTTCGATAAGTTTCGGATTTTCGACCATCAAGTTTATAAGTTCGGAATCACTCAAATTCTTATCCTTATAAACTTCTTTCCACACGGATTCATTTCTTCTTAACAGTTCATAAGGTCGAATGCCAAGCTTTTTAATAATATCCGCCAATTGATCATATGAAAGTTGTTCTTCCATATACAAAACCGTCTGAAAAGGTCGACCTGACTCTTCCAAAAACTGAACTCCGGCTCTGGATTTACTGCATCTGGGATTGTGGTAAATGGTTATCATAATTTTGTTGTTATATTTGCAAAAATACTAAATTCATTGCGATGTTTATACAACAAGCCCTTAAAGGAAAAAATGATTGGTGGAGAACTTTATTAGTTTGTTTTCCTTTTATTGTCGTATTCGGACTAAGCTTTCTAATCTTTTTAGCGCTATCTCCTGAACAATACGAACAAATGGTTAAGCAATCATCCCAAATGTTCGAAAACAAGAACTTGAATTTAGTATTGATGCTAAGCCAATTCGGATTCCTTTTAGCAATACTTTTGGCTCTTTTCTATTTCCTGCATCAACGAAGTATTGTTACTTTGACGACTTCCCGACCAAAAGTGGATTTCAAGCGCATTTTCTTTGCTTTTTTTGTGGTCTTTTTTATCCAAATCGGACTTTTTGCGGTGTCCTATAGCATTGATAAATCAAATATTGAATGGAATTTTGATGCTGCGAAATTTATACCGTTGCTCATCATAAGTCTGCTTCTGTTTCCTGTTCAAATCGGCTTCGAAGAATACTTTTTTAGAGGATATCTGATGCAACAAATCGGGATTGGGTTCAAATCAAAATGGGTTCCGCTTATCATAACTTCTGTACTTTTTGGACTCGTGCATAGCGCTAATCCGGAAGTGGCTGAAATAGGCTTTAAAATGATGATTTTCTATATCGGAACAGGACTTTTCATGGGAATCTTAACCTTACTTGATGACGGCTTGGAACTTGCTTTAGGATTTCACTTTGCGAACAACTTCATAGCTGCTACACTAATCACGTCTGAAATTTCTGCTCTTCAGACCGATGCCATGTTCAAGTACACAGGAGAGATGGACAATGCTTCCATGTTTAACGAAACTGTTATTAGCATGGTGATTATGTATCCTCTACTATTATTGATTTTCTGGAAGAAGTATAAATTCCGTTGGAATATCAAGTAATTATTCCAACAAATCCGGTCTACGATTTTTGGTGTGTTCTAAAGCCTTTTGCTCCCTCCATTCATCGATTTTAGCAAAGTTTCCGCTTAAGAGAATATCAGGAACCTTCCAGCCTTTGTAGTCTGCCGGCCGAGTGTAAATCGGTGGTGAAAGCAAGTTATCTTGAAAGCTATCTGACAAAGCAGAAGTTTCGTCGCTCAATACACCCGGAATGAGTCTTATAATAGCATCCGACAGTACCAAAGCACCTAATTCACCACCTGACAAGACATAATCTCCAATAGAAATTTCTTTGGTGATCAGATAATCTCTCACTCTTTGGTCAACTCCTTTATAGTGTCCACACAGAATGATAATGTTTTGATACATCGACATCCTGTTAGCCATCTTCTGATTCAGTGTTTCACCATCAGGAGTCATATAAATAATTTCATCATACTCCCTTTCTGACTTAAGTTTAGAGATGCATAAATCAATTGGCTCAATCATCATTACCATACCGGCCCCACCTCCAAATTGGTAGTCATCTACGTTTCTATGCTTGTTAGTAGCATAATCTCTAAGGTTATGAAAATGCACTTCTACCAAACCTTTGTCGATAGCTCTTTTCATAATAGATGCCTCAAAAGGGCTTCGTAACAAATCAGGTAAAACGGTAATGATATCTATTCTCATTTTTCTTTAATTCTCTCTATGTTTATCTCTTTTTTCAAAGGTATATCAAATTCTATAAATTCGAAGAGTTTTTGAGCCAAATAAGGCGCTAACATTACCCCTCGGGTTCCTAGTCCATTCAACACAAAAAGATTATTATACACTGTGTGTTTTCCTACAAGTGGTCGTCTGTCTTTTACCGTTGGTCGAATTCCTGCTTGATGGTCTACTACTTCGAAATCACAGCTAATCATCTCTTTTAAATCCGTAAGCAACTCTTCCTTTCCTTTTTCAGTAGGAGTATCAGTCTTGTCTATCCATTCATAAGTAGCTCCTACTTTATATAAATCATTTCCGATTGGTAAAATAAAACGTCCGGCCTTTAGCAATACATCTAAGTCAAGCTCAGTAGTTTTGATAGTTAGTACTTCTCCTTTGGCCCCATCAAGCGGCAGATAATTAAAATACGGATTGTTTTTTAAACCAAACCCTTCGGAGAAGATTATATTTCGTGCCTTTCTATCTTTATATTCGACGTAACCTTCCTTTATAATAAGATTTGAATAATCAAATTGCTCTTCAGATACCCTTCCTAAAACTTTCAAAAAGTTTTTATATTCACTGAGGAAAAGAGACGTATTGAGATAACCTGTGTTTCTCACTTCACCAAAGCCAAAAGGAGCCTCAACGGCTTTATAGTCTTTAAATATAATCTCAGAAGTCATTATATCATTGAACAAAGGTCTTTCTGAAACCGATGTCCAATTGTTTTGTTCTTCGACAGAAGCAAGCTTTCTATATGTATGGATATGATGTAAAAACTTGGTTTGAAATCTTTCCTCAAGCTTTGGATAAAACTCGAGCAGTAAGTCCATTTGTTGTTTAGCTTGCCAGACTAATGTAAACCGCTTTAACACAATTGGATTAAAAACCCCTCCTGCTACTTCTGAAGAAGATTTTAGAAAGTTGTCAAAGGTAAAAAAGGTTTTGTTATTTTGATAAGCCATCTCGGCAAAGGCCGTTCCTGCCAGCCCCAAACCCACAATGAAATAATCATATATTTCTTCTTTCATAATGCAAAAATAAGGAATTCCGATGAGGTTAAAATAAAAAACTCCTGCCGATCGGCAGGAGTTTTTAGTGTTATATTTATGAAGATTAGTAACTCCACATATCTTGCTCAAAGTTGCGAATTTCTTCTTTAAGTCTTTGAGCTTCTAAAAGTTGGAATTGAGCATTGTCTTTTAAATATTGCTCAATTTTACGATCTCCGTACACGTTTTCTACCATATAAATAGTAGCGTCAAAACGTCTTGAATTCAACAAGTGGTCAAAGTTAAAAGGAGAAGCAGCATTTTTTTCGTTGAAAGCTAAAGCTTTATGTAACGTTTTTCTTGCATCCGGGAAATATACCCAGAACAATTCAATAGGTTCTCCTTTGTCACCATCACGAAGTTTATCCAAAGCAGGAATAGCTTTAGGGCAAATTCCTAACAAACGATATTTTAATTCTCCTTGACGAGCATCAAAATACCAGTAACCTCTGATAGCATATTGTTGAACATCTGCACCTGTAACATATGAAGTACTATAATGTTCGTCTGTTAGAATGCCTTGAGCTAGAAGTTCTTCTTCAGTAGAATCTTGATACTGGTTCCAAACTTCTTTCCCATAGTTATTCATCTCTTTATAGAAAAACGATTGCTTTACTTCTTCAAGAGTTTTTTTAGTACGAAAATATGAATCTCCATATACTTCGGTAATCTCTCCGTTTTCGATAGCAGAAATCAAAACATTAAACAATGAACGTCTTTCCGCACCTAAATTATCCTCAACAGGAAAATATAACGGGAAATTTACTCTTTGGTCAAGGTCGATAATCTCCCACACGTGTCTTCCGAACAATACGTCACGCTCCTCATTCACGTATCCGTAAGGTAGCGGATTATCATTATCTAACAGTTTTTGCTGTTCTGATTTCTGACCTATTTCTGCAGGAGTTTTAGCATTCAGCACATTTACCTGAGCCTGAGCTTGAAAACCTGTTACAGCCAAAACTGCCAATAAAACTTTAATACGATTCATAAATTTATATTTTAAAATCTATATGCTATTCAAAAAACGATGTTTCACACACAATTATTGTATTTCCCAAGTAAATGGAGTAGAATCTGGCATTTTATAGTTAGGTGCTCCTTCAAGAGTTGTTTTTACGTTACTAATTACAATAATATCTCCTCTTGTTGCTTTATTAATAGCCGCTTGAGCTTGAGCATTAAATCTATTTCCTTGCACAATTATCCTAGCATTACCCGGTACTGACACCTCAAAAGATACTACGTTTGCTTTAACATCAAATACGAAGTCAGGGAACATAACATTAATAGTAGAAGCAAGAAGGTCATTTTTATTTCCTCTAGCACTTCCTACCATACCTCTCAATGAAGCCGCTGGTGCAGGAATGTTTCTTACTTTGAATGTTTTCTTATCACTTACTATTTCACCACTAGGCAATTTACCCGTAACTGTAACAGTAGCTTCTTGTCCTTGAATTCCATCTGGTCTCCAGATATATTTCCCTCCGCTACCTACAGGTCTTAATCCGGGAGCATTTGCTTGGACATTATTATCTGAAATTCCAGCAAACGAAATCGTCATTGGGTTGTCTACACCACGATAGATAGAGTTCATTTTATCTGCAGAGATAGTAGCAGAGTTAGGTTTAGGTACTACCACATATTTACCTACAATTTCGATTGGTTTTTCCTCACCATCCTCAGTAAATACGAATTGACCTTTAATATCGTGTTCTCCTACAGATCCTGCCCCGAAAGAGAATAGAGCCTGACCATTTTCAATTTTAGCTCCTGGTAGGTTATCAATTCTAGTAGGAACGGTTTTATCGTCATAACGACCTAATACTACACGCCCTGTTACTTGTTCACCTTGGTAAAAAGCGTTTTTATCCAATACAACTATAGCTTGGTAGTTATCCATAGAAACTTGTTGAGCAAGGTTTCCTTGTAACATAGCTCCTAAAATTTCAGATTCAACAGATTTAATATCTGCCTGAATTTGTGTAAGTTTTGTAAGAGAAGCCACCATAGGGAATCCTTTATAGTGATATTCTAACCAATCTCTTGGTCTGCCTTCTCTATCTCTTACTTTACCCTTCTCGTCTCCTGTAGAGAATTTATCTTTAAGAACTTTTTGTATATCTTTAAAGTCCTCGCCTAATACAGCTACTACTCCTTCTCTAAAAGCATTCATTTTATCGACAAATTCCTGTCCTGCTGGAGAATATTTATCTCCTCCTAAGAAGAACTTCTCGTCTAAATACACAGACTTATCCATAACTTCATAATCCTTAGGATTTTTTACATCCTTCATCATTTCAGTCTTAATAGACTCGATGTATTGGTTGTATTCTGCAGCTAATTCGTCTATTTTTTTAGCTTTTGCAGCAAGCTCTCCATATTGTTTTTCGTTCTCTAAAGCTTTAGACTGAAGACCTTCCATAAAAGCCTGATTTCTTGATGTTGCAGCCGTATTGGAATCTTCTAATCTTTCATTCATAAGACCAAAAGCGGATAGTACTTCCTTTGACATATTAAGAGCCATCATAGCGATGAACACCAAATACATCAGGTTAATCATCTTCTGTCTAGGGCTTAATTTTCCTCCTGCCATTTTTTCTAATTAGTTTTTTAGATTAATAAATAATTTAATAAAAGATTTCTAATTAGAATCTTCTTAACCTCTGTTACCCATTGCAGAAAGCATACCACCGTACACGTTATTCAATGAAGCGATGTTTGCTGCCATAGAAGCCATTTGTTCTTTTAGTTTTGCTGCATTTTCTGCAATTTCTTTGTTAGCTTCAGCGTTTCTTGTAGCGCTTTCAAGTTGAATTTTATATAAACTGTTGAGAGACTCCATTTGAGCAGCAGCCATAGCTAACTCTTCGCTATATTTCTTTTGAGCAGCAATTCCGTCTGCAGTAGTAGAAATTCCTTTAGCAGCAGCTTCAAAGTTTCTGATACTATTTCCTAAGCTTGCCATAAGCTCTCCATCAATTTTAGCTTCTTTCAACAAGTTATCTAGTTTTTGAGATAGCATTCCTTGTGGGTCTTCTTTTTTAGTATCTTTCTTTTTAGCCTCTCCACCAGCCAACTCCGGATACACCAAAGACCAATCTAATTCTTTGTCAACAGGTTCAAACGCGGAAACGGTAAATACTAACGCCTCTGTAAGAAGACCAATAATAAGCATTTCGTTACCAAAAGGCCAGTGCATAATTTTAAATAGCGCTCCTAAGATTACCACAGCAGCACCTAGACCATAAACCATGTTCATCAATTTTTTACTCTTTGCCATAATTAAAAGAAATTTTAGTTAGTTAAGTTTAAATAAATGTTTGTTATAAAATTAGTTATATGTTACTTGTTTATCTTCTGCCTCTCATAGCAGGGTTGTTTGCCGTAGTTTGAGTTCCCATATAATCTTGAACAGTTCTGAAACCGATATAACTTCTCGCAGAATCAGAATATTCGTAATTACGGTTACCAAGTTGCAAATAATAAGCTACATCTTTCCAAGAACCTCCTCTGTGTACTTTTCTGTTATTTGCAGGGTCGTTAACAGTCGGATTCATTGTAGAAACATATTCGTAAGCAGACGGGTCATAAGATGAATCCACCCATTCTGAAACGTTTCCTGACATATTATATAATCCGAAATCATTTGGAGTATATGATTTTACCTCAACAGTATATAAGGCTCCGTCAGCAGCATAATCCCCTCTGTTTGGTTTGAAGTTCGCTAAATGACAAGCTCTTTCGTTTTGAGTATATAAATCTCCCCAAGGATAAGTTGCAGCCTGAAGACCTCCACGACCTGCATATTCCCATTCTGCTTCACTAGGCAAACGGAATTTATTTACCGGGTTTCTACCTTTTTTCTTTTTAATCCAAGAATTTTTCAAGAGCGTTTTCCAATGACAGAAAGCTTTGGCTTGTTTCCAAGTAACTCCAACTACAGGATAGTCATCATAAGCCGCATGCCAGAAATAATCATTATGCATTGGCTCATTATATGAGTAAGCAAAATCTTTGATCCAAACTGTAGTATCTGGATAGATTGGCAATTTTTCTGTTTTTAGATACTTACTTCTTTTAGATCTGTAATCTGTACTTTTATCTCTGGCCGCTCCATCCGTATCGAATTCTTGATAAAAGAACTCTAACGTAGAAACATCAAAAGTTTTCAAACCATTAAACCACTCTGAAGGAGGAAGATACAATCCATCCATAACTTCTACATAAGCCTCATCCGGATATTTCTGAGGATCTGTAATAAGTTTTACTTTTCTATTTAGTTTTCTTCCATGATAGAAGTCATCTCCCTGTCCTAAGCTATAGTAGTTCTCATACATATACTTATCATACGGACTCATATTGGCAACATCACCTCCGTCTGCAAATGCATATTCTCCGATACCGCCACTTCCCGGAGTCGCTCCCTCTTCATCAGCTCTAATTGCCAAACGAGTTCTGATAATAGAATCTTTAACCCATTCTACAAACTGACGATACTTAGAGTTAGACGTCTCGAATTCGTCCATATAGAAAGAACGAACCGTAACGGTTTTAGAATTTGCATCTCCTATACCTGCCAAATCATCATCGGATTTACCCATGATGAATGAACCTCCGGGTACAAGAGTCATTTCATAAGGAGTTTCAGAACGCCATTTTTTTCCTTTCACTCCAACAACTTCTCCTCTATCTCCCGAACTACAACTAAGTAGCAGAGACACGACAGATAACATTACAATTGATTTCTTCATATAAAAATCCGGTATTAAAGTAGTCTTTATTTTAAGGGCGTAAACCTATTTCTTTTTTTTCAAAAAAACAACTTTTTATTAACTTTTTTTTCTGACTCCGCCCTCTGGTTTTAAACCATGATTAACGGAAGCATCTATTATATTATTGTATAGCTAAGTATTTTTTTTGGGCTTTCCACCACCTTTCAGGGTAACCCCCTTGAGAAGCTTCAAGATAATCCTCATACCTACAAGGCAATAACGTAAAATTGCCTATTTTATTTTCTTGTTCCTTATCAAACACAACCTTCATCCACCAACGTTGAGAAAATTCGCTCTTATAAAAAACGAGTTCTTCATCTTCACTCAAAGTGACGATATACTTCACATAATTGCTGATTTCTGTCTCGGGAAACTCCTTATATCTGCAGCAATATCCTTCAATAAAATACCAAATGATTTGAGACTGAAGTACGGCTTCGCTAGCCAAATTGCCATCCGTATTGAAAATTCCGAATATCGAAACCCTGTCACTTATTCCGGCATAGCGTGCTATAGCACAAATTTCTTTACCGGTGAATCCGTTGGGCACAAACTTAGAAAAATTCCCGGTATAAACAGATTGAACAGAATAAAAATCTATACTAACTAAATCTGCATCTCTAAGCACCGGTTCAGCCAGCGTAATATCTGTAGTAACCTCTCCTAAACGATAAGCATCAAAATATAACTTCTCTATTAAATCTATCTCTTCTTGAGCATTATAATAGATTTGATATCCCACATTGCTATATCCAAGCAGGTTGTTTGGCTCGTCCATAATAATTTTAGTGAGATAAGAATCTGCAGACACAGGCAATTCTGCTTTCCCGAAATCGAACTTACTATCCACAGAAACCATGTTTACCATTTTGCCTAAGCGGTCGTAAGCCCTATACAAAGGATAGGTTAAGTCTTGAGAACCTCCTAAAACTATAAGTACGATTTTCTTTTTAAGTAAATAAGACGCGGTTTGATTGAGAGCAAAATAAGTATCTTCTAAAGACTCACCTTGATCGATATTTCCAAGGTCTGCAATAGTGCAATCCCAATTCCCAAAGAATAAAGAATAAAATTCTTTTCGTAACAACATTAAATCAGGCACATCACTTCTACCGGCTCCTCTGTTATCAGGAACTCCTACAAGAGCAATTTGCACTTTATCCAGATTCGGAAAACCCGAATCGTCATGCAACAACACTCTACTTCCTAATTGTTGAAGGGAAAGTCCCTGTACAAAAGCAGTAATTTCAGGCTCTACGGGTTGTAAGAAATCTGTCATTATTTAATATTGTGTTTGGTTGGCTGGAAAAATGGAATTTTATTTTTTCTTTTTAGGGGCTTTTTGCTCCAAATAAGCTTTTGCCTGCTCCAAAGTAAGGCTCGAAGCATCGACTTCTTTACCTAATTCTACTTTGGTTTTGCCTTTCAAGATTACCGAACGCCCCCATCTTGCTTTTTCGACTCTGATACCTTCGCTCTCCCAATTGTGAATTACCTTCTCTTCTTCTTTGCGAAGTTTATCTTCGATAAGTTCTTTTATATCCTCTTGAGAAAGGTTGTCAAAGTTATATTTTTTATTGACATTGATAAACATTCCGTTCCATTTTATGAATGGTCCGAAACGACCTGTTCCTTTCTGAACCGGAAGACCTTCGTATTCCCCTATAGGAGCATCGGCTTTTTGTTTTTGAGAAATCAACTCAATGGCTCTTTCCATAGTCACATCAAGTGGTTCCTCTCCTTTATCTAAAGAAATGAATGTTTTGCCGAAACGAACATAAGGGCCAAAGCGACCTACATTCACCTCAACTTCTTCTCCTTGATAAGTACCTAAAGTTTTTGGCAATAGGAATAAATCCAAAGCCTCTTCTAGAGTGATAGTTGTTATATTTTGGTCTGGTCTAAGCGAAGCGTATTTTTTCTCTTTATCATCCGGGTCACCGATTTGAGCCATAGCCCCAAATCGTCCTAAACGAACAGAAACCATTTTTCCTGTTTTAGGGTCTTTACCTAAAATTCGCTCTCCGGATTCTCTTTCTGCCGAAGTTTCCACTTCTTTTACGATAGGGTGAAAGTGCTCATAAAAGCGACTAATCATCTTCGTCCAATCCTCATTACCTGAAGCTATCTCATCAAAGTCTTGCTCCACTTTAGCCGTGAAGTTATAGTCCAAAATCGTATTGAAATGATTCACCAAAAAATCATTCACAATCATTCCTATATCAGTAGGAATAAGCTTTCCTTTATCGGAGCCTGTTTTCTCTACGAGCTGTTTCTCCTTAATAGTGGCTCCTTTTAAAGTAATTTGAATATAGGGTTGTTCTTTTCCTTCTGAATTTCCTTTCTCTACATAATTTCTACTAATGATTGTTGAAATAGTAGGCGCATAAGTCGAAGGACGGCCAATCCCTAACTCTTCTAACTTTTTCACCAGCGAAGCTTCTGTATAACGGGCAGGTGGTTTTGAGAAACGCTCTGTAGCAGTTATATAATTATTAAGGAGTTTCTCTCCTGTTTTAAGAGGAGGCAACATTCCTTCTTGTTCTTCATCTTCGTCGTCATTTCCTTCAAGGTATACTTTCAAGAATCCCTCAAAAAGCAACACCTCTCCGGTCGCCGTAAAGATTTCTTTATGATTATCAGCTTCGATTTTTACGTGAGTCCGCTCTAATTTAGCTTCACTCATTTGCGAAGCGATTGTTCTTTTCCAGATTAATTCATACAGACGGGTTTGCTCTCTGTCTGCCATGATCGTATGACGGCTCATATCTGTTGGACGAATAGCCTCATGAGCCTCTTGCGCTCCTTTGCTTTTGGTTACGAAACTCCTTGGAGCGCTGTATTCCTCCCCGTAAGAAGCAACAATTTCTTTTCTGATTGCCTCTGTAGCTTCTTGAGAAAGGTTCACACTATCAGTTCTCATATAAGTAATAAGCCCCGCTTCATACAAGCGTTGCGCTACTACCATGGTTTGAGAAACTGAAAAATGAAGTTTCCTAGAAGCCTCCTGCTGCAAAGTTGAAGTCGTAAAAGGAGGTGCCGGCGATTTTTTGGTCGGTTTGGTTTCTAGATCAGAAACTCTGTAATTAGACCCAATATTTTTATTTAGAAAATCTTCTGCCTCTTTTTTAGTTGCAAAATTTTTCGGAATTTTAGCTTTGAATGTTTTTCCGGCTTCAGTAATGAATTCTGCACTTATCGAAAAAGAAACTTCTGATTTGAAGTTTTGAATTTCTTTTTCTCTCTCTACAATCAAACGTACAGAAACAGACTGCACTCTACCTGCTGAAAGTCCGGATTTGATTTTTTTCCATAAAACAGGCGAAAGTTCATACCCCACTAATCGATCTAGTACTCTTCTTGCCTGCTGAGCATTTACCAAATTGTAGTCAATTCCTCTTGGGTTTTGAATAGCTTTTTCGATAGCTGATTTTGTGATTTCGTGAAAAACGATACGTTTAGTTTTAGCTTCATCTAACTTTAAAGTCTCTGCCAAATGCCACGATATGGCCTCTCCTTCACGGTCCTCATCGGAAGCCAACCAAACAGTTTCTGCTTTTGAAGCTAATTCTTTAAGTCTTTTTACAACCGCTTTTTTATCTGGAGAAACAATATATTTTGGTTTAAAGTTATTCTTGATATCCACTCCCATCTCACTGGAAGGCAAATCGGAAATATGCCCGAAACTGGACTCCACCTGATATTCTTTACCCAAGAATTTCTCTATGGTTTTTGCCTTAGCAGGAGACTCCACTATCACTAAATTCTTTGCCATCTGATTTTATTTTGTGTGCAAAAGTAGAATTTTTTGTTTAAAGTTTCTGGTTTTTATCAAGTGTTAACCTTTAGTCTTTTTAATTATTGACTTTCAAACTAAAAATATAAGCTAAAAGTTGTGCAGTTTTGACACTACACAACTTATTAGCAAATTCTTAATTTATTCGATTAAACCTGAATAATAACAACCTATACGTTTGAAGCGATGGCTTCTGCCAACACTTTAAACTCTTCTTGAGTAAGACTCACTTTATGCTGAAAGGTCATTTCTTTCATCTCGTTGAGAGGTATGAGATGAACATGAACATGAGGCACTTCGAGCCCCACTACTGCCATTCCGATACGTTTGCACGGAACAGTTTTTTCTAGAGCTTGAGCCACATCATGAGCAAAAGCCATAAGCTCTAAGTAGTGTTCTTTGCCCATATCAAAAATCTTATTGATTTCCTGTTTCGGGACACAAAGTGTATGTCCTTTTGCATTTGGGTTTACATCAAGGAAAGCAATAAATTTATCGTTCTCTGCTACGATATGAGCAGGAATTTCACGATTGATTATTTTAGTGAATATAGAACTCATGGATTACTCTCTTGTAATTTCTAGGATTTCAAACTGTAATTTTCCGTTAGGAACAGTAATTTCAGCAATTTCTCCTACAGACTTTCCTAAAAGACCTTTCCCTATTGGTGAAGTCACAGAAATTTTATTGCTTTTCAAATCTGCTTCGCTCTCAGCCACCAAAGTGTACGTAAGCTCCATATTATTAGCTACGTTTCTAATCTTAACTTTAGACAACACCAATACTTTTGATGTATCTAGTTGCGATTCATCAATTAGTCTTGCATTAGCGTATAGCTCCTCCAATTTGGCGATTTTCATCTCTAATAGACCTTGAGCCTCTTTAGCAGCATCATATTCTGCATTTTCAGACAAATCACCTTTATCTCTTGCCTCTGCAATTGCCTGAGAAGCCTTAGGACGTTCTACCGCTTTCAGATACTCCAACTCTTCTTTTAACTTTTTTAGTCCTTCTGCTGTGTAATACGACACTTTACTCATAATCCTTATTTTATAAATAGAAAGAATCCCAAAAAAATGGGATTCTTCGGTTTAAAATTATTTTATATCTTAGCTGTTCGTTATTGTGCTTTTTAAACGAAGTCCAAAGATATAATTTATTCTTTATATTCACAACTTTCAGTTGATATTTTTATGAGACATTCTTTTTTAGTAACTATATTCTCTCTTTTTGTGTTGATTGCAAGTAGTTGTTCAAGCGATAACAACATTGGCCTCAACAATCCTTATATCCCGAACTATTCGTTTTCGATAGAAATTAATATGAATTTACCGATGTATAACAACCTGCAGTATCCGAGCAATGCTGTTTTGATAACCACCAATGGAGTGGGAGCCAACGGAGTCATCATTTTTAATGCAGGAGGCACCTATAGAGCGTATGAGGCGAACTGTCCTAATCAATACATCAGTGCTTGCTCTCGACTTGAAATAAACGGCATCAAAGCTATTTGCCCTTGCGATAATTTAGAATACAGTCTTTTTACAGGTCTACCTATGGGCGAAGGTGAATATCCGATGAAACCTTATCGCATCGAACAAAACGGAAGTGTTCTAAGAGTCTTTAATTAATTTGAATTTTATTTTCCTCCGAAAGTTTGATAAAACTCGAAAACCTTTTTGGCTCTTGAGGCTCCTATCACTTTCGCAATTTCCTCTTCGCTGGCTTTTGACAACCGTTTTACAGAACGGAAGTGTTTGATAAGAGCAACCATTGATTTTTCGCCAATTCCCGGAATGGTTTCGATAGAAGTTTTTAGAGCATTATTGCTTCGCTTTTGTCTGTGAAAAGTGATTCCAAAACGATGAGCTTCGTTTCTGAGTTGTTGAATAACTTTTAAAGTCTCTGACTTTTTATCCAAATACAACGGAACTGGATCATTAGGGTAAAACAATTCTTCCAAACGTTTTGCAATTCCCAAAATAGCGATTTTTCCTCTCAGACCTAAAACATCTAAACTTTTCAAAGCAGAAGAAAGTTGACCTTTCCCTCCGTCAATAATAATCAAATCAGGTAATTTTTCACCTTCATCTAAAAGTCGTTTGTATCTTCTGTACACCACTTCTTCCATCGAAGCAAAGTCATTCGGCCCTTCAACAGTTTTAATATTAAAGTGGCGGTAATCTTTTTTACTTGGTTTACCATCTTTGAAGACTACACAAGCAGCCACCGGATTAGTTCCTTGAATATTGGAATTATCGAAACACTCAATATGTCTTGGCTCTACCGAAAGTCGTAAATCAGACTTCATTTGAGCCATGAGTCTGTTAGTATGCCTATCAGGATCGGTGATTTTTACTTGTTTGAGTTGATCTAAACGATAAAACTTAGCATTACGTTCAGACAAATCCAAGAGTTGTTTCTTATCTCCTAATTTCGGGACCGTAACTTTGATGTTTTCCCCTAAATCGAGTTCAAATGGCAAGATGACTTCTTTTGTATTCAAATTAAATCGTTCTCGGAGCTCCACCACAGCAATACTCAACAAATCTTCATCGGTTTCTTCGAGTTTCTTTTTGATTTCCATCGTATGCGAACGAATCACTGCTCCGTAAGAAATCTGCAAGAAGTTGACATAAGCAAAGTCATCATCAGACACAATTGAGAACACATCCACGTTGGAAATCTTAGGATTCACAATAGTAGATTTAGCCTGATAATTCTCCAGTACTTCTATTTTTTCTTTGACTTTTTGAGCCTCTTCGAACTCAAGGTTTTGAGCATAACGGTTCATTAAAGCCTTAAACTCGTGAAGAGAGTCTTTGAAATTTCCTTTTAGAATCTCACGAACACCTTTTATTTTTTGTTCGTATTCGGCTTCACTCTCGTAACCCTCACATGGTCCTTTGCAGTTTTTGATATGGTATTCTAAACAGACGGAATATTTTCCAGAACGAATATTCTCAGGAGACAAGTCATAATTACATGTTCGGAGCGGATACAGTTCTTTAATCAAACTCAGAATCGTATTTACAGTTTTGAAACTCGTGTATGGTCCAAAATATTCAGAGCCGTCGTTTATTTTATTTCGAGTCAGAAAAACTCGAGGAAAAGGTTCTCTTTTTATGCAAATCCAAGGGTAGGTTTTGTCGTCTTTTAGCAAGACGTTGTATCGAGGTTGGTATTGTTTGATAAGATTATTCTCCAACAGCAAGGCATCACTTTCTGTTGGCACTACAATATGTTTTATCGTAGCGATCTTTTTTACTAAAACTCGGGTTTTCCCGTTTTCGTGAACTTTCGTAAAATAAGACGAAACCCTTTTTTTTAGGTTTTTTGCTTTCCCGACATACAAAATTTTCCCATCCTTATCATAATACTGATATACTCCCGGATTATCAGGAAGTGTTTGTATTTGTAATTCTAAAGGACTGAGTTGCATACTGCAAATTTAGCCTTTTTCTTGTGAAAAAACCTCTAAAAAGCAGGCATATTAAAAGAAGAAACAATCTTATATTCTGAATATTCCCCCGAAAGCAATGACACTTTCCCCGAAATAGAAACTCTGAGAAGCTTTATCAGTTGCGCTATGAGTAGTTCGGATATCATTCATATCAATATAGCCGGCTTTAAGCTCTGTTTGGATAAAGAAGTATTTATAGAAAGTCACATTCAGACCTACTTTAGCTGAAACTCCATAGCCTGCAACGTGAAAATCGTCATGTCTTTCGTACCCTAACAAACGAGCATTGGTTTTTGGGTATAGAAGCCCTACTCCAATTCCTCCGGTGAGGTTAAATTGGACTTTGTCCGTATCTGTAATTCCAAAGTATCGAGAGAAATCATCAACACGAGAAAGTTCAACATTCAGATAGTTAAGTCCATCTGTATGTTCAAAACTCAAGAAGTCTTCTGTTAAAAAAATATTTCCATCAGAAATTGCCTCTCCATAAGCCCCTCTGTCAGGGTAGTTTCCGGAATAACTCACTGTTCTGTCTTGATACATCACATATTTCATATGGTCAACCCCCAATGAAATATTGTAATGGTCTGTAATGAAATATCCTGCTCTAAAGTTGGTTTGAGGAATAGTCATTCTGGCCGGATTTACGTAATCGACGTGCCATCCTTTAGGTTTGTCGTGAGCTTTTACATGATTGAGTGTAAAATCGTAATCTTTACCCGTAAAGTGGATATCTGAATCGGAATATACTTCGCGGTTCCCTCCCCAAAAAAAGTAAAATTTTCCTTTATTGTGTGCTGTATATTTGTTTTGAGACACAGCACCTTCCTTCTGGCTAAAACACTGTACTCCCAGTGTCATAGCAACAAACAAGATAATTGATTTCAATGTAAAGTAACTAAAACTTAAAATTAAAACTGATTGATTGTTTTTCTGATAGCTACCAATTTGGTCATCAAGCCTTCGAAGTAATCAAGGTGAAGCATATTGGCACCATCGCTTTTTGCTGAAGCCGGGTCAAAGTGAGTTTCGATAAAAATTCCGTCTGCTCCCACAGCAATCCCTGCTTTTGCAATAGTTCCAATCATATCCGGGCGACCTCCTGTCACTCCCGAATTCTGATTGGGTTGTTGTAGTGAGTGTGTAATATCCAAGACTGTAGTAGCGTATTGTTTCATGGTAGGGATTCCCCTAAAATCCACAATCATATCTTGATAGCCGAACATGGTTCCTCGGTCTGTCACCATTACGTTTTGATTGTTGCAATCCAATACTTTTTGAACCGCATGTTTCATGCTTTCCGGACTCATAAATTGTCCTTTTTTCAAGTTTACGGTTTTTCCTGTTTTAGCTGCAGCTACAACCAAATCAGTCTGACGAACCAAAAAAGCAGGAATTTGCAACACATCTACATACTGAGCAGCTTTATCTGCATCTTCGTTAGTATGAATATCGGTAATGGTCGGAATATCAAAAGTCTCGGATACCTTTCTTAGGATTTTTAAAGCTTTTTCGTCTCCGATTCCTGTAAAGCTGTCAATTCTAGAACGGTTTGCTTTTTTGAAAGAGCCTTTAAAGACATAAGGTATTTGTAACCTATTTGTGATATCTACGAGAGTTTCAGCAATTCTCAAAGCCATTTCTTCACCTTCGATAGCACATGGTCCTGCTAAAACAAAGAAGTTACCACTGTCTAAATGTTTTATTTTGGGAATGTTATTTAAATCCATATTAAGTTGGAGTATTTTAAAAATAAAATACAAAGTTACGGAATATCAGACAACAAAAACCCTCTTTTAAGATTTTATTAAAAGAGGATTAGCTTTTTTGAATGGATATATTTTTAGTTTTAAGGAATCCTTCTATACGATTACTTCCTTGGCTTGTATTTCGATTCTCTAAAAATCTCTTCTGCACTCTTGCGAAGCAACTCATCCAAAGACACCGGGTTGTTTTTAGCATATGATCTTACAATTTGCCATCCTATCCAAGAGCCTATTCTTCCCGGAGATTCACGGTCTACGTCTAAATAGAATTTGGAGAATGGGGACTCATTTACAAAACGAGTAACTAAACTCGGATCTGTACTATATAACATTTTATTGTCAATAAAATACCTCCAAACATTTTCTTCGTTTTCGACAGCCCATTTCAGTTTTTCTTCCGTATAAGCTATTTTTTGAGCATCCGAAAGTTCAGGGAGGAGTAAATCTTTCAAGTAAAGAATTTTTCCTTCATAAATAATCCTTGACAAAAAATCTCCTGTTCGCGGATAAGGAACTTTTCGATGAGCAAATGACTGAACCAAATTAGGCATGATTTGCTCTGGTTCTAAGTTTTGTCTTAAATACTCAGGCTCGACAGCATAAAAGTGATGGTCTTTACCTAAGAAAACATCGAGAGAAATCCATGCTAAAGTATCTGTATAAAACGTTTTTTGGTGATAATCTACTTCTGAGATTAAAGTTTGAACCACAGGAAGTTTTTCGTTCGGATAATAGTACTTTATATGTTGAAAAAGAGATGTCAACTGTTTTTTTAAAGAAGAGATATCCGCAAATTTCTTTTGAACCTCATCGTAAAGCTCTTTATAGATAGTGTCTTGTTTTTTGGCAATCCATACCGAATCAGCTATTCCTTCAGGGAAGAAATGCGGATATTTCTGTTTTACTGCTTCTAAATCTTTCGACTCATAAAATTCCTTGTCAAAACGATCGATAGTAACCTCTATAGGAATTTTCTCAATTTCTTTTTCCAATTTACTTTTTTTGTCACACGAAGACACAAGTAAAGTCAGCAAAAGAAATAATGTGATTTTTTTCATTGTCGGATTATTTTTTACTTTTGTTAAACCATATAAGATAAAGCCCTTTCAGGCATTTCGTCTTACCTCATCTAAAACTCACAAAGATAAAAAATAGTATATGAATTCAACTTTTGATGCAGAAAAAGTATCCCAACATATCGTTAACTGGCTTAAAGAATATGCTCAAAAAGCCCATGCAAAAGGTTTCGTAATCGGGATTTCCGGAGGAATCGACTCAGCTGTAACATCTTATTTATGTGCTCTCACCGGTCTTCCGGTAATCTGTGTTACGCTACCGATTCATCAAGCTGCTTCTCAGGTGAATCGCGCTAAAGAGCACATCAAAATGCTTCAAAGCAAATTCAATAACGTATCAGAAGCCGAAACCGATTTGACTACTGTATTTGAAACTATGAAAAATTTGGTTCCGCAGACTACGGATGTGCACAAACTGAATCTGACTTTAGCGAACACCCGTTCGAGATTGCGCATGACTACTCTTTACTATTATGCCGGCATTCATGGCTATTTGGTTGTAGGAACCGGAAATAAAATCGAAGATTTCGGAGTTGGATTTTATACCAAATACGGCGATGGAGGAGTTGACATCAGCCCCATTGCAGACCTGATGAAATCTGAGGTTTATAGTATTGGTCGCTATTTGGGAGTTCCTGAATCTATTCAAACTGCTGTCCCTACAGACGGACTTTTCGGGGATGACCGTTCAGACGAAGACCAATTGGGAGCTAGCTATGACGAACTCGAAAAAGCCATGCTCGCTTTCGAAAACGGAAAAACAGCCTCTGATTTTTCAGGTAGAGAAAAAGAAGTGTTTGAAATCTTCACAAGGCTCAACACTATCAATCAACACAAAATGAACCCGATTCCGGTTTGTGTGATTCCGAGAGATTAGACAATAAAAAACGACCTTAAAAAGGTCGTTTTTTATTATTTATTGCTTGATTAAAATATAATCCCAATCAGGAGTATCTCCGGGAGGAATGGTTGGGGGCGGAGGCATTTGACCTTCCTGTATTAATTTCCCTCTGTAACGGAAAGTCATTCTTAGAGCTTGTTGCCCGTTTACAACCATTTTTTTAAAAACTATAAATCCTGACAAATCGGCAAGAGGGTCAGAAAAACTAACATACACTCTTCTTTCATTTGGGAGGCAATCGTCACAGCCCATAAAAAAAGGAGTTGTTAATATA
>CAYZBA010000016.1:0-21303 GCA_964476555.1 uncultured Flavobacterium sp.
TGCTCGAGGGCAAAGAAGTCGAAAGACCGAAAAGAAAACACGGAAATATTCCGTTATAATAAAAAAGCTGACCCATCGGTCAGCTTTTTATTTTAAAAATTCGAAAATATCTACCAATTCATATTTTGGACTTCGATTAAGCTTAGATAATTTATATTTTGGCAGCCAACCTATCATTATAAGTAGTGTAATGTGGCTGGTGATATCATTTATAAGACTTTCGCAATACAACGCCTATATAGCAGAAGAACAAAAAAATGCTGAAATCAAGTTTTTAAAGGCACAAATCAATCCGCATTTTTTGTTTAACACGTTGAATAATATTTATTCTATGGTTTATTTAAAGTCCGACAGGGCTTTAGAAGGCATTGAAAAGCTTAGCGATATCATGCGGTTTACAACCTACGAATCTCAAAAAGACAAAATTGAAATTGAGCAAGAAATCGCTTATATTCAATCGCTTATAGAATTGGAATCCTTAAGGCATAGTACGAGTGATTTTATAGACTTTACTATTGAGAATCAATCGAATAAAAAGGTCTGGATTTCGCCTTATGTCCTGTCTCCACTAGTTGAAAACGCTTTGAAACATGCCGAAATATCAAATGAAGATAAAATTCAGATTCGATTGAAATATACGGATGTTGCCTTGGAGTTTATTGTAAAAAACAAAATCGGGAACCATCAGAAAGATGAAGTGGGTGGAGTAGGGCTCGATAACCTTCAGAAGCGTTTACAAATCAATTATCCTGATAAACATCAATGGAAAACAAGAGAAGAAAACCAAGTCTTTACGGCTCTTTTAACTTTACAATTACATGAAAAATAAATCGCTAAGTTGTATTATTCTGGACGATGAACCATTGGCTGTTAGACTTTTGGAGGAGTATGCTTCAAAAATTCCGTTTTTGGAAGTGTTGTATTCCGGAACCAATGCTTTCGAAGCCATGAAAGTTCTCAATCATAATGAAGTGGACCTGGTATTTATTGACATACAAATGCCGGAATTGACAGGGATTGAATTTATGGAACTATTCGATAAAAAGAATAATTTTATCATCACTTCGGCTTACCCGCATTATGCTTTAGATTCTTTTCGATTTCGGGTAATTGATTTTGTTTTAAAGCCCATTACGTTTAATCGCTTTTATCAAAGCATCAATAAATTTCTGTCTTGGAAAGAAACTTTCCATTCCACAGATGAGGAAGATTTTTTGATGGTCAAAGCCGATAGAAAACACTACAAAATTGACCTCAAATCAATTATCTATATCGAAAGCCTTAAAGATTACATCCGCATTCATACTGGTAAAGAAAAGATTATAACGTTAGAAAACATGAAAGATATCGTTCAAAAACTTCCGAGCAGTCAATTCCTGAGAATACACCGCTCTTATATCATAGCAAAATCTCAAGTCAAATTAGTAGAAGGAAATAGAATTCAACTTTTGAATCAAGAATATATCCCTATAGGGGAAACGTATAAAGAAAAAGTTCTCAACTGGTTGAAGTAACGCATAAAACAAAAAAGAGAGGTAAAAACCTCTCTTTTTCTGTGACCCGACTGGGGCTCGAACCCAGGACCCCAACATTAAAAGTGTTGTGCTCTACCAACTGAGCTATCGAGTCAATTACTTCCTTAAAAGTGGGTGCAAATGTATAACATTATTCTCAGTAATTCAAACAAAAAATACCTTAAATTTGCGTTTTATTTATCGATGGCATTTAACGGCTTTATTTTTAGAAAATTAGCAAATGAAAAAAATTATACTTCTAGGAAGTATGGGGTCCGGAAAATCAATAGTAGGGGAGCTCTTAGCCTCGAAACTGGGACTTCAGCACTATGACCTAGACCAAATTATCGAACAATCAGAAGCAAAAACCATTTCTGAACTCTTTCATCAAAAAGGAGAAGTCTATTTCCGAAAAATAGAAAGCCAATTGTTTCGAGAGCTTTTAGAAAAAGATACTTCGTTCGTATTAAGCCTTGGCGGCGGAACACCTTGTTATGCCAATAACCACCTGCTGTTACAAAAAGAAGATGTACTTTCGTTTTACTTGAAAACAGCTGTTCCAACTTTGATAGAAAGACTCAAAAACGAAAAAGAAAAACGCCCTTTATTAGCACATCTTCCGGATAGTGAATTAGATGAATACTTCAACAAACTGCTTTTTGACAGAAGTTTTTATTATCTCCAAGCTAAATATATCATCAATACAGAAGGCAAAACCGTTGACGAAATTGCTCAGGAAATAAAAGAGAAAATCGAAGTGCTTTAAAGTTTAATCTGTGCTCGAAGTATGTTATCAATCTGGTTCATGTGTCGTAACATGTGATTGATGTAAAAGCGAAAAGTATCTCCGAGTTTGAGCTTAATAAGCTTGGTAATCGAAATACCGATTTTTACTTTGTTGAGGCTTATGTTTTTCGATAGCTCTAATAGTTCCAAAAGTTGTGTTTGTTGTTCTAAAAATCGGTCGATGACCCCACAATCAAGCACTGAATTAAGAGGATTCTTATCCTTAAAAGTCTTCATTTTGTTGAGCTTTCCTTTTGGTAGCATGCTATTGGCAAAGTAATTCCCCAAAAATCCCGGATTGAACTCTGTTTCGCTCTTGGTATTAGAGTGGCGAATCTTGCGCTCCATCTCGAGTAAATAAAAGTCTCCGTAAAGGTTTAAGTGTTCCAGACATTCCAAAATATTCCAAGAAGTTGGATTTTCTCGCCACATAAGGGTAGGAGTATCCAACTCTTTAAGCTGTTCTACCTTGGTAATGATTTCCCGAGTTTGCTCTATAAGCGATTGTATAAGTGTGTCAGATTGCATAGCGATTAAATTTTATGCAAAGTTCTAAAAGCGTGATTTTATAAACGTTGATTCAAATCAAGACTTTTTGAGCCGTGACAAGGTTTCGGGGGTCATCCGTAAGTAGTTGGCAATGTGTTTGTTTGGAATTTGCTGAAACAATTGCGGACTTCGTTTTAAAACCCGATTATAGCGCTCTTTGGCCGATGCAGTCAAGATGTCGATTTCCCGTTCCATTTGTTGCAAGACAAAATCCTCTAAGATTTTTACCCACAACAACCAATGGGACTCTTCTTTGAGAAATTCCTCGATTTGAGCTTTCGTTATCACCCGAACCACCGTTTTTTTCAAAGCTTGAATGTACAAGTCCGAAGGTTTCCCCGATAAGTAAGAATCCAAAGCCGCTACTAAGTTCTTCTGGTAACCAAATCGGATGATTTGCTCTTCGTCATTATTTAATACAAAGATTCTCAAGCTTCCGCTTTCCACATAATAAACATTGGTGTCTATTGTGCCTTTTACCTTCAGAAACTCATTTCTCTCTAAGGTAATAGTCGTGTCAGAAAGCTCGATAATCTCTTGCATAACTTTAGGAAATCATCTTTATAAAATCGTCTTCAGAAAGAATCTGAATGCCTAATTTTGTCGCTTTTTCGAGTTTCGATGGCCCCATATCAGCTCCGGCGACTACAAAATCTGTCTTAGAAGAAATCGAACTCCCTACTTTTCCTCCGTGGTCTTCAATTGTTTGTTTGATGCCGTCACGAGAAAAGTGCTCAAATTTGCCGGATACCACTATGGTTTTTCCTTCCAGTATACTACTCACCTGAGTACTTTCTCTCTCTATTGCTTCGAGTCGTACACCGTAGGTTTTCAATCTATCGATAATGATTTTATTGTCCGGATTGCTAAAGAAATCCACTACACTTTGAGCGATTTTCTCTCCGATTTCATCCACCAGAATCAAGTCCATAAGGGTAGCCTGAGCCAAAGCATCAATGTTCTTATAGTGTTTGGCCAACTTTTTGGCTACGGTTTCACCTACATAACGAATTCCTAAAGCATACAACACCCTTTCAAAAGGCACTTCTTTTGATTTTTCGATGCCGTTAATCAGATTTTCGGCCGATTTTTCTGCCATGCGCTCCAGCGGAATGATTTGCTCTTTTTTGAGTTCATACAAATCCGCAAAGTCTTTAATAAGTCCGGCATTGTAAAGCAAAGCAACCGTTTCACCCCCCAAACCTTCTATATCCATTGCCTTACGGGAAATATAGTGCTGTATCCTCCCGATGATTTGTGGCGGACAACCGTAATAGTTCGGGCAATAGTGTTGCGCTTCGCCCGACTTTCTCTCTAGAGGAGTATTACATTCAGGACAATTTTCGATATAGTTGACAGGAAGTGCATCCGCACTGCGCAGAGACATATCAACCCCTACAATTTTCGGGATAATCTCACCGCCTTTTTCCACATAAACGGTGTCTCCGATGCGTACGTCGAGTTTGGCAATCTGGTCGGCATTGTGGAGCGAAGCCCTCTTTACGATAGTCCCTGCCAGCTGTACGGGCTCTAGGTTCGCCACAGGAGTAATAGCTCCGGTTCGGCCTACTTGATACGATATCGAATTCAACCGTGTAGCGGCCTGTTCGGCCTTGAACTTATAAGCCACCGCCCAACGAGGTGATTTAGCCGTATAACCCAATTCTTCTTGGTAGTGCAGGCTGTTTACTTTTATTACTACGCCATCGGTTTCATACGGGAGTTCATGGCGTTTTTCGTTCCATAAGTCGATGAATGCGAAAACTTCGTCCATATTTTTAGCTAAAACAGACTGGGTAGGAACTTTAAAGCCTAAATCTCTGGCTTTTTGAAGGCTCTCAAAATGAGTTGAAAGCCCAAAATCTCCCATTAGGTTATAAAGGAGACAGTCCAAAGGACGTTTAGCCACTTCCGTACTGTCTTGAAGTTTTAAGCTTCCCGAAGCCGTATTTCTAGGGTTTGAATAAGGTGTCTCACCAATTTCGATAAGTTCCTGATTCATCTTTTCGAAACCTTTCAAAGGAAGGATAATTTCCCCTCTGATTTCAAATTCCTTCATATAAGGCTCTTTGAGCTTTAGAGGAACAGACTTTATGGTCTTAACGTTGTTGGTTACATCATCACCCTGAAAGCCATCACCACGAGTAACTGCTCTTTTGAGTGTCCCATTTTCGTAAGTAATGCTAATAGAAGCCCCATCATATTTTAACTCACATGTGTATTCCAAAGTGACATCGCCAAGAATCTTCTGAATGCGACTCTCCCAGTCCAAAAGCTCTTCTTTCGAATAGGTGTTGTCAAGCGAATACATTCGGGTTTTGTGAGTAACGGTCTGAAAGTTCTTGGTTACACTGCCACCCACACGTTGCGTAGGAGAATTCTCATCGAAATATTCAGGATGCTGAGCCTCTAATTCCTGAAGTCGCTTGAGCTTTTGGTCAAACTCATAATCCGATATTACAGGATTGTCTAAAACATAGTAATTGTAATTATGACGATTAAGCTCTTCCCTTAGGCTTTCGATGGTTTCTTTGATGTTCATTGTCGATGAATTTTGAAGTCACAAATATAAGAAAACAAAAAACCTCTTTCACCACAAGATGAAAGAGGCTATTAACTTAATAAAATTGTATGGAAAAAATTACCTTTTTAATGCTTTTCTGCAAAAAGTACTCTATCTACAGCGATTTATGCGGCCTCGGCCTTGCCTCACAAACCCCATCAAAAGGTAAATTTTTTCAATTCAATTTACTTAAGATGAACGACTTCGGAACAAATATAAAAAAATAAATTTAATAATTATAACTTTTTATTAACATTTTTTCAAAATGTAATTTATACCTAAAATAGGAGCTAAAACAGTTGTGATTAAATACTTAAATGTGTATTTTTGCTGTCAATTTTTTAAAAATCTAAAACAATAATACTATGGCAAAAATCAAAGTGGCTAATCCGGTTGTGGAGTTAGACGGAGATGAAATGACAAGAATTATCTGGTCTTTTATTAAAGAACAGCTTATCTTGCCTTACTTAGACTTAGATATCAAATACTTTGACTTGGGAATCGAGCACAGAGATGCAACCAACGACCAAGTAACTATCGACGCTGCAGAAGCAATTAAAAAATATAACGTAGGTATTAAATGTGCTACCATTACTCCGGATGAGGCCCGTGTGAAAGAATTCGGACTGAAAGAAATGTGGAAGTCTCCGAATGGAACTATCCGTAACATCGTAGGGGGAACCGTGTTCCGCGAACCAATTATCATGAAAAACGTACCTCGTTACGTACAAGGCTGGACACAACCGATCGTTATCGGACGTCATGCTTTCGGAGATCAATATAAAGCTACCGATAAAGTAATCAAAGGAAAAGGTAAACTAACCATGTCTTTCACTAACGAAGCAGGTGAAACGACCTCTTGGGAAGTGTACAACTTTAAAAGTGACGGTGTGGCAATGTGTATGTACAACACAGACGAATCTATCTACGGATTTGCACATTCTTCTTTCCAAATGGCATTGACCAAAAAATGGCCTTTGTACCTTTCTACTAAAAATACTATCCTAAAAGCTTATGATGGTCGCTTCAAAGATATCTTCGAAGAAGTATACCAAGAGCACTACAAAGCTAAATTTGACGAACTAGGAATCGTATATGAGCACCGTCTAATCGACGATATGGTAGCTTCGGCTATGAAATGGAACGGTGGATTCGTATGGGCTTGTAAAAACTACGACGGAGACGTACAGTCAGACACCGTAGCCCAAGGATTCGGTTCGCTAGGATTGATGACTTCTGTACTCGTGACTCCAGACGGAAAAACTGTAGAGGCTGAAGCAGCTCACGGAACTGTAACTCGTCACTACCGTCAGCATCAACAAGGAAAGAAAACTTCGACTAACCCAATTGCATCTATTTTTGCTTGGACAAGAGGTTTAATGCATAGAGGTAAACTAGATAACAATCAAGAACTTATCGATTTCTGCGAAAAACTAGAACAAGTATGTATCGAAACTGTTGAAAGCGGAAAAATGACGAAAGACTTGGCTATGCTAGTAAAACCGGAAGGACTTACTGCTGATGACTACTTAACTACAGAAGACTTCCTTCAAACACTAAAAACAAATTTAGACAAGAAATTAGCGTAGTCACAATTATACGTTAAGGTTAACTTATAAAACCGCTTTGGTCTGAAAAGATTAAAGCGGTTTTATTTTTATCTATTATTTACATATTTCTGCGGATATCTTATCAAAATATTGGAATATAAATAGTAATATTTGCTATTTTTGGGAGGTTAGAATTTTATAACCACTAAAAACCACCTAATACATGAAAAAGTTTTTACTCATTTTCTTTTTACTTATAGGGTCTGTAAGTATTAAGGCACAAACGGTCTACATTACTAAAACAGGAGAGAAGTATCACGAAAAAAGCTGTCACCATCTTAGCAAATCTTCAATTAGTATATCACTCGAAGATGCTAAAGATAGAGGTTATACTCCTTGTAAAGTATGTAAACCTACTACAACTGTTCAAAGGAGTTCCACTTCAAACACTTCTACAACAAACTCTTATCAACTTAATTCAAGGGCCACACAAAAAACATCTGTGGCTGTGCAATGCTCAGCAACCACTCAAAAAGGTACAAGATGTAAACGTATGACCACCAATGATAACGGTAGATGTTGGCAACATTGAGAATATCCGCTCCTCGAAATAAGAAAACATCAAAGTAAAACAAATCAATTAACCTACCAAGCAGAATCAAAGTATCGAAAAGTGTAGGAGCAAAAAAAATGAGGTTTTTAAGCTCACACTTGAGAGATGGATAAAAACTATGGGCCTTTATAAAGAATGATAGATAATAAGCTATCTTAAAATGTAGAATCTAAAAACAAAGGTCTTTAAATAAGACTAATAACAAAAAATAATACTTATGTCAATTCAAGTAATTTCTAACTTAATTAACCAAGAGGTCTCTAATTATGATAGTGCTTTTACAACTCACGATGTAATTGAAGTACTTATAAAAAAGTATAAAAAAGACTGGAATAATTATGTTATGCAATATCGTAAAGAGAGTAGAAATATTAGAGTTCAAGAACAAATAGCTGTACGAGAAATAGGTCGATATTTAAGTAGAAATACTAAAACCTTACATATTAAAAATAACGGTAAATTAAAAAGTAATGAAATCAAAGGTCTTATCGAACATAAACCAAGAATTACTACTCAATGGATGAAGAACTAAACCCCTTAAGTTTTTACAATGTCGTTTGCTCCTCGAAGTCTTCTGACTACTAGGCAAACTTTTGCCCCTGTAATTAGTTTTTTAATTAAGTTATAATTACCCTTCCAAAATCTTCTTATAGTTCTTGGTTTTGGCAAAGTCCTGAAATATCTCACCAGACTTTTTCATCAATACTTCATATTGTTTGGCTCCGTGGCTGATTCGCTTTACGCCTAATCTTGCCAAAGTTTCGTAATCCGGTAGGTCAGGAGTCACAAATACATTTAGCGGAATCGAAACTTGTGAAGTAAAAGCCCGTAAATCGGTTTCAGACTGAATCAACGGAACAAACACCCCATCGGCTCCAACTTCTTGATACATTAAAGCTCTGGAAATAGAAGCATTCAAACTGTCCGGATGTTTGGTGGTATAAGTATCGATTCGAGCATTAATAAAGATATTCGCCACTTCTTTAATGGCTTTAATTTTATCAACCAGTAGTCTGGAATCCCCTAGAATGCGTTTGCCGTCTTTCACCACACCATCTTCTATGTTGATGCCTACAACACCTATTTCGGCCAATTGTTTAGCATAACGAGCCACCTGCTCAGGATCGTTAGAATATCCGGCCTCAAAATCCACAGATAGTGGAATTTCCGCTACATTTCGGATGTGTTTTACAATAAAGAAAAGCTGTTCAAAAGTAATGTTTTCTCCGTCTTCATACCCCAGAAAATTGGCTATGGCATGACTCGAAGACCCCAACGCTTGATACCCCGCTTCTTGGGCTAATTTGGCCGTATGAGCATCCCATACATTGGCCAATAGTAATGGTTTTTCCTGACGGTGGAGTTGTCTAAAGGTTTCTACGGTGTTCATAAGAAAAAGTTTTAAGTTTCCTAGAAAGCCACATAAACTATTCCAAACAATAAGAGAATAAAACAAAGTACCAAGAGAAAAGACTAATTACTACCCCGTGCCTAAAGTGAATGGTTAGTGTGTCAGTCCGACTAAAGCAAAGCAACATCGAGGAATCTCCCTATAAACGGTTTCCTGTTAAACTGAACACCTGTCAACAGATAACTACTTATGAAGTTTTTCTCTTTACAGCCCAAAGCATCACCATAGTGAGGACCGAGAGCCCACAAATGGTAATAAACATAGTGCTGGACGAATTTGTCTGAAAAATCCCGATAGTAGCGGCTACCAAAGCTCCCACACCCATGCGTATAGCACCGCCTAAAGCAGAAGCTACTCCTACATTCCCTTTAAATGGCGATAGCGAAGCAGCCGTGGCATTCGGGTTGATAAATCCTACCGTAAATAAGGTTAAATAAAGCCCTACCACCACCCATTGATATGGGAAGTTGTCTGCCGTATAAAGAAGTATTACTATCAATACGCTTATTGTACTCAATATTACCGAAGCTATATTGGCAATCTTGATATAGTACACATACTTGGTGAGCACTCCGTTGAGGTAGCTACCCAAAATCAAAGACGAAGCATTGATCGCAAATATGGTCGAGAACGTAACTTTGTCAAGTCCGTAAACCGTAATAAACACAAAGGCAGCCGATGAAATATATGCAAACAAAATCGACATCGAAATACTCCCGCCAATGGTGTATAGCAAAAAGGTCTTGTTTTTCAACACTTCGCAATAGTCTCTGCTAATCTTGCTGATTTTTAGCTTGTTGTTGTGCATGTATTGGCTCGTCTCCGGCAAGAAAAAGTAAATCATTAGCGTTACCACAAAAGCAAACGCAGCCAAGAAATAAAAAATATAATTCCAAGAGAATTGCTCCACAAAAATACTACCAATACTCGGAGCAATAAGCGGAGCAACCCCCATTACAAGCATAATAGACGAAAATGCTTTGGCTCTTCGGTCAATTTCGTACACGTCACTGATGATAGCGTTCGAAGCCACCATCCCCACACACCCCCCTAAGGCTTGCATCAGTCGCATCAAAATCATCATATCAATACTAAATGACCATGCACATCCCAAAGCAGCTAAAATGTAGATGAGAAGTCCGGCAATGAGCGGCCTCTTACGCCCGTATTTGTCGACAATAGGACCATAGACCAATTGCCCTACGGCTATCCCAACAAAATAGGAGGTAAGGGTAAAGGTTACGTGTTTCTCGTCTGTGAGCAAGTCCTCGGCTATGTTCTTAAAGCCCGGAAGGTACATGTCAATCGTAAACGGACCTAGGGCGGCTAATATTCCCAATAATACAATCAGGAAAGTCTTGTTGATTGTAGGCTGTTTCATAAATTTTCAGAACTGCAAATTTAAAGTATAGACACCCTTTGGTGTGTTAAAAAAACAGCCCGAAAAGTTAAAAGTAAAAAGTGAGTTGTTCGAAATACAAAAATGTATATAAATATTTATATCACTGTTTTTTAAGTTGGTTTACCTAACCAAAAACATAACCTAAAACTGTATTCCGAATTCAAGATTATACGTATTAATCCCGGCATTAGAGTCTTGTAGCCCCGCGTTTGAAGTATGCCTGAGTTCCGGACGAAAATCTAGCGTAAAATGTCGAGTGTGATAACTTATGCCAATAGCCACTACATCAGCAAAAGCAAAACCTTTAGAGAGTCTTTCGGTCTCGGTGTCCGTAAACATGGGGCCAACACTTAAAAGACCATAGACACTCCAATGATCACCTATGGGTTTGCGAAATGTCATACCGATGTTCAAAACGTATTCATTAATCTCTTTCAATCTCGTAAACCTATCTCTGAGCTCCTGATAATTGGGCACATCAGGAGTAACAAAATAGAAGTTCAACAATTGATGGGTAGCCCTGTTGTATTCAGGCTGAATCGTCAACTGATAATGAAACTCCTGTGAGTTGTTAAGTTTATAGAGGAGCTGTAACTTATAAAAAGAATTCGTAAACGTATAATCGCTGTTTTTAAATTCACTGCCATAGCCGTACGAAAACCCGAAAGTGTATTTATCCAAAGTGTTTTGAGAAAACACCTGAAGGCAAACAAATACAAAAAGCAAAACTAAAACGACTCGTTTCACTAACCTCAGAATGAATTAAAGTCGTAAAGTTAAGCTAATTGATGTTTATTTGATAAAAATTTATACAAAAAAGTTTTAAATACCCTATCATAGGTAGTTTGAATTAAGGGAGCTTTGCCAAGCGAAAGTCTTTGCATGATTGCTCTTCAATCTAATAAAGAGTTATATTTGCAATAAAAAAAATATGTTTTCGACAAACCAACTTATTTTCGCTGCCTTTTTTGTAGTGGTGTTTATAGGAGTGATGATTTATTCATACCGCAAAGACAAAAAAATGCACAACACCTTCTACAAAGGTAGCATCTGGATTCTCCTCGGATTTCTAGCCTTTATAGGCCTGCTTTTCGTAATCAAAAAACTATTGCAATAAGATGGACAAACAAAAATTCATACGATTGTTTACTGGGTTTGTGGTCTTTTCGGTTCTGTATTTTATCGTAGGCTACTTCTTTAAACTACCCGGTATGTGCTATGACAACCTCAAAGAATGGAATTGCCTCAAGGTCTCACTCCTGCAAACCATCTTTTTCGGAGTATTCATGAGCGTATTCGACTTTTTTGTGCTAAAAAAGTTCAATACTCCAAAAAAATAACTCGTAACTAACTATTAACAAATAAACTCATAACGATAATGAAATTATATCCCATAGAAAGCGGAAACTTTAAACTTGACGGAGGCGCTATGTTTGGAGTAGTGCCCAAAAGTATCTGGAACAAAACCAACCCGGCAGACAGCAACAACATGATTGATCTGGCCACTCGTTGTCTGCTTATCGAAGACGGCAATCGCCTGATTCTGATAGATACCGGAATGGGTAACAAGCAATCAGAAAAGTTTTTCGGCTATTACTACATGTCTGGAGACTTCTCGCTGGAAAGCTCTTTGGCTAAGTATGGCTTTTCCAAAGATGATATTACCGATGTCTTTATGTCTCACCTCCACTTTGACCATTGCGGAGGAAGTGTAGATTGGAATAAAGACAGAACCCGATACATCCCAGCTTTTAAAAACGCTACCTATTGGACAAATGAAAACCACTGGGAATGGGCTACTAAACCTAACGCCAGAGAAAAAGCTTCTTTCTTGCCCGAAAACATTTTGCCAATGCAAGAATCCGGACAACTTAAGTTCATCAATAGAGTAGGAGGAGACTTCCAAGAAGATTCAGAACTCGGATTCGGAATTTTCTTTGCAGACGGACATACCGAAAAACAAATGATACCTCACATCAACTATAAAGGAAAAACCATTGTCTTTATGGCGGATCTGCTGCCAACCGTAGGGCATATTCCGCTTCCGTACGTAATGGGGTATGATACACGACCGCTCCTGACTTTAAGCGAAAAAGAAAAATTCTTGAATAGGGCAGCAGATAACAATTATTATTTGTTTTTAGAACACGATGCTTTTAATCAGATTATCACCGTACAACATACCGAAAAAGGTGTAAGACTCAAGGAGATATATAAAACAGAAGAAATTTTTTAGTTTTTCTTTGTAACAAAATCGAGAAATTATACTCATATTTGTAGCTAATAATTTAAAAACATTCACTCAATGAAACTTGTCAAACCTCTGTTTATATCCTCTTTATTGGCATTTGCCTTAGCAGGATGTAGTAGTCAAAAATCGTATCTAACGATTAAGGATGCAGCTCCAATCGATATTAGCGGAGCGGTTAAAAAGAAATCTAAAATCGAAGAAAAAGACCTTCAGAGATGGAGTCACCTTGATTTGATCAAAGATAGTATTCCGGGAATGAGCGTGGATAGAGCTTATGAGGAACTTATCAAAGGAGCAAAAGGCCAAAAAGTTATCGTAGGAGTGATTGACTCAGGAATCGATATTGAACACCCTGATTTAGCTCCGGTAATCTGGAAAAACACAAAAGAAATCCCGGGTAACAAAATAGATGATGATAATAACGGCTACGTAGATGACATCCACGGATGGAACTTCCTCGGAAATGCTATCCACGAAAACTACGAATTTATCCGCTTGTTGAAAAAACCGGATGACGGTTCGGCAGATTACAAAAGAGCTTTAGCAGAATACGACGAGAAAATGGCAGAAGCTCAAGCCGGTAAACAACAAGTAGATTTTATGAAAAGCCTAGAACCTACAATTCTAAATTATCTTAAAAAATCTACCTATACTCTAGAAGACCTCGAGGCTATCGATACTACAGACGAAGAAGTAAATGCTGCTAAAGAAGCTTTAATTAGAATTCATAAATTTAGTAGTATCGAAGACTTCCGTAAGAGAATTACTTCTATTGAAAATTATGTAAACGCTCAATTAAAGTATCACTTTAATAAAGAATTCAACGGAAGAGCAGTTGTAGGAGACAATCCGGAGGATATCACAGATACCAAATACGGCAACAACGATGTGATTGGTCTTGACAAAGACGAAGCATTACACGGAACTCACGTAGCAGGTATCATAGCGCAAGTTCGTCACAACGGTTTAGGAGGCGACGGTGTAGCTAACAATGTTGAAATTATGGCGCTAAGAGCTGTTCCAGACGGAGATGAGTATGACAAAGACATCGCTTTGGCTATTCGATATGCTGTTGACAACGGAGCTAAAGTAATCAACGGAAGCTTTGGTAAATACTATTCTCCACACAGAGAATGGGTTATCGACGCTATGAAATACGCTGCAGAAAAAGATGTACTTATCGTAATTGCAGCAGGTAACGAAACCTATGATATCGACCGAATCAATAAATTCCCTAACGACTCATACAACGGAGACCCTGAATATTCAGACAATGTCGTAATCGTAGGTGCATTGAATTATAGCTATGACAATAAGATGCTAGCTTCATTTACCAACTACGGCAAGAAAAACGTTGATGTTTTCGCTCCGGGAGTAAAAATCTACGCGACGGCTCCAAATAACGAATATCAATACTTACAAGGTACTTCTATGGCATCGCCAAACGTAGCGGGAGTAGCAGCACTTATCCGCTCATACTTCCCAAGCCTTACAGCGGCTCAAGTAAAACAAATCTTGAAAGATTCATCTATTAAACCTACTCACAATGTTTATATCATAGATAAAGCAACTAACGAAAGAATCGAAAAACCATTCTCTGAATTCTCTGTGTCAGGTGGAATCGTGAATGCTTATAACGCCTTAATTATGGCAGCCCAAATGGCAAAATAACTTTTTTATACATTTTGTTTAGTACGAAAAAGAGCTTCAAAAAGAAGCTCTTTTTTTATGCTTATACTTCCAAAAAATCCTTAGATTTCTAGTAATTGAAGTTTGTGGTTACAGAAATTTTGCTATTTTTGTCTGCAAGCAAACTCTAAAAAGTAATTTTGTGAATTAATCCATCAAATCATTTGATTTTTTTGATTGAAATGAGGTTTGTAATACAAAAACAACAATCCAAGTAAACATAGAGTTTCTAAAAACAAAAGTTCGACCTAACCATTAAAACAACCAATGACAGATTTTTTTAAACACCTGATTCACGAGTTTGACCTCCCGCTAGAAAACCCTATTCTGATATTCTCTTTAATACTGTTCATTATCTTATTATCACCCATACTTTTAAGACGACTAAATATTCCGGGAATCATAGGGTTAATCATTGCAGGGGTTGTCATAGGTCCTCACGGACTTGGAATTCTAGAAAAAAGCTCAGCCATAGACCTCTTTTCAACCATTGGTTTGCTCTATATCATGTTTATTGCCGGATTAGAACTCGATATGAATGAGTTTAAATCCAACCGAAATAAGAGCTTGTTGTTTGGCCTATTTACATTTATTATACCTCTGGCAGCAGGATTTCCGGTTTGTCATTATTTGTTGGGCTATGACTTTAATGCCAGTTTCTTGACCGCCAGTATGTTTGCGACTCACACACTTGTAGCTTACCCCATTGTTAGTAAACTCGGAGTGTCAAAAAATCAAGCCGTAGCCGTTTCCGTAGGAGGTACAATCCTGACCGATACAGCTGTGCTTCTGATTTTGGCAGTAATTATCGGCAACAGTCAAGGAAACCTCGACAAAGAATTCTGGATACGACTCTTGGTCTCCTTGGCAATCTTCTCGTTTATCATGTTTTTTATTATCCCGAAAATTGCCAAATGGTTCTTCAGAAAACTAGAAAGCGAAAAACATTCACACTACATCTTCGTGTTATCTGTTGTCTTCTTTGCAGCCTTCTTGGCCGAAGTAGCAGGAGTGGAGCCTATTATCGGAGCCTTCGTAGCCGGATTGGCTTTAAATAAACTTATTCCGCATTCCTCTGCCTTGATGAATCGCATCGAATTTATCGGAAACTCCCTCTTTATTCCGTTCTTCCTGATAGGAGTAGGAATGCTTGTTGACGTAAGTGTGATTACAAAAGGACCAAATGCTCTAATCATTGCAGGTACTCTTTCTGCTGTAGCGCTTATCGGAAAATGGCTAGCCGCCCTTTTCACACAATTAGTTTTTAAATATTCTGCAGCCCAACGTCAACTTATATTCGGGTTGAGCGGCGCCCATGCCGCTGCAACACTTGCGGTAATCTTAGTGGGATACCGAGCAGGAATTCTCGACGAAAATATCTTGAACGGAACCATTATTTTGATTTTGGTAACTTGTATAGTCGCCTCATTCGCTACCGAAAGAGCTGCTAAAAAGATTATTGTAGAATCAGATGATGCTGACGAAATCATAAAAACAAACGGAGCAGCCTCTAGCGAACACATTTTGTTGCCTATTGCCAGTGTGCAAAACATCGAAAAACTATTAGAATTAGCTATTTTTATCAAAGACAAAAAATCAGCAAACCCGGTATCGATACTCTCTGTGGTTTCTAATAACAACGAAGCCGAAATCAACATTCTTAAAGCAAGAAACAAACTCGAAGAATTCGTAAAACAAGCTTCTGCATCAGAGACCAAAGTAAACGTAATCACAACTATAGATCATAACACAGCTAGCGGAATTACTCGTATTTCCAGAGAAATTATGGCTGATATGATTATTCTGGGCTGGCCCCAACGAGCCGGATTTTTCGACAAACTTATTGGTGAAAAAATAGATAGTATTCTCAACAATACAGACAAAACCACTTTTATCTGTCACCTCGAAAAACCTTTAGTACTTCACAAAAGAATCGTGATTGCTGCACCACCTCTTTCAGAACACGAAAATGGCTTCGGACTTTGGATGTCTAAAATGACAAAATTGGCTCAAGAACTAAGTATTTCTATTGTAATGTATTGCAACGAAGCTACCGAAAAAGCCGTAGAAAAATACCTAAAGACAACTCGACAGACTTCTGTCATTTCTATAAAATCATTTAGCGATTGGGAAGACTTCTTGATTATTTCAAAAGACATCAACGAAGACGATCTTTTCGTATTAGTTTCTGCCAGAAAAGGCGCAACGTCTTATATAGGAGTGTTAGAAAATTTGCCTTCTAAAATCGAAAAATATTTCCCAAACAACAGCCGTTTTGTGATATATCCACAACAGTTCGACAACTTTAGCGATGAGCGTTATTCAGACTTAGATATCTCGTCCGAACCTCTCAGCAAAGGAATCGAAGCTGTACAGAAAATCAGTAAAGAAATCGGATCCATCTTCAAGAAAAAAGACAACGAATAATCGTATATTTGAGCCTTAAATACCCGAAATTATGATGCAATGGGAGCGATTGTTATCGCTTAAAAAACAAGGAGATACTATTACAAGAGTCCGCAAAGAGCAAGACCCAACCCGCTTGGGTTTCGAAGTTGATTACGACCGAATTATCTTTTCTCCGGCCTTCAGAAGCCTACAAGATAAAACTCAGGTAATTCCGCTTTCTAAAACCGATTTTGTTCATACCCGACTGACTCACAGTCTGGAAGTCTCAGTCGTAGGACGTTCGCTAGGTAGAAGTGTCGGAAAGTTCGTCCTTGAAAAATACCCTTATCTGAAAGATTTAGGTTACGAAATCAACGATTTTGGAGCTATAGTGGCTGCTGCATCATTGGCTCATGATATTGGAAACCCGCCATTCGGACATTCCGGTGAAAAAGCAATAGGAGAATTCTTTTTAAACGGAAACGGAAAAAAATATCGTGAACAACTCACCGATAAACAATATCAAGATTTAATCGATTTCGAGGGCAACGCCAACGGACTTACCGTGTTGTGCTCATCTATGTTTGGCAACGAAGGCGGACTTCGCATATCTTATGCTACTATTGGGGCCTTTATGAAGTACCCGAAAGAATCGCTCCCGAAAAAGCCTACCAAAAACATTGCAGATAAAAAATATGGCTTTTTTCAGAGTGAAAAAGCTTTTATCAAAGAAGTAGCCGACGAATTAGGATTAATTCCCAATAAACAGGGCGATGACATTGGTTACGAAAGACACCCTCTGGCTTATTTAGTAGAAGCAGCCGACGATATTTGTTACACCATTATCGACTTCGAAGACGGAATCAACTTGGGGCTTATCGAAGAAGAATACGCCTTGGAATACCTCATCAAGCTCGTAAAAGACAATATCAGAGATAAATATTATTCGCTCAACACCAAAGAAGACCGAATCAGCTATTTGAGAGCCTTGGCAATCGGGAGAATGGTGGATGAAGTAGTAAATGTTTTTAGAGAAAACGAGAGCCTTATCTTAGAAGGAAAATTCCCTTATTCTTTGACTGAAAAAAGCCAGTTTAAAGCTCAATTTGATGATATTATCGCTATTTGTGTCAATAAAATCTATCAAAGTCCTGAAGTTACCCAAAAAGAAATTACGGGTTATAAAGTGATTTCGGTTTTGCTAGACACTTTCACCACGGCTTATAACAACCAGTACGAAGGAAAAGCCAGCAATTACGACAAACTTATCCTGAGAATGTTACCTGAAAAATATAAGGTCGAAAAAACCAATTCGGTTTATGAAAGGCTTTTGCAGATGTGTCATTTCGTTTCGCTACTCACAGACGGAAACGCTTTACAGATTTATCATATCATTCAAGGTAAATAGAACTAGTCTTTCCACTTGATATTACAACCAATACTCGGCTTTTGATTTGGGTCTATTTTTCGGTTGTATAAAAGTCCGTCTATAGCATTTCTGAGGTCGTTACCACTAAGTGGAATACCGTTTCCGGGTCTCGAAGCATCGAGTTGACCTCTGTAAACCAAACGGTCTCGAGAGTCAAATAAATAAAAATCTGGCGTGCAAGCTGCCTGATAAGCTTTGGCTACTTCTTGTGTTTCATCAAATAGATAAGGAAACTCTATTTTGTTCTCAAAAGCAAATTCCACCATGTTTTCAGGAGAATCTTCCGGATATTTTTCTACATCATTACTGTTGATTCCCACAACAGAAATTCCCTGCAAGCGATAGTCATTGTTTATCATCACTATTTCGGGCAAAACATGATGTACGAAAGGGCAGTGGTTACACATAAAAATAATAAGTGTTCCTTTTTTTCCTTTGATATCATTATATGATAAAGTATGGTTAGAGTTCATATCTCTCAACCTAAAATCGGGAGCTTTTGTCCCTAAATCAAGCATATTGGAAGGTGTCTGTGCCATAATCACAAATTTAATCAAATAGTAGTAGAGTTCAAAAAATAAAAAAGATAAAAATATTTTTTTAGTCTAAACTAAAATTATATTTTTGCAATTCTAATTCAATTCTTAAATGAGAACTATAGTGTTGATAATCATATTGTTTTTAGGTTGTAATACCTATTCACAAACAGCTATTTTAAAAGGTAAAATCACTTCTGAAGGCAAACCTATTGAAGCGGTAAGTATTGCAATTAAAGGTAAAACTATTTTTACGAAAACCGATAAAAACGGCTATTTTGAACTTAAAAATATCCCAACAGGCAGTCAGGAAATAGTGGTGAGTTTCATCGGTTATCAAACTCTTACGGAAACTATAGTTTTTCAGGAAAATCAAACTATTGATAAAAACTTCGAACTTTTTGAAGACTATCTAAATCTCGAAGAAGTAGTGATTACGGCTACTCGAAGCGAAGTTCCTGTTTATAAATCACCTGTGATTGTGAGCCGTATCAGTAGTAAATCTTTTGAAACTACTCAGACTTTGGCTCTGTCTGAAGGGCTTAATTTCACTCCCGGTTTACGACTCGAAACCAATTGCCAGAATTGTGGTTTTACTCAAGTGAGAATGAATGGTCTTGAGGGGCCTTATTCTCAGATTCTTATCAATAGTCGCCCGATTTTTTCAGCTTTAGTCGGAGTGTATGGCCTGGATATGCTTCCTGCCAATATGATTGACCGTGTTGAAGTAGTAAGGGGAGGAGGATCAGCTCTTTATGGAGGAAGCGCTATTGCAGGAACCATCAATATTATCACCAAAGACCCAATGGAAAACAGTTTTTCTATCGGAACGAACTATTCATTCGTAGATTTTGAAGTTCCTGATAGAACTTTTAATGTGAACGGAAGTATCGTAAACGAAAAATTCGATAAAGGCATCAGTTTTTATGCCTATAATCGTGACCGAAAACCTTTTGATGCCAATGATGACGGTTTCTCAGAAATGACTAAACTCAAAAACACAACCTTTGGCTTTGATGCTTATTGGAATACTTCTGATTTGAGTAAATTAAAACTCAACATGTTTAATATCAGTGAGTTTCGTAGAGGAGGAAACCATTTTCATCTACCGGCTCATCAAACCGATGTAACGGAACAATTAGATCACAAAATTCTGGGTGGAGGAGCTTCGTTCGAGAAATATTCATCTGATTTCAAGCATAAATATTCGCTTTATACTTCGGCTCAAAAAGCGGAAAGAAACAGTTATTATGGAGGCGGAGGAAGGATCTTGCAACCGGGAGAGGAGCTTACTCCAGAAGACATTTTAGCCTTGAATGCCTACGGAAATTCTGATGATATCTCTGTAGTTGGCGGACTTCAATATTCTTATGAATTCAACGAAAAATTCCTGATACTTTCGGGTTCAGAATACCAATTTAACGATGTGCAAGACAGAATGCCCGGATATAATCGCTTGATTGACCAACAAGTAGGAACTCTTGGAGTGTATTCGCAATTAGAAATAAAGCCAACCCAAAAATTGACAATTTTAGCAGGAGGGAGGTTCGACAACGTAAATATCAAAGGTTTATATGACTTAGATGTCGAATCTTTTGAAGATAAGAAAAATTTAAGTGTATTAGTACCTCGAATTTCAATGATGTATAAATTCAGTGAATATTTAAAGGCTCGAACATCTTATTCCCAAGGTTACCGAAGTCCGCAAGCCTTCGATGAAGATTTACATATCGAAACAGTAGGTGGAGCAGCTTCGTTCACCAGACTTGACCCAAATCTGAAAACAGAACGATCCAACAGTTTTAATGCTTCGTTAAACTATTCCAAATCAAGTGGAGCTTTTCAAACCAATATAGTTCTGGAAGGATTTTTTACTAGGCTTAAAGATGCCTTTGTCACAGCCAATCGAGAAGAACTCCCAAGCGGAATTGCAGTAACTACAAAACGAAATGGTTCTGGTGCAACTGTAGCAGGTCTGAATTTGGAAACCAGTTTTGCTTTTTCGAAGAAAGTAAATTTCCAAATGGGTGCAACCATGCAAATGGCTGAATATGAAAAAGATGAAATAATCTGGAAATCAGAAGATGAGCAAGAGGTTGTTTCGACTAAAAATTTGCTTAAAACACCTGATTTTTACGGATATTACACTTTAAATTATAATCCGATTTCAGAATTGACATTATCATTTTCAGGAGTTTATACAGGAAAAATGAAAATTGCTCACGTAATTAATCCGGATACAGAACAAACCGTTCTCAAACAAACACCGGACTTTTTTGAGAATCATATCAAAGCAGCTTATGATTTCGATTTTAAAGATAACTGCATCCAGATTTATACAGGAGTTCAAAATATGTTCAACAGCTACCAAAAAGATTTTGATATGGGAGCTTTAAGAGATGCTAATTATATTTATGGACCAACAAAACCTCAAACATTCTTTGCAGGAGTAAAGTATAGATTCTAAGATTCAATTTACAGAATAATTCATTCAAACCCTTATAAACAGAGAGAATACATCAGAACTGTGAAAGAGGATTTCAAACATTCTATTTTACATAATGTAAATTATAGTGTTTTCTGTATACCACGAAAATCTGTATTTCAAAGGTTTCTCACAAT
>CAYZBA010000017.1:0-20764 GCA_964476555.1 uncultured Flavobacterium sp.
CCTGATTCTCTTGGTTATCTTGATTTTGATTTTCATCAGGAGGAGGCGGATTTTTGTCCAACATATCTTTGGCAACCGCGAGATTATATCTCGATTGCTCATCATACGGATTGTTTCTCAAGGCATTTTTGTAGGCCTCAACGGCTCCTTGATAGTTTTTTTCTTTCATCAACACATTGCCGAGGTTGTGATAGATTTTATGTTTTTCGGCTTTGCTTGTAGCTTTTTCTAAAGCTTTTTGATACGCATATTTTGATTCCGCATACGAATTTTGTCTATAAATCGAGTTCCCAAGATTATAACTAGCCACAGTTTTATTCTCAGCTTTTGATTGCTCAGCACGGAAATTCGCCTCGGCATCTACATAATTCTTCTTAGCGAAATCTTTGTTCCCGTCTTTGAGATAGGTTGTTTTTTTCTGACTGAATACATTCAACGAAAACAACATAAACAATATGATAAGAAAATTTCTGCCGTACATATCTTTATTTCTTTTCGTTAAATAAATTGAGTTTTCTAATCCATGCTGTTTTTCTTTCGAAAAAGAACATATCTAAAACCAACAAGAAAAAGGCTACTGCCAAAAACCATTGGAATTTCGAATCGTATTCGGCTACTTCTTGAGCTTCAAATTGAGTTTTTTCGATAGTATTCAACAACGACTTGAAAGCATCTGTTGCTTGTTTGGAGTTGTTTCCTAAAACATATTTCCCCTTAGTCTCCGCTGCAATCTCTTTGAGTACTTTGTCATTCATTCGAGTAATTACAACTTCGTTATTCAAGTCTCTTAAATAAGCTTGTGTTTGCCCTCCAATTTTCACCGGAATTGTGCTTCCTTTTTCTGTTCCTACTCCAACAGTAAGGATTTTTATCTTCTTGTCTTTGGCTTCTTGTAAAGCTTCAGCAATGCCCATTTCGTGATCTTCTCCATCCGAAATAAGCACTAAAAGCTTGTTGGTTTCTGCATCGTCAAAAAAGTTAGTAGCCATGTAAATCGCTTCGCTAATAGCTGTTCCTTTTGACGAAAGCATATCGGTATTCATTTGCTGCAAAAACATTTTAGCAGCACTGTAATCTGTGGTGATAGGTAAAGTCGGGAAAGCCGTTCCCGCATAAGCTATGATTCCGACTCTGTCGGCTCCCAGCGTATTGATGATTTGAGAAACAATTTGTTTTGATTTCTCAAGTCTGTTAGGCGCTACATCTTCAGCTAACATACTTTTTGAGACGTCAATAGCAAAAACAATATCGATTCCTTCTCTTTTGATAGTTTCTACTTTGGTTCCAATTCTCGGATTCGCCAAAGCTAAAATCAAAGCCACCAATGCCATTAGCAACATAGCCAGTTTCAAAATCGGTTTAAAAGTCGATTTTTCAGGACTTAATTGATTGAGTAATCTAGCTTGAGCAAATCTCTTTTGCTTTCTTATCTTCCAAAATTGATAGACAAAAAATATTACTACCAAAGCCGGTAGGATAAAAAGTAGATTCAAATATTTTATTTCTTCTATATTCATTTTAAAATTTTGTTTTAGGTTTTAAGTTTCAAGTGGCACTTAATTCTTATATAAAACCTCTAAACAATGTCTTTTTGAGCAGAAACTCTAACAATAGTAAAACACCCGCTAAAAGTATAAAATTTCTATATTTTTCGTCATAATTATAGAACTTCAACTCCTCTACATCTGTCTTTTCGAGTTTGTTGATTTCATCATAAATTTCAGTGAGTTTTGAGTTGCTCGTCGCTCGGAAATACTTACCCCCGGTGGTGTTAGCAATATCTCTCATCAACTTTTCATCGATTCTCACTTCCATCATTCGATAAATAAAACCTCCGTTCGGAGCATAAGCATAAGGCATTTCTGCCATTCCGTTGGTTCCAATCCCGATAGTATATACTTTAATGCCGTATTCTTTAGCAATTTCAGCAGCCGTACGAGGTTCTAAGAAGCCTGCATTGTTTTCACCATCAGTCATCAAAATAATGACTTTACTTTTAGCTTTGCTTTCTTTAAGTCGGTTTACGGCGGTGGCCAATCCCATTCCGATTGCAGTTCCATCTTGTAAAATATTGTCATATTTTACGTCCCTAATAGCATTCAGAATGATATTTTTATCACTAGTAACCGGAGTTTTCGTATAACTCTCGGCGGCATACACTACAAGCCCGATACGATCTGTTGGTCTTTCTTTGACAAATTCAGAAGCTACTCTTTTCAGAGCTTCTAGGCGATTTGGTTTTAAATCTTTAGCCAGCATACTACCCGAAACATCGACGGCAATCACGATATCAATTCCAAAAGAACTTTTAGTTCTGCTCGATATATCTACGGTTTGAGGTCGTGCCAGCCCGAAAATAATCATAGTTAACGCTCCTAAACGCAACACAAACAAAAGTGGCTTAAGTTTTCCTAACCATGATTCTGTAGCATCGAACCCTTTAAGCGAGCTCATTTTGAGTGTCGCTGTGTGTTTTTTTCGGGTTAGAATGTGCCACACAATCAACACAGGAAACAAGGCAAAAAGCCAAAAGAATTCAGGATTTAAAAATGTTACGTTTTCCATATTCTTACCTCGCTTGTCCTAATTCTACAGAATTAATGATTCGATCTATGATTTCCTTTTTGTTTGGGTCTGATTCTTTGATAATCACTATGACTTGCTGAATTCCTTGTGCTTGTTTGAAAACGAGCATTTCATAATACACCTTAGTACTACTTTTAGTTATCGGATTCAGAAAATCTAATGCACCATAAGCCTTCATTCCTTCAATTCCCCCCACAGTTTGATACTGCTCTTTTTGCATCAAGATATTTTTGGCTCCTTGTTTTTCCCATAAACCATAATTTCCATCTAAAACCAAGTTCAAATCTATCTGAGAAGCTTGTTGCTGTGCTTGTTCTTGGAACTTCATCGTAGAAACCATAATGTAGTAATCCCCAAACATAGATCCTTCGCCAAACATAGTCAGTTCTTTGAACAACGCTTTCATTTCATCCGGGATAAATTCAGACGATTGCATTCGTTTTAGCACCTTTGGCGTTTCAATTTTCACAGGTGGGTTCCCGTATTCAGACGTAATCCATTCCGAAGTTAGAAACTCTGTGGTAGGGCTTCCAAAAAACTTATTTTTTATCGTTGAAATTCCACTTGTAGCTACCCAATACGCCAAACCGATGACAATCACTATCCCAGTTGCAAACGAAATATTGGAAATCATTTTTTTCTTTCTTCTTTTTCTCTCTAACTCCAAGCGAAGTTCTTCATTTCGCTCTGCTTCCTCTTCTTCCGGAGTTTTCAGAGGAATGATTCCGTGCATGGTTCGGAGGGTTTTTTCTATCGAATTTCGGTCTTCAACAATCTCAAAATCAAGAGGTTTCGATTTAGCGAATTTCACCAAATCTGCCTGTTTGAGCACTTTTTCAAGCGAAGAGATCATCTCGTCAGAAAAAGCCAAATTTCGTTTTATGGCCGTAAGTTTAAGATTCTCGATAAGTTCGGCCGTAGTGTTTTCCATCGCCGGAATTTTAACGGCCTCTTCAAGATAAGTTCTGGCAATATCCGTAAGTTCAGAATAATAATCTTTGATAGCTCCTTTCTCGATAAGTTGTTTTTCTTCGAGTTTTTTAAGCCCTATAGTAGCTTTTTCGATAGGTGTATAAACTACTTCAGGTTCTTTAGAGGTTTTCGTTTGTTTTTTCTTCCATTGTATGAATGCCCAAACTCCCCCCCCGATAAGAGCTAAACTAATCAACAACCACATCCACCATTTCATTGAGGATGATTGATTGTCTACAATAACATCTTTAATATCATACAATGGTTGTTTTAACGTATCAACCTGAACATTGGTTACTTCAATAAACAGTGAATCGGTCAAAAAAGGTTTATTGTTTATGAGCACTTTAAGCTGCGGAATCACATACCTTCCGGAATCGAACTGAGTGAGTCCGTACTTTTTTATTAGCTCAAATTTTGTTCTGTTTTTGTTATCGATAATAGTATCAGTAGGATAATCTTCAAGAACCTCAAGTGCTCCAAACATCTGTTCTTTCGGAAAAATCACAGATGAAGCAGTATCTACTTTCGTCTTTAAAATCAAATGAAATTGTGACCCAATACGGATTTTGGTCGAATCGGTTGTTGTTTCTATCTGCTTTTGTTGAGCAAAACACCCGAGTCCTAACGACATAAAAAAAAGTATGTAAAGTAGATTTCTCATTTTCTGTTTGATGATTCCTATCTTGCTCTAAAATACCCTAATAACTTTTTCGCATAATCCTCGTCTAAACGAGTACTCATTATCCCAGCTCCACATTTAATGAACACTTCTTGAAAGTATTTTACTTTATCGTGATAATATTTTTCGTATTCAGTTCTTACTTTCTTAGAGCTCGTGTTAATCAGCCTTTGTTCTCCGGTTTCTGCATCGAGCATATTCACTAACCCAATATTTGGAAGCTGATGTTCTTTTTCATCATAAACACGTATTCCGGTTACGTCGTGTTTTTTGGCTGCGATTTTTAGCGTATGCTCATAATCATCTGCCATAAAATCAGAAATCATAAACACGATTGCTCTCTTTTTCTGAATTCCAGACAGGAATTTGAAAGCTTCCGATACGCTGGTTCTATTGCTTTTCGGTTTAAATTCAATAAGTTCTCTGATGATTCGTAAAACGTGTGATTTTCCTTTTTTGGGTGGGATATAAAGCTCGATTTGGTCTGAAAATAAAATGAGCCCGATTTTATCATTGTTTTGAGTTGCTGAAAATGCCAATGTAGCAGCAATTTCTGTGGCAGTATCTTTTTTGAATTGTAAGTTCGTACCGAAGCCTCCGGAGCCACTCACATCGATCAAGAGCATCATCGTCAGCTCTCTTTCTTCCTCAAAAACCTTGATATAAGGTTCGTTATATCGTGCTGTTACGTTCCAATCAATCGCTCTTACATCATCACCAAACTGATACCTTCGAACCTCACTAAAAGTCATACCCTTACCCTTAAAGGTCGTGTTGTATTCACCTGAAAACAGATGATTACTTAACCTTCGGGTTTTAATCTCGATTTTACGTACTTTCTTGAGTAATTCCTTTGTATCCATAATGTTAAGTTTTCAGTAAACAGCAAACAGTTGACAGGCTTTAAAAAGCACGAACTGATAACTGTTGACTATTAACTGTCAACCAATTAAGGGACTTCAATCTCGTTTACGATTTTGTTGATGATATCTACAGAAGTCATGTTTTCAGCCTCTGCTTCATACGTAATTCCGATTCTATGACGAAGCACATCGTGAACAACAGCTCTTACGTCTTCAGGAACCACATAACCTCTACGCTTGATAAAAGCATAACATTTAGAAGCCAAAGCTAGATTGATACTTCCCCTTGGAGAAGCTCCGAAGCTGATAAGTGGTTTTAAACTTTCTAATTTATACTTTTCAGGGTAACGCGTTGCGAAGATAATATCAAGTATGTATTTTTCGATTTTTTCGTCCATATACACCTCCCGAACCGCTTGTTGAGCACGAAGAATTTGGTCTGTAGTTACAACCGGATTCACTTTTTCGTAAGTTCCTTTCAAATTTTGTCTGATTACCAATCTCTCGTCTTCCATTTTCGGATAATCGATAACGGTTTTCAGCATAAAACGGTCCATTTGTGCTTCAGGAAGCGGATAAGTACCCTCTTGTTCCACAGGGTTTTGTGTGGCCAATACTAAGAAAGGTCTGTCAAGCTTAAAGGTTTCTTCACCAATGGTTACTTGTTTTTCTTGCATCGCCTCCAAAAGAGCAGATTGCACTTTAGCAGGAGCACGGTTAATCTCATCAGCCAAAACGAAGTTAGCAAAGATAGGTCCTTTCTTGATTGAGAATTGATTGTCTTTGATATTGTAAATCATAGTTCCAACCACATCAGCCGGAAGCAAATCAGGAGTAAACTGAATTCTACTAAAACTTCCTTGAACCGCCTGTGAGAGTGTATTGATTGCTAATGTTTTTGCCAAACCCGGTACTCCTTCGAGCAAGATGTGACCTTGACCCAAAAGACCTATAAGCAACCTGTCAACCATGTACTTTTGACCTACGATTACTTTATTCATCTCCATCATCAGCAAATCAATAAAGGCACTTTCCCTTTCTATTTTCTCGTTAATCGCACGAATGTCTAAAGTAGCTGTGTTCTCTTCCATATCGTTTTTATTTCTGATAGTTATTTAATAAGTTATTATAGCTTAGGTATAATGGCAAAGACACAAAACTAATAGTATTTTTAATCAATTAGAAAAACCTTTAGCCTATAAACTGATTTTTAATCTGTATGCAATATTGTAAATTTTGTAAGACTATACGTGTTAATACATAGTTAAAAATTTCCGCAAAACTTTTAGTTTAAGAGCTATTTAAAACTATTTTTTTATAATTTTAAGGACTAAAATATTTATCAATAATGGCAACTAAACTTTCACCTGTAATTGCAGGAACGATGAACTGGGGTTTATGGGATAAAAACCTCAATACAAATCAAATATCAAATTTGATTCAAGTTTTTATAGAAAATGGTGTTACAACCTTCGATTTAGCCGATATTTATGGAGGTTACACTACAGAAGCCGATTTTGGAAAAGGATTTAAACAAAGTAAAGTAAAAAGAGAAGAAATCCAACTCATTTCTAAATGTGGTATTCAATATGTTTCTGAAAGCAGAAACAACAAAATCAAGCATTATCAGTATGACAAAGACTACATTATTTGGTCTGTAGAAAATTCGTTGAAGAATCTTCAAACGGATTATTTGGATATACTGCTGCTTCACAGACCAAGTCCGTTGATGGTGGCTGACGAAATTGCCGAAGCCGTTATAAAACTCAAAGCTGATGGAAAAATTAAAGACTTTGGAGTGTCTAACTTTACGAACTCACAAACAGACCTCATTCGAAGCAAAATTGAAGTGAACTATAATCAAATTCAGTTCTCGGCGACTCATTATGAGGCGATGATTGATGGAAGTTTGGATTATATGCAAATCCACAACATCAAACCTATGGCTTGGAATCCGTTAGGAAGTGTTTTTAGAGAAAACACTCCGCAAACCAGAAGATTGAAAGAGCTTTTAGCTAACCTAGTAAACAAATACGGAGTGGGCTCAGATACTCTTCTGCTGGCTTGGATTATGAAACATCCGGCTAAAATTGTTCCAATTGCAGGAACAGTAAACGTTGCTCGTATTCAGAACCTCCCAAAAGCCGTTCAACTTGAATTAAACAAAGAGGATTGGTTTGCTATTTGGGTAGAAAGTATGGGGCACAGAGTACCTTAAAGCAATAGGCTTTAGGTTATAAACTATAAGCTTTTGCAAAACACAAAAGAATTATGGAAGATTTAATTGGAGGGCTACTATATTCTTTTATTGGTTAGACTTATTTATGGATTAAATACAGGAATAAAGAAAAAGTCCGAGCTGTTCTAAAAGAGAAATATAATGATAGTTACCAAGATGCAGGAGCTACAAAAGTATTATACTTTATAGGCATTGTATTCATAATTATGTTGGTAGTTTTTCTATTAGCTGTAATATACGGGGCAACATTTGTCTAAAGCATATAGATTAGAGCTTAAAGCCTAAAGAAAAAAATGATTAATAAACGTCTTCTGATAAAAAACCTTTTGGCCTATAATGACGAGAATAGTTTTTTCGACAGAAAACGTCAACTTAATCTACATACCAAAGAAGGAAAAGCTAAATTCCTGAAGCACATTTGTGCTCTATCAAACTCCAATCCGGAAAACAATTCTTTTATTGTAGTAGGAGTGGAAGACGATAATGAGATCGTTGGCGATGACTTCTTTGACGACAGCCGTATTCAAAACTTAGTGAATGCCGTTCTGGAAAACCCTCCTATGATTTCGTATGAAAACATTCCGTTTCCGAAATTGCCAAAAGATAAAGTTATTGGACTAGTTACGATTCAAGCCAATCCGAAAATCACTTCGTTTAAAAAGACCTTAGGAAACATTCCCGCAGGAAGTGTTTTCATACGAATTGGGAGCAATTCAGTTCCTTTGGAAAATAACGAGTTCGAAGTGAATTACCAAAACGCTCAAATCGTTAGTGATATCGAAAAAAACTCTCGAAACAGTATTGAACACACTCTAGACGCTGTGATGGATTTTGTCACTAACCGACACAAAAACATCAGAACCGAATATAAAGTGTTCAAGGAAGTTTTTGTGATTTGTTGGGCAGGAATCGAGAAAAAATTGCGTGATAAAACGCTTTGGTCTCGAGTAGATATCGAACTCATCAACGAACAAATTAAATTGTTTTATTCTACTCTTGATGAGGTTCAAATAAGCTTCGACAACGATTTTTTTACAATTATAGAATACATTCCATTAGGGTTGAATGACAAAACCAGTTATTATCCGTTAGAAAAGTTAACCATCGAATTTTATGACAACGGATATTACAAAATGAATACAGAAATGCTTTTTGAGCCACCGCAATACAACAAAAGGCTACTTTTCCATATATATAACAGTTGTCTAAACCTCATCAAAAAGACAGAAAAGGGTCAGTCGTTAAGCCCTAGAGAAGTGGCAGATTTAGAAAATTTACCTCCTACTCTACTCATTTGTTACCTCAACGGATTCGAAGAAGCTATAGACCACTTAGTAAGTACTAAAGCTTATCTCAAAGCCAATGCCCCGACAGCTTATACCACTTTTAAAGAAGTGATGCGGGTGTTGAGAAAAATCAAATATTAGCAAAGTTCTGAGCCACGATATAACCTCCTGCCCATGCATTTTGGAAGTTGAAACCTCCTGTAATAGCATCTATATTGAGAATTTCTCCTGCAAAATAAAGATTTTTGTGAAGTTTACTCTCCATTGTTTTAAAGTTGACTTCCTTAAGGTCAATTCCTCCTGCTGTGACGAATTCTTCTTTAAAAGTACTTTTTCCGTTAACTTGGAATTGACAATTGGTGAGTTGATTAGCTAAGTTATTCAACTGTTTTTTGCTGATATCTGCCCATTTTAAATCGTCAGGAATTTCTGAAACTGTTAGCAAACTCTCCCACAATCGGGTTGGAATGTCAAAGGCTTTTCTATTTCGAACAAGTTTTTTCGGCTCAGATGTTTTTACTTTTCTGAGTTCTTCTATACTTTGCTCAAAAGAAAGATCATCTAACCAATTTACTGAAATCTGAAATTGATAGTTTTTGTCGAAAAGTTCTCTAGCTCCCCAAGCCGAAAGCTTTAGGACAGCCGGACCGCTCAAACCCCAATGCGTAATGAGCACAGGACCCGATTCTTGAAGTTTAGATTGACTAATTTTCACCGTAGCGAATGTTGAAAGCCCCATCAGATCTTTGATTCGATTATCTTTGATATTAAACGTAAACAACGACGGAACCGGAGTTATAATCTTGTGGCCTAACCCTGATAGTAATTCCCATATTTTTGGGTTACTCCCTGTTGTGAAAATCAGATGCTGACAAATATATTTTTCAGTTTGTGTTTCTACCTTCCAGAACTCGTCAGCTTTAAAAACAGATTGAACACTTTGAGAAGTAAGAATGTCTATTTTCAGTTTCTGGGTTGCTTCTAGAAAACAATCAATAATCGTTTGTGAAGAATCCGTAACAGGAAACATACGATTATCTTCTTCTGTTTTGAGTTTTACTTTATGTTTTTGAAACCAAGCAATGGTATCTTTCGGAGAAAAAACCGAAAATGGGCCTCGGAGTTCTTTTTCACCTCTCGGGTAAAATTTTACAAGTTGAGCTACATCAAAACAATGGTGAGTGACATTACATCTTCCTCCTCCTGAAATGCGAACCTTAGAAAGAACTTCTTTACCTCTTTCGAGGATGGCAATCTTTAGTTTTGGATTGTTTTCTGCTATGTTAATCGCTGCAAAAAAACCGGCAGCTCCTCCACCAACAATAAGAATATCGTATGATTTCATAAATACAAAAATAAAAAAGGTTCGATTGAAAACCGAACCTTTTTTGTGATGTTTAGCAATACAAGAATTATTGTATCTCTATATTATCGATATGTAAGTCATACGCAGAAGCGCTACCCACTTTAAGAGCAAATAAATCTCCTGAAGTTCCTGTGTTTATATTCACATCAGAAATATCTAATGTTACTTTTACCCACTGACCTGCAGTATCAATAGCTCCAGTATAAGAATTTGAACCGTTTCCTGAACTAGCGTTAATACTTGCTTTGGTCAGAGTAACAGATGAAGTTCCTAAATTCCCTACATTAAACACATCATAGCCTGATGTAGCACGATATACGTTTATTGACAATGATTTTGCACTAGAAGTCCCTTTTACCCAAAAAGTGATTTTTGTAGGGTTAGTAGGAATATTCCCTTGAGCTGAAGCTAATATAGTAAATACATAATCATTAGCTGTAGGTGTTCCGTTTAGATGTAATGAAGAACTTCCATTAACACCTGCTCCTACACCTTGAACAGCATAACTTTTTAAACCAAAGCTGTTAATTGAAGAAAGAAACTCTGTCCAGTTTTCGAAATCAGCTCCTGCAAACAATAAGTTTGTAGGGTCTTCCGGTAATTCAGGGTCTACAGGATTTTCTGGATCTTCTCCAAGGCGAGGATTTGTCAATTTGATATCTCCTTCTGTACGAACCATAAATTGGTAATCACCATTATATTTGGTTAATACTCCTCTAATTTTTCCACTTCCGCTAGCTACTTGCTTATAAGCAAATGTTGAGTATTGACTGATTCTCACAATAATTTTATTCCCATTAATATCTTCAATATTGTGATTTGTAGCTGTCCAAGTTGAACTAGGGTTCATACTTGCAGAGAAGTAAGTGTTTCCTAATGAAGCATCTGTAAACTGAACATCTTCAAATTCAATCAGCTTATTAAGGTAGTTGTCATTTTTTGCTTGATTTATACTGATTTTGTTTACCAGATCGTCTTCTTGTACGCTTCCTTGACAAGCAGCAATAACAACATCACGATAAACAACCGGCGCAAGTCTTCCTACATTCCCTTCGTAATTAGCTCCAATTTGAAGTCCTCTGGTTTGAGTAGTACGATTCTGATAATACAGACTATCTAATTTGATATACACTTTTTGCCCCGGAGGGAATTTAGTATATAAATTATAATCATCTATCGGTATGCTAAAACCTTCTTGATTGTCTGTCGAAACAAACGATATAGATTTATAGAAGTTTCCTCCTTCATCACTTGAAGTTACATAAGCTTCAAGAATATCACTATTAGTATATTGCTGAATATTATTAGTAGCGGTGTTACTCAAGGTAGCCACATCAGTGGTAGCTACTAAATCTTGGCAATTACCTTGAATATCTGGCACACCATAATCGTCATCATTTGCACAACTTGCAAACAATGTTAATATGGCAGAGGCTGCAATTAATTTTATCTTTTTCATGTTTACTTGTTTTCAAAGATTATAATGTTATCAATTTGATAAGTAGTAGATACTCCTGAAGAACTTCCTTGATATCTAAAAGCGATGTATATCTGTCCTGAATAAGAAGAAAGGTCTAGAATAGGAGATTGTGAGAAAGTTGAAGGATAACCAGAAGTTGCATAATCCGGTAAGTCAACATTCAAATTAGTCCAATTTGCATTATTAATTCCTTCTGCTGTATTACTTCCGTCATAATCTGTAGAGACCCATACAGATAAAGCTTGTCCGTTATAATAAGCTGCTTTATAAGCAAATCGTAAAGCTTCAGAAGTAGTTTGCTCTAAATCTACAGCCGGAGTAATTAACCAAGTATCCATATTAGTTTCTCCACTTCCGAAAGCAGAAAGTTGAGCATAAGTACCATCGGCAGAATAGTAACGAGTTTCCCACAATTTAGAACCGCCATTGAGAGAAACGTTACTCCAGCCTTCAAAATCAATTACACCTGTTTGCTCTACGTTTTCAAAACCTTCTTCAAAGAAAGGTATTTTAAGAGAAGGCAATGCTGTGTCATCTTCGCTCACACAACTATTTAAGGTGAAAGCTACAGATAGTATTAAAAGAGATTTTATTACTTTTTTCATAATGAGTTCTTATTAGAAATTGATGTATAAATTCACGAAATAAGTTCTTCCGTATCCATAGAAATACTTAGGTCCAAAAGAACGAACACCATTTTGAGTATCAGCCACCATATCAGGGTATGCAGCTTTTCTTGATTGCTCAAAACCTCCTGTTTTGTATTCTACATCAAATAAGTTATTTATAGAAGCAAAGAATCCTAAAGTGCTTCTAGTTTTTTTGTTTACAATCCAAGATTTACCACCTGTTAGGTTAACCAACATAAAACTGTTGAACTTTTCTTGTCTTAATAAATCTCTTACAGATTCTTCTGTAGCACCAGGATAAGCCACTCCCGTTGTATTATCTGTTGTAAAGTTATTAGTTCTAAGAACGTTCGAAACATCAAGGTAATTATCATCAAGGTAGTTTATGTTACCACCAATCCACCAGTATTTAGGGTCTCTATACTCAACACCTAATGAGTACGCTTGTTGAGGCATACCTGCTAATCTGTAATTTTTAAGATATGCTCTTCCCATATTGATTAGAGGATTTCCTCCTTTTGAAGCAATCTCATCGTCATTTACATATAAATGAGGATTGTTTGAGTAGATATATTGCCCATAAGATGCAGCTCCGGTAACTTTAACAGTTTGGGTAACTTGATATTCAAGCCCTAATTCAAGCCCTAAATTTCTTTTGTTTACATCAGTCATGATTTCACTTACGAAAGCATCTTCATCTCCTGTACCGTCACCAATACTTTCTGCATAATAGAAAGAGATCTCAGTAGAGTTGTTCACTTGAGACATAAATCCTGTCAATCTACCTTTTACTTTAGGAGTTCTGATTATATAACTTGCATCAGCACTAATTATAGATTCACTCTCTAAATTTGGAGTGAAGTTATTATTTAAACGAGCATTAGAAAAGGTATTTCTTAGATTTGGAGCTTTTGTCAAATAAGCGCCGTTGAAATCCAATATGTGATTTCCGGTAATTTTATAAGTTAAACCTCCTTTAAATCCGAAGTTTTCAAATATTTTAGAACCACTTTTTCCGTATGAGTTATTAGCATAGATTCCATTTCTGTATAATCCTTCTCTTTCGTATTCTGTACGAGTGAAAGTTTGAGCTAAATAGAAGTCAAATTTTCTGTAATTGAATTTGAATTGAGTGAAAGCATCATATACGTTTGCATATAACTTATAGTTATAGCCGTATTTATCACCTTCTCTCACTTGTCTATCAGGATTGTTTAAGTCTGTTTGAGCAGCATCTCCTATATAGAAAGCATCAATATCTTTAAAGTATTGTCCTCCTAGTAGGTCTGTCAACAACTGATAGCTTTGAGATGTTAAGTTTTTATAAATAAGCCCTCCGTTAAAGATAATATTATCTGACAAACGAGAGTCTAACAAAATGTTAGCAGAGAATTGGTTGTCGTCCACTCTATCTTCATACAACACATAAGCGCTATTTCCGTCTGCTGTATTTTGGTTTGCTTGATACATCGCTTCCCAATTAATTTGGCTATTATTTCTGAAGAAGTTTTCTGCAGCTTCTGCCAATTCCGGTTGACCATTATTGATATAGTAACTAGGTAAATTTTTATAGTATGTCGGATCCGGATTGTTAGCCAATTGGTAGTCAAGTCTTGAGTTAGCAATGTGTCCTGTTTGGAAAGCCACATTCGTATTCAATCTCGTATTATCTGTTATTTTCCAGAAGTGACTTAAAATAAAGATTGGCTCTTCTACGTCTTTATCACGAGAATTGCGCTTTTTCCCGTCTTGCCATCCCCAATAAGAGTTATATTGAGTTCCCATGAGGTCATTTACCTCTTCTGTATTTGGAGAGTTTTTACCTCTACTGTTTTGTGCATAAATTGCTGTTAAGTTTAAGCTATGATTGTCGTTAATTCTTTTTTCAACAGAAGCAAAAAGCGATTTTGCGTCATAATCTGTTCCTTCGAAGTAACCCTCATCAGCCATTCTGTATGATGCTGATATAGTGTAACCCCAACCATTTTTATCCATACCAGAAGCATGAGTAGCCATGGCTCTCCAGTTGTAATTGGTATTTGTTCCTGAGAAAGAAACTCTAGTGCCAACTCTATGGAAAGAAGCTCTTGTATTGATATATTGCGTTCCTAAAATCCCTCCAAAAGTATAGTTAGAAGGTCTCGAACCCGAGGTGAATTCTTGGTTACGAGTAGCATCGTTTAATCCTCCCCAGTTACTCCATTGTGGTCTTCCGTCATATAACTTATTCATGGTAATACCATTAATCATAACAGTTCCATGCTCGTTATCTAAACCTCGTACCCTAAAACGAGCTTGACCCCAATTGAATGCAGCTACTTGTTCGAAAACGTCACGAGAAGCTTGCAACAACCCTGAAGTTGTCTCAGAACCACTGTTGTCATCTCCTAAATCATTCTCTGTAAGAGTAATAAGACTCAACTGTTGCTCCGAAGTAATATCTTCTTCTAAAAGAATAACAGCTAAGTCAAGGATTTGTCCTTCAGCCACTTCCAAAGGATAAAATTGAGTAGCATACCCATTGCTTCTTATTTCAAGAAGATATTCTCCCGAATTTACACCCTCAATCACAAATTTACCTTCATAATCAGTAAGTTTCATCTGAGTAGTGTTTTGCAAGGTAACTACTACATTGCGCAATGCCTGTTGAGTTTTAGCATCAACTACCTGACCTGTAATGGTTGCTTGTTGCTGAGCAAAAACGGCAAAACTTTGCAGCATAAATAAAATGCCATAAACGAGTTTTCTCATAAAATTAAATTAAATTAATTGATTCCTTTGATTAAGTGCAAATTCTTAACCGGTACAAAGGTACGTCTTTTCAGAATATTATTTACTTTTGCACTATATTTTGTAAATCAGTTTATACAAAATTAATCCATAAAATTTCAAAAAAACAATCTCACAATTCAGTTTAACAAATGAAAATCAAGAACTTAATCACTATTTTATTACTGGTTATCGCCTTTAATGCTCAAGCTCAGCAAAAAAAATATAAGGTGCATACCGTGGCTTTTTATAACTTGGAAAATCTATTCGATACTATTCGAAATCCAGAAATCAACGATTTAGAATATACTCCGGAAGGAAAAAACTCTTGGACTTCAAAAAAATACAAGAAAAAATTAGAAAATCTTAGTCGAGTTATTGCCGAAATCGGTACGGGTGACCAACAAAAAGAACCTCCAACAATTTTAGGGGTATCCGAAGTAGAAAACAGAGGCGTTTTAGAAGACCTAATCAAAACTCCTAAATTGGTAAACCTAGGTTATGGTATCGTTCATTTTGATTCACCAGACCGTAGAGGTATTGACGTAGCTTTACTTTACAGAAAAAAAGATTTTATCGTAAACAGCGCTTCAAACATTCCTTTATATATATATGATGATTCCGGAAAAAGAGTTTATACTCGTGACCAACTTTTAGTAAGTGGTTATTTGGATGGCGAAGAAATGCACTTTATCGTTAATCACTGGCCTTCTCGTTCAGGAGGTGAAAAAAGAAGTAGCCCTTACAGAGAAGCTGCCGGAGCTTTAAACAAAAAAATTATTGATTCTCTATTAGCTATTAATCCTAAAGCAAAAGTAATGACCATGGGAGACTTAAATGATGGCCCTTATAACAAAAGTGTGAAAGTAGCTTTAGGAGCAGAGCGCAAAAAAGAAAACACAAAACCAACGGGAGTATTCAATCCGTTTGAAGAAATGTCTAAAAAAGGGTTAGGAACTTTGGCCTATCGCGATGCATGGGATTTGTTTGACCAAATTATCATGACCGGAAACTTCTTAGACACTAACGACAAAGATTACTCTACTTACAAATACTGGAAGGCCGGAATTTACCAAAAACCTTATATGGTTCAACAAACGGGACAATACAAAGGTTATCCGCTTAGAAACGCCAACAACGAAGTAGGATTTAGTGACCACTTCCCTGTTTATGTATACATCATTAAAGAAGTTAATTAGTCAAAATCCCTTCTTCATTCCCTAAAAGGCTCAAAGAATTTCTTTGAGCCTTTTATTTTTATCAACAATCACAGTTTTAACTTATTCTTCTCAGATTAATTCTCTATCTTAGCAAGGAGCAATTCTTGATAAAAACCTCTGATTATCACAGGAATTACCATCTCAAATTTTTACTTTTCTACCATGCAGTCGGAAAAAATCAAAGGGCAAGGAGCCGTAGAGAATATTCATAACCGCTTTTTCAAAAACCGGTATGAGACCACTATATACCAAGACGATTACGAAGAAGAAATTGCCAAAACTCGAGTTTTGGAAGTTTTTCCGAAAACTATTGTCAACGAAGTAAAAGGTGATTCTCTTCCTTTTCTATATTCAATGAATCCGTATCAGGGTTGTGAGCATGGTTGTGCATATTGTTATGCCCGGCCCACTCATCAATATTGGGGTTATAGTGCCGGAGTAGATTTCGAACGAATCATTTTAGTCAAAAAAAATGCTCCTGAACTGCTCGAGCAGTTTTTTAGAAAAAGAGGTTACATAGCTTCTCCTATTACTCTCTCAGGAAACACGGATTGTTATCAACCTATTGAGCGAAAACTACAAATTACTCGAAAGCTTCTTCAAGTGTGTTTAGATTACAAGCACCCTGTGAGTATTATCACTAAAAACGCTTTGGTCACAAGAGACTTAGACATCTTAACCGAATTGGCAAAATTGAACCTAGTTTCGGTTTCTTTGAGTATTCCTACAATTAATGAAGAACTCCGAAGAGTACTCGAGCCTCGAACCTCATCCGTAAAAACCAAATTACAAGCCTTGAAAACCCTTTCAGAAAACAGAATACCGACTCACGTGATGGTAGCTCCTATTATTCCTGGGCTTAATAGTTCTGAGATTTTAGCCGTTTTGAAGACCGTTTCAGAACACGGAGCCTTATCGTTCGGGTATACTTTGGTAGCTTTGAATGATGAAGTGGAACCTGTTTTTCGAGATTGGCTAGAAGTACATTTCCCGGACAGAAAAGAAAAAGTACTAAATCAAATTGCTTCCCTTCACAATGGCAGTTTATCTGAAAAGAATATTGCTAAACGAAATGCCGGAAACGGAAATTTTGCTCAGATGATTCATGACACCTTTGCTGTAGGGAGGAGAAAATATTTCAATAATGCTAAATTTCCTAAATTGGCTACAGACCTTTTTGACGGAACCAAAGGTGAACAACTCAAACTCTTCTAGTTTCTCAACCATACGGATAACAACAGCCATAGTATAGGCAAACTCTCTACCCAGAAAGTCGTATAGTATTTTGATTTCTTTTCGGAGGCGAAAATCAAAAACAGAATGATGATTACAGCCAGAATTCCGTTGGGTAAGAATTGCGAAACCTTGTGTGAGGAAACCAAAAACTCTATTCCGTAGAACAGACACAAAAGAAAAACTCCTAAAATCTTAGTTTTTTTAATTCCTATGGTTTGAGGAACGGTTTTCAGTTCCGGGTGGTCTTCTTTTAAATCTATAATTTCAAAGATCAGAATAAGAATAATAATCAGTAAAAATCGTTGAATACACTTTAAAATCACATCGCAATTCACCTCAAAACCCGATTGAAAAACAGGAATCAATAGCGTAAAAATCACCCAACAAAGCGCTACGATATAAATCTTGACTCCACTAAGACTACGAAAATTAAAAAGAGGAAATACGTAAAACAGGGTCAATACTCCAGTTACAACAACCGCGATCTGAGCTTTCAAATTGAGAGTAAAAAAGAAAAAAACAGCACCTATAGCACAAAAAACCGAAATCCAAGTGATGATTTTCGGTTTTTTAAGTTTTATTTTTTTGAGAAAATAATCCGGATATTTAGCATAGTTATACCCTACGACCGAAGACAAAAACACAAAAAGCAATAAGTTTCGATCTGTGGGTAGTTCCAGCAGCAAACCTGTCATTATCGTAAGGGAGACCACAGCCAGACTTACGTGAATACTGCTTCGGATATAAAAATCAAATATTTTTTTAAACAAGGATTATTTGCAATTTCCGTCTGCTGTGAGGTAGGCTTGACAATAATCACTCCAAGAGAAACACTGCCATTCTGAGGCTTTACCATTCACAACAACTCTCCATTTAAACCATTTTGTTTGTAAATCTCCTAACGAAAAAGGTGTTTTAAAAACCACCTGGCCTTCTGATCCTACAGAAAATCCTTCGCTTGAAGAGTTATATGAACGAGGAGTTTTCAGGTATTCTGAATCTGTCATAGCATCACAGCCTTGATTAGCTACCTCTACCGTAAAACTCTCAGGCACATTGCTTTCAAAATACATCGTAAGTGTAGCATAATCCATTGATTCATTGACAGATTTTAGAGTCACTTCTTGTGAAAAGCCTATAAAACCTGCTAAAAGGAATAAACCTATAAAAAATATCTTTTTCATAACAACTTTATTTTTGGCTAAGATAACCAAAAAATATTAAACGATATTAATCGAATTTGTTTTTAAAGTAATACTTGCTACCCAATTCGTCATCAAAATCGTCAATAATAGGCTTTGGTTTTGGTTTTTTAGCTTGCGCCTTCTTTTTCCAAAGTTCAAAGTTATCAGCTGAAAGTGACTTTTTCATAAGCTCAGTAAGCTCTTTTTCGCCTAACCCAAACTCATTTCTTACAGCTTCGATAGGTTTTTTTTCTTCTTGAGCAATAGTAATTATTCGGTCTAAAGTTTCTTTATCAAGTTCCGAAAGTTTATACTTTTTCATCAAACAAAAAATTAAATCAATCTGCTTTTATTAAGTTCAAATTTTTGTCAATATTAGTAAAAAAAATAATTCGTACAAACTTTTTATTTTGAATTTTAAATTATACAGATAGTCTATTAATTCTCAGGTTAAACCGATATCTTTGTGGTAAAATTTCGCCTTATGTTATCTTCTAAAGGAATCAAGAGAACATTCAAGCACAACTTGTTTTTGGCTATCTTTTTTGCTTTTGTGGCCGGGATAATTAATGTATACGGACTCATCAATTTAGGTGTCTTTACCACTAACCTCACAGGTCATGTCGGAGAATTGGCCGTTTCCTTGGAAATGCTTCAATGGAAAGAAGCCCAAAAAGTATTGTTTTGGATTGCTGCCTTTGGTTTTGGTTCTTTTACTTCATCACTATTAGTAGGATTTTTTGAAGACAGAAAACAAAAACTCTCTTATGTACTTCCGATAATTATTGAGATTCTACTCCTAATGTGGTGTATCTTCCTAAGCAGAGATATTGAGCAAAACGCATTACAAATTTTGATTTTGCTTTACACTATGGGGCTTCAAAACGGAATCGTATCAGTGGTAAGCGGAAAAGTAGTTCGAACTACCCACCTTACGGGAATGGTAACTGATTTAGGGCTTGCATTGGGAAAATTAATACTAAAAAAGGGAAACGAAGTTTTTATTAAACGAAATATTCGATTGAGTTTTTCCATCATTGTTTCGTTTATTACTGGAGGTATTGCTTGTGCTTTTATGACTATTACTCATGGCGAAAAAGTATTATATATCCCAATCTTCCTGTTGATTTGTATTTTGATTTATGATTTTAAAACTATCGAAAGAAGTATTAATCGTGTAAAAAGACTCAAAGAGAAACTACACTTATAATACCTTAGTTTATGACAAAAAAAATCAAAGATTTATTGGATTACAACTACGAGATGAACCGTAGATTAATCCAACTTTTTATAGAAAATAAGACAACAACAGATGCAAGAACTACTTCTCTACTCAGTCATATTCTGAATGCTCAACAAGTTTGGAATAGCAGAATTTTAGGAGAAACTCCTTTTGGTGTATGGCAACTCAACCCTTCAGACCAACTGGAAAAAATTAACCAGAGTGTTTATGAAAAAAGTCTAAAGATTATTGAGAAGTTGCCGTTAGACAAATTGATTCTCTATCAAAACACACAAGGAAAGCGCTTTTCGAATTCTGTTTGTGATATTTTGCTTCATATCGTGAATCATGCTACTTATCACAGAGGGCAAATAGCTTCTGCCTTTCGAATTCAAGGAATCCAACCTTTAGCGACTGATTATATTTTTCACAGAAGAGAAGAATTACTGTAAACAATATTTTGAGCAGTCGTTCAAAACTGCACTACTTTGATTGAATAACCGGTCTTGGTTTTTTTGCCTCGATTTCTGCAATCCAATAAATAAGAGGACCTAATCCGCTTACTAAAACAATTACCAATATCCAAACTACACGCATGCTGCTGTTATTGTTATCTAAATTCGGATTTTTAGCTGCATGAATTAGGAAATAGACAAAACTGAGCAAAGAAACAATAGCTGTTATAACCGCAATAAGTATAAATATTCCTAAACCTGCCATAATCTGAGATTCAGAATCTCCTCCTTTTGCAACTACCGAAAAGATAAACATAAAGTAGGCAAGAAACATCAGAATGAAAAGAATAATAGGAGTAATTGCTAAAAAGCCTTGAAGTGGTCTGTTGTTAAGCATTTTTCTAGGAGTTTTGGGTTAGTTAAAAACAAATTTACACAAAAAAAGTGCTTCTTGAGCACTTTTTTATGTTTTATAATTCTGATTGAACTTTCTGAATAATTTTTTTTAATTCTTGGTCAAATTCCGGATTAGAGATTTGCATTTTTTCGACATCAAAATTTTCCGAGAATTTTGG
>CAYZBA010000018.1:0-20360 GCA_964476555.1 uncultured Flavobacterium sp.
AAAAAAGAGTTCGAAGATATTGCTTACTTCGAACCCTTCTATCTAAAAGAATTTTATACGGGAGCTAAGAAATCTTAGAAGTCAAATTTATAGCTGGCTCCGGCCAAAATCTGAATTCCCTGAACCGGATAGTTTAACCATCTTTCGTATTGCTTGTCAGCCAAGTTATGACCTTTCAAGAACAAGCTCAATCTTTCGTTGTATTTGTAATTGATTCCCAGGTTTACATCTAAATATCCATCTAAATCAACAGTTGCAGGCATTAGCTGAGTCGTAACTTCGTCTGTGATGAAATCCAATGCTTTTCTTTCGCCAACATAATAAATATTGGTGTTGATAGAAAGTTTATCAGTCACGGCAGCTTCTGCTCCGGCTCCAAATTTTATACTCGGTAAATGCCAAGCTTCTTCTTGAGTATCGGTGCTGTAGCTGTTGAATATGGCGTTTAAGTTTACAGAAATAGTCTTTGTAATATCTGTTTTTAATTCTCCGAAGAAACTAACGGTTTGCACCTTGTCATACATCACAGAAAGTGAGTTCCCGAACGAATAGCCTTCTGTATTAGCATCCGCATTCGTAGGATTAATAACAAACAACGGTTTGCCTTTTTCGCTAGCATAAGAACCTCTGATGTTATAAGCCACGTTATTAGCTAATTTTCCTTTTAAACCTACATACAAATCATATTGTTTTTCGGTTGGAGCAATCATTTGAGTAGGAGAGATAAAAGGATTTTCGCTTACGAATTCAGCATACGAGTTCTGTTGTAAACTTCCTTCCAAACCGGCATAAGCAATCATTAAGTCGCCCACTACGTTATAAGAAGCCTGAGCTTGCGGGTACAAGAACAATTTGTTGTCGGTGTCATCCATGAATTTACCAAGGCTGTAAAATAGCCCCACACCAATCTTAACGGCTAACTCGTCTTTTTGATAGATAAAACTTGGTTGAATTCCTAAGTTGAAATAAGATGATTTTATTTCACTAACATTCGCAAAGTAATCAGTGTCGAAATTGGTTCCTACATAATCTGCCACAACATCTACTTTCACTTTGGTAGCCGCGATTTCTACGTCAAAAGTCGGTTTTACCCAAAAGCGATTTTCTTTGGTGTGAAAGGCATCCGAAAAGTGCTTGTAGAAAACTTCAGCTCCGTTAAAGAAGCTTTCGTTCATCGTTAGCTTCCCGCCAAGGTAAAAAGAGTTATAGGTTTGTTGTTCATCGATGCTTTTTATGGTTGCATCGTCAAAAATCCCCAATGGCAAACCGTAGTAGTTATATACCTGATTTTGGAAGCCAATGTCGCCATTCCAAGAGTATTCTTTTTGTTGCTCGGCATAAGTTAAATCAATTCCGGTATCATAGAAAAAGTCATCCAGAATCACATCTTTCAGGCCTCCTTGAGACGAATGATGCTTAAGAAAAACCCCCAAATAACGGTTTGAGTCAAAGTTGTGAGTTACATAAAGTTCACCTAGCAAGGTGCCGTAATTTCCAAAGCCAAGCGAAGCATAATTGTTGAAAAACTTGTCTTTTTTACCTTTTTCAACAGATGCTGCTTTACCTTTTTCAGGAACGAAAGTCGAAGCCACCGGATAAGAAGTAATTGAATAATTGATAGGCTGTTTTTCCGAAACGGTTTCTTCTTCAAACGAAGGAGTTTCTTTTACTTTAAAAGCATCAGAGATGGTCGGAGTATACGTTCCAACCACGTTTACGACCTGAGAACCAATAGAACTATCGGTTTTCTGAGCTAGGGCTGTTAGTGAAAAAACTAAGGCTGATATGGTGAGTATTCTGTTCATTTTCTGTTCTCTATTAATTGTCGATAGATGAATTTCTTTTTGATTCTTCAGATTTGATATGGTCGAGTTGTGTTTGAGCTTCCTCTATAATATCAGGGAATTCCGTAAAGTTTTTAATCACGCTTTCCAAAATGTGTGTAGCCTGGAAGCTGTCTTGTAGGGCATAGAAGTTCTTAGCCATCAGTACCAAACCTTTTACTCCGAAATACTTGTACCCTGAGTAATCTTTTGTCAAGGTTTGAATCGCTTTGTTGGAATCCTCGTATTTTTTCTCTTTGTTTTTGAAATAAGCATCATAATATAACGCCTCTGCAGCCAATTCGCCTTGAGCAATCTTCTCTAAATTTTTATATGCTGTTTTGGCTTTGGCTTCGTCTCCGGTTTTGAAAGCCGAACGGGCAATCATAATCTGAGCATCGCTTTTTACTTTGTTGTCTGTTTTTTCGTTTGCCAATACTTTTTCAGCATAAACAACTGTGTTGGCAAAATCTTCGATGTTATAGTAAGACCTCATCAAGTTGGCTTGAGCATAAGTCACGTTTTGAGGAAACTCTGCTTCGCTCTCTAAACGCTTCAAAACCGGAATCGCACTTTGGAAATCCTCTTTTTTTAAGTGAATCGCACTAAGGCGAACCAAAGATTGCTCGGTAAACTCATTGCGCGGACGGTTGACAACCTTTTCATAGTTCGGTTGAGCCATATTTGGCAAGTTGTCTGCAAAATACATTTCGGCCAAATAAAATTCCGCTTTAAGCGAATGCAACCCTTTAGGGAATTTGCTCAAGTAGCTTGTAAACCCTGAAATGGCAGCTTGAGTGTTGTTTTGCAAGTATTGTTTTTCGGCTGATTCATAAGCTGTGTTGTCTAAATCAGAATCAGATACTTCGATGTAATTTAGGGTTTTTACCCAAGCGGCATATTCATCTGTATTTCCGCTATCTACATAAATCAAACGAGCAGTAGATACGGCCTCAAGCGCTTCCGGAGAATTCGGAAACTCTGCTGCTACCTTTTTGAATTTCACCAAAGCCAAATCGTCTTTTTGAGCATTGTAATGAATCAAACCTTGTCTTAAGATTGCCTTCGGAACATAACTGCTGCTTGGATATTCAGCCAAAAGTTTGTCATAGGTTTGTATCGCTTTAGTTGAATTTCCTGTGTTCGTATAAGTATTTCCAAGTTCAAACATGGCATCATCACGATATTGTGATTTTGGGAATTTCACAAGAAAAGCCTCCAAATCTTCTATTTTTCGCGGGTTTCTATCTACAAATCCGTAGCTGATAGCTTTTTGGTACGACGCATAATCAGCATCAGCACCTTTCATTTCGATAGCTTTGTTATAGGCTTCCATCGCTACCCAATATTTCCCTGTAACAAAATACCCGTCACCCAATCTCAAATAAGCATCGTTTAAACGAACTTTGTCGGTTTTCTCCTTTTCGGTATAGCTTTGGAAGTGTTGAATCGCTTTGTCGTATTCTTTAAGCTTGAAATAAGCGTAACCCAAATTATAATCTAAGTTTTTATATTCAGGCGTTTGAGGGGCTACACTGCTTCCTTCAAATTGTTTGAAGCTAAGCAAAGCCTCTTTGAAGTTGCTCAATACATATTCGGCTTCACCTTTCCAGAAAGTAGCTCTAGCCACAAACTTTTGGTCTGCCGGTTCAGCGATAGACTTTTTGAAAAAGCTCAAAGCTTCTTGATAGTTTCCGTCTGCATACAGCTCCCAACCTCTGTAGAAAGTTACTTTTTGATAAGCCTCTCTGTTAGAGAAATTCTTGTTTTTCTCTAATAGTACGAGGGCTTCTTTGTAGTTTTTAGAAGTGATATATGAGTTGATAAGCAGGTTTTCGATTTCCTGTTTGTTTGGGTTGTTCGGATATTTATCGATGAATCCGGCCAGCACACTCGGAATGCTTTGATACGTATTCCCGATTTCGTAGCTCAATTTGGCATAGTTCAAATAAGCATCTTCTTGAATTTTGGGTTCAAAATTCATCTCAGATGCAATTTTGAAGGCATTTAGAGCCTGTTGCTTTCTGTCGGTTTTGAGGTAGCTTTCCCCCAAGTGGTAATAAGCGTTCTGAGCAACATAGTCGTTTCCGCTAATAATTTTGTTGAACTGAGCTATGGCATTTTCGTAATCGTTTTGTTTGTAGTAAGCATAACCCAATTGATAGAAGTCGGTATTGCTCCACTTGCCTTGTTTGCCTTTGTATTCAGTTAAGTACGGTATTGCCTCTGCATATTGCCCTAAGTTGAAATAACTTTCTCCGATAATCTTGTTGATTTCTGATTTTTCTTGAGCATTTGATTTAGGTAATTGTGCTTTCCCTTGCTCGATAGCTTTTTGAAAGTCACCGGTCTTAAAGCTCATATCCGCTTGATAATAAGATAACTTTCCTTTGTATTGATCTTGTTCGGCTACTTCGTCAAAGAGTTTCGTTGCCTTTGTATAGTCATCGCCTTCATAAGCTAAATAACCAAGATAATACTTAGCTTGAGCGCCATATTTTTCAGACTTAACTACCGAATTAAAATATTTCTCGGCTTGCTTTTTGTCTTTGTTGACAAAAGCTACATATCCTCTCTGAAAGTTGTATCTGTCTTTGTCTTCCCCCGAAAGATGTCCGTGATCTGCTTTGTCAAGCCATTCGAGAGATTTCGCATAATCGCCTTGTTCAAAATAATATTGCCCAACTTCTAAGTAGGCATCATTGCGCTTGATATTGGTTGGGTAATCCTCGATGAATCTCTCCATGAGGTTTTCTGCTCCTGCTTGATTGAGTTTTATGGCACAGTTGGCAATATAATAAGCACAATCACCTTTCATCTCGGTGGTCGAGGTGGTATGCTGTACTTTTTCGAAGATAATTCTAGCTGCTTGATATTGCTTTTCTTTATACAAAGCAACAGCTCTGTCAAAATCGGAAGCTTCGTTGGTGTAAATTACTGATTGTTGGGCGTTTAAACTGGAAAATCCAAATAGGATAGTTAGTAGTGCAAATCGCAATCTCTTCATAATTTTCGTGTCTGTTAAATCAATCAAAGGTACTCTTTTAAGAGTAACGAAGGAAAAAAGCTTTTCGTATTTTTATTTACAAACATATCAACAATTACGCCTTAAAAAGGAAGTTTTTAAAGCATTCGAATACAGAAAAAAAGCAGTCATATTTTATTAATAATTAACTATTTTAATTAAAATACGTCATTTGCCCTATTGTCTTATGTTGACTCCAAAAATACCTTTGCTTCAAACATTTAACTACTTATTAACTAAAACGAAAGAAAAATGAAAACATCAGTTAAAAAAATCACACTACTGTTTATAGCAACAGTTATTTCATCATTTGCTCTGTCATGTAGCAGTAGCGATGACGGAGGTGGAGGTGGTTCTGCTGCAGAGGGTACTATTACAGCTAAGGTGGACGGAACATCTGTAACTACTTTAGAAATGGTAACATTTGCCACGCAAGTGGGAACCGTATTACAAATGCAAGGAAATACAGGAGGAACTTCTAGTAAGGCTTTTGTATTTAACCTAATGGGGTTTGAAGGGGTAGGAACATATAAAATAGGGGGGGATGATCTTGAGTTTCTTGCGGCCAATGCGTCTTATGTTGAAACAGAGGTAGACTTATCAAACCCCATGGCACCAGAAACTAATACTTGGTTTGCTCCTTATACTGATGAGGAAGTAGGAGAAATTAAAGTTTCAGAATATGTTGAGGGAGACTATATTAAAGGAACATTCCACTTCAAAGCTAAAAGAACTGAAGGAGATGATATAAAGAATATTACAAACGGTTCTTTTAATGTTAATTTTTAACTCTTGATGACAATCGTCTAATTAAAAATAGAGAGTAGTTTTTTTCATTACAGTTGGAACCCGGCAGTTTTCCTTAAAGATTGTCGGGTTTATTTTAAAATTAAATCCAAACTTTAAATTTAAATATTATGAAAAAGAAAAGTGTACTTATCGTATGGTTGATGTGCTCTTTTGTACTCTTCGCACAAAAAGCAGAAACTCCCCAGTATTCGTATGATATGGGAGGAAAAATCAGCTTTATGAAACTTACCGATGCAGGAGTATTGGTGGTAGCAGGATCAGGTGGGCTTAGCGGAATCAAACCCGGAGAGAGTAAACCTCATTTTACTTTTACCGACTACGGAAAAATAAAACCCGAAGAGTTAGAGATTATCCCGATGTCGCCTTATGTAATCATTAACGAAGGCGGAATCAGGAGTTCTAAAAAGGCGGTAATTGATTACGTTTCCGGTAAAAAGCTCTTCGCAACAGAAGCCAATAATTGGCGATTCACACATCGCGCAGATATTATGCTTCCTGAAAACAAATTGGTTATATCAGGAATACATAAAGAAAAAGGAGTAGCGGTTGGGGTTTATGACCTGCTCGACGGAAAAGAAGTAGGCATCGTACCTTTCAAAAACAGTATGGGACAGCAATTCCTTACTACTCCGGTGATTATTGACGGAGGATTATTAGTAGGAACCGAAAAAAGCCTGCTTCGAATCGATATCGACAAAGGAACTGTAGTATGGGAGAACAGAGATGTCGATAAAATTTCTTGGGTAACGGCAGACGAAACCGGAAAAGAAATCTATGCCTTTGAAATCAAAGGCTCTAACACTCGAATCCATAAAATCAGTAGCTCAGGGCAAAAACTATGGGAAAAAGAACGTAAGGTAAAAGGAATCGTAACCCGATTCCAAATTTTACCAAATGGTTTGGCTTGTGTGAGCGACGAATTAAATTCAAAAAAACCGGAATCCAACATTGCTTTCTTATCGGCTCACGACGGCTCTGATTTGTGGGAAAAAGCACCGAAAACCAAAGGACTCGTACAACATTTCTATATCATGGACGACGGCATCTTATTCGGCATCCAAAGTGGAGGAATCAATAAAATATCATTTGACGGAAAACCTCTTTTCAAAAAACCAATGAAAACCGGAGAGAACATCCACACCATGGCGATGACTCCTAAAGGAATGATTTACATCACAGATTCAGATTGTAATATCATTAACCTAAATACCGGAGAATCTGTTTGGAACAAAGAATTGAAATACAAAAGAGCTAAAGCGGTTACTAGCGGATATGACGCTAAAAATAAAAGATACCTAATCAGCACAGGACAAGAGATTGTCGCTATCGATGAAAACACAGGAGAGGTGAGTTCACTAGCTTCTTTTAAGTTCGAAGGTAGCGAGTATCCTAACAAAATGATTATGAGAGAGGAAGGTATCCTATTGACTTCAGATCAAAATATGCTTATGCTGGGGTATGATGGCTCCCAAAAATTCCATCAATACTACAAAGCTCCGGGTAAAAGCGCTGCAGGAGCAATCCTGATGGGAGCCTTGACAGTGGCTTCGGCTGCGGCTTCAGTAAATTCACACATGGCAGCAAATCAAAACAGACAAGTTTACAATATGGGTGGGGGATATTATCGCCTAGGAAATTACACCACTCAAGGTGAAAATTATAAAGAAATGGCTAATGCCTTTGCTAATGCTGCCGGAGCATCATTTGCTGAAATGACAAAACGTTTTAAAGCTACAGCCGCTACAGAGAATTCTCAGTTTATACTAACCAAACTAGAAAGCGGAGAAATAGGATTAGTGAAAATCAACAAAGACACTGGCGTTAAAGAAAAAGAAGTCTTGCTAAGAGACAAAAAACCTGAATATGAAGTGGATGAGTTAGCGGGTTATTTATATTACAAAGCCAATAGCAATACTATTTATGCTTATGACTTGAAAAAATAACCAGCTAATGCCCCTTCCGATAACCACTCTGTTCGGAAGGGTTTATCCCTTTTTAGTTGTCAATAAAAGAACTTAATATTGGTTATGCAACAGTTATCTACTTTTTTCAGGTATCTATGGGAAAGCCTGAAAAACCATTTGTGCTAATCTTTTAAAAAGCAAGTCTTATTTACACAAAAAAACCGATGACACTCAAAATGTTTTTTCTGATATCTTTGGGGCTATACACTTTTGTGTGGTCACAACTCTCTATGAGAGTAACAGACAAGCCAGAAAAAGAATTTCAGGCAAAAACAGCATATACCCAGTTGTCATCCTATCAAGAAGTTAACACCACCTTTCAACAAGAATTAATTCAGAAAATAGAGCAAAACCGAATGAATATATTAGCCCGGCAAGAAATTACTTTCGTTTTTTTGGTGGGCTTATTTTGCTTTTTCTCCATGCTTCTAATGTATATACTTTTCGAACAATACAAACAAAAGAAGCGTACACTTCTAGCAGATGCACATCTCAAAAATATTATGGTAGAAATAGAAAATCAAAATCATATACAACAGCAACATATTCAAATGCTGGCCGAGCTGTATAAAAATATTAATGCACGACTCAACTATATTGCAACATCTATTGATAAACTCCACTTTTCTACTCAAGACACACACACGGTAGCTTCCAAGAAAATTAGTGAAATCAATAGTTTTACTCAAGATGCCATTACGCAATTTCGGGATACTATTTGGGCAATGCGAAATCTGATTTAGATATTTGAAGTTGAAGGCTTAAAATGTTCACAAAATGAAACAAAAACTACTTTATTCCATATTCCATTCTATTGGCTCTTATCAGCTTATTGACATATTTCTCAAACAAAAGAGATAGACAGTTTCAAACAACTTGTCCCCAAAAACACAGTAGACAAAAAGGCAAAACATTTGCTAAATATGGCTCGAGTCTACTTCATCAACCAAGCGGACCAAAGGTTGTCATAAAATACGGAAGTTGATGTTTAACAAAATTTTAGTATTTTTGAACAAAAGCAACCTGTTACTCTATATAACTCTATGACTCGGACTTTGATTTTTCTTTTCTCATTTATTTTTTTTAGCTCTGTTATAGCTCAACAGGTCAATACAGACAGTGTGCTTACGGTTTTGTCAAAAACCCAAGACAAAGAAAAAAAAATAGAACTACTTCTCTTTCTGTCAATGGAATATGAGGCAACAGACCTCGACAAAGCTTTTGACTATGCTCAAAAAGCAACTCGTGAGGCTTTGAAATATAATAACGACACATTACTTTCCGAAACTTATAACAATTTGGCCAACGTCTATGAATATAGAGGACTCACAGACTCTTCACTCGTCTTTCATCAAAAATCACTCGACATTCGCCTCAAACATAATAACCCGATTAAAATCGGAGATTCTTATAATAACATCGGAATTGCTTATGACAAATCCGGTGATTTCCCGAAAGCTCTAGAAAATTACTTCAAAGCCCTTCGCAATTACGAAGAAAAAAACGATATCGAAAAACAAGCGATGGTTTTGTCGAATATTGGGATTGTTTATAAGGCACAAAAGGAATATGAAAAGGCTATAGAATATTACAAAAAAGCCAACAAAATCTATCAAGACTTAGATTATGATTTTGGCATGGCTGTTTGTCAAGGTAATTTAGGGGCTATCTTTTTAGCTATAGGAGATTACCAGGGTGCGATTGATTACTCCGAAAGAGCAATTGGAAAGTATAAAAAGGTAGGTTATGAGCGATTTGTGGTTTATTCTCTCAACAATATCGCAGTGGCTTATGACAGTCTGAAAAATTACGAAAAAGCAGAAAAACTATATCGAGAATCTGTCGAGTTGTATAAAAAATACCACAATACCTACGAGATAGGAAATGTGTTGAGTCAATACGGACTGTGTTTGCTCAAGCAAGGAAAACTACAGGAGAGTATTCGATTGTCTACAGAGGCCTTGCCTTACATTCAAAAATCGGGAGCGCTGCCATTATTAGTGGAAGTGCAGAAAAATTTAGCTCAGGCATATGCCAAAATGGGTAACTTTTCTAAAGCTTATGAATATTCTCAAGCCTATGCCATCGGAAAGGATTCTCTTTTCGAACAACAAAAAACCAAAGCTGTTTTTGAACTCGAAAAACAATATGAAACCGAAAAAAAGGAAAACGAAATCCTTAAACAAAGAGCTACTATTGCAGAAAATAACCTGCACATAGAGCAAAAGAATTTCCAGATAATTCTAGTGCTATCATTGCTGATTACTTCGGTAATGTTGGGCTACTTGTTCTTTTATAGAGTTAAACAAAAAGCAGCACGATTAGAAAAAGAGAATCAACTCAAAGACGCTTTGGCTAAAATCGAAACTCAAAAAGAATTGCAACGCCAAAGGGCAACCATATCGAGAGATCTGCACGATAATATCGGTTCGCAACTCACCTTTATTACCTCTTCGTTAGAAAACGTAAAGTATTATTTCAAAGAAGCGAACCCGGATGTAAATCGAAAAATAGATCATATCAACACCTTTACGAAACAAACCATTCTGGAACTTCGAGACACGATTTGGGCGATGAACAAGGGCGAAATTTCGTTCGAAGATTTGAAATCCCGTATTTCAAATTTCATTAGCAACGCTACCAAATTTACAGATAGCATTACGTTTGATTTTTCGATAGACAAAAAGGTCAATCAACAACACAGTTTTTCTTCTCTCGAAGGCATCAACTTGTATAGAGTGGTGCAAGAGGCCGTCAATAATGCAATCAAACATGCTGAGGCAGATAAAATAGAGGTAAACATCAACCCGTCAGACAAAAAAGAATATCGTTTTAGAATTGCGATTCAGGATAACGGAAAAGGAATGCAAAAACCAGATAACAGCTTAGGTAACGGGTTGCAGAATATGAAAAACCGCATCTCTGAAATTGGAGGAACATTGGAATTTCATTCGAAAAAAGAAGAAGGTACAAGTGTTATTTTTTATATCTAAAATCGTTTGAAAAATGAATGAAATTAAAGTCGCTATAGTTGATGACAATACTTTTTTGCAAAAGGCAGTTGCAGAGAAGCTGTCTTTCTTCGAAGGAGTACAAATCAAGTTTTTTGCTTCAGACGGAAAGTCGTTGCTCGATAAATTACAAGAAAACAGTAACCTGAATTTGATTTTAATGGATCTCGAAATGCCCGGAATGAACGGCATCGAGGCTACCGAAAAAGTTAAACAAAATTATCCGCATATTAAAATCATTATCCTTACGGTTTTTGATAATGACGAAAATATTTTCAAAGCGATTAAAGCAGGAGCCGATGGTTATTTGCTCAAAGAAGTAAACCCCGAAGATCTGTATCAAGGTATACTCGAAACCCTTAACGGAGGTGCAGCAATGACCCCGTCAATTGCTATGAAAACCTTGAAGCTCCTTCGTAACCCAATTGATATTTTAGATGAAAGTAAGAAAGAAGAAATCCAGCTTTCAGCACGTGAAATAGAAGTGTTAGAGCAGTTAAGCAAAGGGCTTAACTACATTCGTATAGCAGAAAATCTGTTCTTGTCGCCAAGCACTGTGAGGAAACACATCGAAAAAATATACACCAAACTTCAGGTGCACAACAAAATCGAAGCAGTCCAAAAAGCACGAAACAACAATTTGATATAAATCAATTATTTCGAAAGCAATCTCTTGTTGATTTTCTTGATAAGCGCAGGACCTTCATAGATAAATCCGGTATAGAGCTGTACTAAACTAGCTCCGGCCTCCAGCTTTTCTAAAGCGTCTTCAGGAGAGTGAATTCCGCCTACACCAATGATAGGGAAGGCTTTATGGCTCTTATCAGACAGAAAACGAATCACTTCGGTCGAGCGCTTCGTAAGCGGTTTTCCGCTTAACCCTCCGGTCTCTTTTTGATTCTCTGATTTCAGGTTTTCTCTCGAAATAGTCGTATTAGTAGCAATAACCCCGGCAATTTTGGTTTCTTTTACGATATCAATAATATCAAGAAGTTGCTCATCAGTCAAATCCGGAGCAATTTTCAAGAGAATGGGTTTTTGCTTAGGTTTGGTTTGATTTTTATTCTGAAGTGTTTGTAATAACTGAGTCAAAGGCTCTTTGTCTTGTAAGGCTCTTAGGTTGGGAGTATTAGGGCTACTTACGTTTACGACAAAATAATCCACTACGTCATACAGAGCATCAAAGCAAATTTCGTAGTCTGAAATGGCCTCTTCGTTCGGAGTAACTTTATTCTTTCCGATATTTCCTCCAATCAAAACACTTTTATTCTTCTTCAAACGTTCTACGGCCTCAAAAACACCACCGTTGTTGAACCCCATACGGTTAATGATTCCATTGTCTTCTTTGAGGCGGAACAATCGCTTTTTGGGATTTCCGTCTTGTGGCTTTGGAGTTAGTGTCCCGATTTCGATGAATCCGAAACCAAGGTTAGAGAGCTCTTGATAGAGTTTGGCATCTTTGTCGAAACCGGCTGCCAAACCTACAGGATTTTTGAATTTTAACCCAAAAACTTCACGTTCCAAACGTTTGTCATTCACCACATAACAACTTTTGATAAGCGAAGGAACAAACGGGATTTTGTTAGCAATACGCAATACCGAAAAAGTAAAATGATGTACTTTTTCTGGGTCGAATTTGAATAATATCGGTCGGATGAAGGATTTGTACATTGTTAGTGTGTTGTAGGGTTAGAGTTGCTGTACAAACTGTAAATTGTGCTATAAACTATATACTAACTCTGTCTTCTCAGGTCAGCCATTTTAATAGCCGCAATAGCCGCTTCAGTTCCTTTGTTGCCGTGTTTCCCTCCACTTCGGTCAATAGACTGTTGTATGGTATTGTCGGTCAAAACACAGAAGATTACCGGAACGTCATATTTAATGTTCAAGTCTTTAATTCCTTGAGTTACCCCTTCACAAACAAAGTCAAAATGTTTGGTTTCACCTTGAATTACACACCCGATAGCAATCACAGCATCTACCCTTTGAGTTTCAATCATTTTTTTGCTGCCATAGATGAGTTCAAAACTCCCCGGAACATTCCATCGGATGATATTTTCTTCTAGAGCTCCAGTGTCTAACAAAGCTTCAATAGCTCCTTTGTAAAGGTTTTCCGTAATGTTTCCATTCCATTCAGAAACGACTATTCCAAATCGAAAGTCCTTTGAATTTGGGATAGTCGCTTTATCGTATTGAGATAAGTTCTTGTTTTCTGTTGCCATAATTTGAATCTATTATAAAAATTAAAAGAACCTAAAAACTGTTTCGGATTTTTAGATTCTTTTAATTCCTTCGGATGTTTGCTAATTTATTGTGCCAGTCCGATTAGTCCTTCAATATTTTGTGCTTCTTGTGAGGCTCCGAATTCGTTTTGAATTCTTGTGAAATATTGAAGTGCTTTGTCTTTTTTGCCTAGAGCCAAAGCAGTTTGTCCGGCTTTCATCAAGAATCTAGGAGTTGTGAAGTCATTAGTTTTAGCGGCAAATGCTTTTTCATAAAATCCTAGAGCTTCTTCAAGTTGATCATTTTGAGCAAAAGCATCTCCGATAGCTCCTGTAGCTAGAGGGCCCAAGAACTCATCGTCTGACTTGAATTGTTCTAAAGCAGCAATAGCTTCTTTGTATTTGTGAAGGTTAAGATAAGCCATACCAGCATAATAATGAGCTAGGTTAGCAGCTTTCGTACCTTTGTAGTGCTCTCTGATTTTTTCGAAACCTAGTTTTCCTTCAGCTCCGTTCAAAGCCAAATTAAACAAAGAGTCGCTAGCCACTCCGTTTACGGCTTGGCTGAAGTACTGTTGAGCTTGATACATCTCGTTAACAGCTTCTTCTTCTTTCGGTTCAATAACAAATCTTTGATAAGCGAAAATACCTGCTACGATAACAATCAAACCACCAATCACATAGAATATAGATTTTTGGTTTCTAAGTATCCATTCTTCAATTCTATTGGCACCACTGTCTAATGTGTTAAAAACTTCAGCAGTAGTACTATCTTGTTCAGACACGTTATCGATTGGGTCTAATACTTCTTTTTCTTCTTTAGGTTTAGGTGCTTTATAACCTCTTTTGTTATACGTTGCCATATTAAGTTTTTCATTATTGAGGTGCAAAAATATAACTTTTCTTTAAATAAAAAATAGCTTTTATCTCTTATTTTTGAAAAGCCTTTTTTATTGCTAACTTGCCGTGTTAAAAGATAATAGCATGATAACAACCAAAGATATACGATTTTCCTATCCGAATTTAGAATTCAAATTTCCTGATATTTCTTGCAATCCGTCTGAAACACTGTTGATTACAGGTAAGTCAGGAACCGGAAAAACAACATTCCTCCATATCTTGTCAGGTATCTTGCGCCCGCATTCCGGGAGTGTAAAGATAGGAGAAATTGCTATTGAAACACTTTCAGACAAGAAGTTAGATAAATTCAGAGGCGAAAATATTGGTTTGGTTTTGCAGCAATCTCATTTTATTGCTTCGCTTTCGATTTTAGAGAACTTAGTTTTGACTTCGTGGTTATCTGATAAAACCAAAAAAATAGAGAAAGCCAAGACTTTGCTCAAGGAATTAGGTCTCGAGGACCACATGTACAAAAAGGCTTCACAACTCAGTATAGGGCAACAACAGAGAGCTTCTATTGCCAGAGCTTTGATTAATGAGCCTAAAGTGCTTTTGGCAGACGAGCCTACTTCGAGTTTAGATGATGAAAATGCTCAAGTCGTAGCAGATTTGTTATCAAAATTGTCTCACCAATACCAAGCTGCTTTAATTATCGTGACTCATGACCAACGGTTAAAGAGCATCTTCCCAAAAGTTGTAGAATTATAAACTTCTTATATTCATATTTTCTTTGAAAATAAATTAAAACGCACTTATATTGTGTCTTGATTTTCAGAGGTTAATCATATTTAATAATGTCTAAGATTGTATTGTTTGTTTTTTTGTTCCTTTCTTATTGTGGCTTTTCACAATGGTATGTTCCTAGCCCGATGAATCAATTTTGTGCCGGCGGAGACACACTGACATTCCCCAACGTAGGAAATGGCTCCGGAGCCGGTAACATGGGACAAGTAGGATGTTTGCTCACAACACCAAATCCGAGTTGGTATTTTCTGCAGGTTGGAACTCCGGGAAACATAGAATTTAATATCTCTCAAGTATCCAATACAGGAATGCCCATAGATGTAGATTTTGCACTGTGGGGACCTTTTGATTCTATCGACGAAGCTATTGCCGAAATTCAAGCCAACCCCGAAGGAGCAAGCTTAATTGATTGCAGTTATGCACCGGCCGAAGAAGAAACTGCTTACATCCCCAACGCTCAAACAGGGCAAATATATGTCTTCCTTATCACCAATTATGACGGACAAAGTGGGCAAATTTCTCTTACTCAAACCGGAGGAGAAGGAACAACTTCATGCGACTTTGTTTGTGGGGTAAGCTTAGGCGATGACATTGTTACCTGCAATAGCACTCACACCCTATCGGCAGTCTTTAATGCCGATTCGCCCGACCTAACCGGAGTTGTGTATGAGTGGTCTTACAACGAGACTACCTTGCCTGAAACTTCGGCCAATCTTATGGTTACTCAAAGCGGAGTTTATTCGGTAACGGCTCAACTCCCAGATTGTATAGAACCGGCAACAGCATCGGTAGAGGTCACACTCTCTCACGATATGCCACAAATCGAAGTAGCAAATGCTCACAGCTGTAGTGGTGATTTTTTCGATTTTACAGCTATCGCTAATCAATTGATAGCTCAATATCCTAATGAAAACTTTAATGTAAGCTTTTTCAGTAGCTATAATAATGCAGAGCTTAATCAAAATGTGTTGCCTTTAAGCTATCAAGCTCACAATACCCAAACAATTTATGTTCGAGTAACGAACAGTCAGTTCGAAGAGTGTTTTTCTATTGCTACATTTGAATTGGTGATTTATGAATATCCGAGACTTACTTCTATCGAAGATTTATATGAAATGTGTAACGGCGAAGCTATTACAGTAAACGTTTCAGAAGTGTATGATTCCTATTTGTGGTCAGATGGAAGCACAAATCCATCACTATTGATAACGGAACCGGGAGAATATACCATCACTGTTACTCAAAATAATTGTTCTACGACAAAGACTTTCACAGCTGTTGCATCCGAAAAAGCAACGATTGCCGATATAATTATTAAAGATTTTTCTCTTTCTGATAATTCCATCGAAATTATAGTTGACGGAAATGGAGATTATGAATACTCTATGGGTGGGCTCTACCAAGACAGCAATGTCTTTTTGGGTGTTGATAGTGGTCTTTATATTGTTTACGTAAGAGACAAAAACGGATGTGGAGTCGTAACACAACCAATTCAAGTGTTGGCTTATCCTCTTTATTTTACTCCTAATCAAGACGGAATTAATGATTATTGGCATGTGAAGTATGCGTATTACGAACCCAAAATGGAGGTTTTTATCTTTGATCGTTACGGCAAACTAATCACTTCGTTTAGAGGACAAGACCTAGGCTGGGACGGAACCTTCAACGGGAATTTATTGCCTGCTACCGATTATTGGTTCAAAATAAAAAGAGAAGACGGAAGAGAACACAAAGGCCATTTTTCTTTGGTGAGGTAAAGTTTAATTTATCTGTTTTCTATTCTCTATTCTCTATGTTCTATTAAAATAATAAATTCATACCTTTGTGGTTTAACCATACTTGCCAAAAATGAATTTCTTTAAAAAAATATTTTCATCAGAGAAAAAAGAAACATTAGACAAAGGTCTAGAACAAACCAAAACCAGCTTTTTTACGAAACTTTCTAAGGCTGTTGCCGGAAAGTCGAAAGTTGATGAAGAGGTTTTGGATAATCTGGAAGAAGTGTTGGTTTCGAGCGATGTGGGAGTAAACACGACTCTAAAAATCATAGAGCGAATCGAAGAAAGAGTTGCCCGGGATAAGTATTTAGGCACGAGCGAACTCAACGCTATCCTACGCGAAGAAATCGCAGGTCTGCTGTCTGAGACCAATACAGGCACGGCTACCGATTTTGAAATCCCTACCGATAAAAAGCCGTATGTAATTATGGTAGTAGGCGTAAACGGAGTAGGAAAAACCACTACTATCGGAAAATTGGCATACCAATTCAAGAAAAAAGGATACAAAGTAGTTTTAGGAGCAGCCGATACGTTTAGAGCTGCTGCTATAGACCAACTACAAATATGGGCAGATCGAGTTGGAGTACCTATCGTAAAGCAACAAATGGGTAGCGACCCGGCTTCGGTAGCCTTTGATACACTACAGTCTGCTGTGGCTCAAGATGCCGATGTGGTGATTATCGACACAGCAGGTCGTTTGCACAACAAAGTAAATTTGATGAATGAGCTTACGAAAGTAAAACGCGTCATGCAAAAAGTGGTCGAAAATACACCTAATGACGTTCTTCTTGTTCTGGACGGCTCAACCGGGCAAAATGCTTTCGAACAAGCCAAACAATTTACGGCTGCTACAGAAGTGACGGCTCTTGCGGTTACTAAACTCGATGGTACAGCCAAAGGTGGGGTAGTTATCGGAATTTCAGACCAATTCCAAATTCCGGTGAAATACATCGGAGTAGGAGAAGGAATCGAAGACCTTCAGGTCTTTAATAAATTCGAATTTGTAGATTCGTTTTTCAAAAATTAAAAAAGTCGGATTCGCTAGAATCCGACTTTTTAGTTGTATAACTTCTTTTGATTAACAAAACTCGTCATAAGCTTGTTTGAGGTTTTCGGCAATAAGTTCTGCCGGACGACCTTCGATGTGGTGACGCTCTAGCATGTGAACAAGTTCACCATTTTTAAATAATGCCATGCTTGGAGATGACGGAGGGAAAGGGAACATTTGTTCTCTGGCGGCATCTACGGCCTCTCTGTCTACTCCTGCAAATACAGTTACTAAATGGTCTGGTTTTTTAGGGTTGTCTAAACTCATCTTAACACCTGGGCGAGCATTTCGAGCAGCGCACCCACAAACAGAATTTACGACTACTAAAGTAGTTCCTTCTTTGGCTAAAGCATTTTTTACTTCTTGTGCTGTATAAAGTTCCTCAAAGCCTGCAGCTACAAGCTCCAATCGCATGGGTTTTACTAATTCTTCAGGATACATAATTTTATGGGTTTTTATTATTCTTACAAAGATACAAATTTTTTGTAGCTCAGCTTCTTATAGGAATTTTAAAATATCTGATATTTTCTCGGCAGTACTAAAGTTTGGATGTTTGATTTCAAAGTCAATTCGCTCGTGTGCCCATGTGGTTCTAAACGGAATATGTGTAGCATGCCCACCAATGTTCAACACAGGAAGAATGTCTGATTTTAGCGAATTTCCAATCATATAAAACTCTTCAGGTTGAATCTCGAGTCTTTTTAATAATTTTCCATAGTCTTCTTCTGCTTTTTCAGACAGTACTTCTATGTGATGGAAAAACGGACCTAAACCGGATTTGTGTAATTTTCTGTGTTGGTCGAGCAAATCTCCTTTGGTGACCACAATCAGTTTGTATTTTCCGTGTAGATGTTTTAAAGTCTCTTCAATCCCGTCTATCAAAACAATGGGCTTCGAAAGCAATTCTTTGCCGTACTGAAGAATCTTTTCGATGATTTCGATAGGGAGGTTTTTCCCAGAAATCTCGATAGCCGTTTCAATAAGCGAAAGGATATAAGCTTTTATTCCGTAGCCGTATAGCGGAAGATTGCCAATTTGAATTCGGAAGACCTCTTGTGAAATACTTTGATGGGAGAGGAAGTCTTCCATCAACACACAAAACTTCTTTTCGATTTCTTCGAAATAAGGTTCGTTTTCCCAAAGGGTATCATCTGCATCAAAGCCGATGACTTTTATGTTCTTTAAATTCAAGGTGTATAAAATTATTGTTTGATTACTTTTGTTTCTATAATATGGTTGTTTGTCGTTGATATCTTCAACAAATAAACACCTTTATGAAAGGTTGACATATCCACTTCAAATGTGTTTTCTATCCTTTTGATAAATCGACCTGTCAGGTCATAAATTTGGATATCACGCACCTCATACTCCGTTTCAATATAAAGTTTGTCTTGAGTCGGATTCGGATAAACCGAAACGACCGGTGAGTTCATAGTATGCGTAGAAAGATATTGAACTGTCAAAAGAGCTTGATAAGCATTTACTCTTCCGGCTCCGTGATATGGGTCAAATCCGGGAATGTCTTCTGAAGTTCGTCCCACTAAGTCTTGTGCTGTAGTCCTCAAAATGCTTCGTATTTCTTCTATCATGAGGTTGGGTTTAATAGAAAGCATAAGAGTGACAATACCAGCTACCAGTGGTGTAGCTTGAGATGTTCCGCCCCAATAACTGTCATAATGTGTATTTGAAGCATACGAAAGTCCATAAATGAAATTACCCGGAGCCACTACATCAATATGATTTCCATAGTTACTCCCGCTAGAAGGATCCCAAAAGAATGGAGCACTTCTGTAGTCATTTGGGTCTGTAGAACCTACAGCAATAACTTGAGGAAAAGCAGCCGGGTAATATGTAGCACTATTATTGTGATTCATCATACACGCTATAAAAGGGATGTTTGCATTATATGCAGCTAAAACTGCATCATACAGTCCTTGAGAATATGAAGACCCACCGATAGACATACTGATTACGTTTACATTTCTATTGATGGCGTAATAGATAGAAGCTATCATATCAGAATAAGAACCTGAATTATTGGAGTTTAAAACTTTTAAAGGCAGTAATTTACAATTCCAATCTACCCCGGCGTACCCTATACCGTTGTTCCCATTTGCAACGGTTATGCCCGTAACGTTGGTTCCATGACCGTGGTCGTCAGTAGGGGTATTGTCGTTATTTACAAAATCCCAACCATACAAATCGTCGATTAAGCCGTTGCCGTCATCGTCTATACCGTTGACAACCTCGTTGGGATTTTCTAAGATTCTGCCAGCGAATTCCGGATGATTCATTCTGATTCCCGTATCCATAATAGCAATAGAAATTTCAGAACTTCCGGTCGTGATTTCCCAGGCCTCTCTCATCTTGACATCTGCTCCTACAATACTTGGGCTTAAATTAAACGTACCGTTGTTGTATAACCCCCATTGTCTTGAAAAATATTGATCATTCGGAGTAACCGCTAAAGGAGCTAACGAGGGTTGAGAAGGACTATCATCTGATATTTTTACCCCACTACCTCTTGCGATAAAATCAGGTTCTATATAATCAAAAAGATGAGTGTTTTTTAAATGAGAAATCTTCTCTTGTATGGCTACTTCATTAGAGAAAATGATTACTAAGGGTCTTCCGTTAAGGGATTTTGAAGGAGAAAAGTCCAGAGGTTTTATCTCTAATATATCATTTTCGTTAAAGAAACTATTTAACTCTGGCAATTCTTCGAGAGTTTTAATTTCTTTACCCGGATTTTTGAGTTTGACAATGACTCTATCTTTCAAGTATTCTTGTGAATACAGCCCGAAAGATAATAAACATAAAAAGGTGATAGTAAGTGATCTCATATGTTCTGAAGATTTGGGGAATAAAAGTATTGAATAAGATTCATATATTCTATAAAAAAAAATAATCCTCTTTTTTGAAGAGGATTTTATTGGGTTAGCTTATCACAGCTCCATTCTCAACCCCATCTCTGTCGGGGTTCAAGAAAACGAGTTTTCCGTCTTTGTCGTTGGTCATCAAAATCATTCCTTGAC
>CAYZBA010000019.1:0-20274 GCA_964476555.1 uncultured Flavobacterium sp.
CGAGCCCTACGGTTTCTTCCTTTATTGCTCTTATTACACCAAAAGGAAAAGAAGGGTTATATCAAGGAACTTATTTCTTACCTGTAGCGGCAAGTTATTTCGTAACGAGTTTTATCTCGGGAGGATTATATCAGTCTTGGTCTGACAAACTTTCGTTACTACAAAAAGAAATGGAAACCCGTTCGATTGAGATGCCTCATATCGTGTCAAAAGAGCAGTTTGTAGAAGTAGGAGCGAAGACGTTTGATATGAAATTGGCTCAATTCGAAAATCAATTCAACCTAAAAGCAGAAGAAATTGATTGGGCTCAAGTGAAAACAGCTGTAAACGAATATGCAACTCAAAATCAAATTGATATATCTTCACTTCAGTTTCCGTTCTCTAAAAACGAATATTTCGCTTTGGCTGAACAAAAATTAGGTATGAATCATTGGGAGATGGTAGATATGTTGTGGCAAAAATACGAGCCAAACAAAATCTGGTTGGTTATCGTTGGAATCGGATTATTTTCCATTATTACCCTTTGGTTGTATGACAGGCTCGTTATCCGACCAATTGAACGAAAAAAAGCGGTATAAAACCATAAATCATAAGAACCATTGTTATTTTAAGATGGTTTTTTATAAACAGAAGTAAAGCGGAATTAAAAATTTGTTTATCTTTCGCCTTTAAAATAACTCAATACTACAACTAATGAATACAGAAACAGCCAATCCTGACTTTTTTAAATCAAAAGTTTTAGGACATCCTTCCGGATTATTCGTACTATTTTTCACAGAAATGTGGGAGCGTTTTTCATTCTACGGAATGAGAGTTTTATTGGTTCTCTTTCTTACAGCTACTTTATCCGGAAATAATCCGGGAATGGGGTGGTCTGCTGAACATGCCGGAGCATTATATTCTACCTATGCGATGTTGTTATATATTACCCCAATTTTCGGAGGTATTATAGCCGATAGATACATCGGTTATCGTTGGGCTGTGGTTATAGGCTCAATTATTATGACTATGGGTCACGTGATTATGTTCTTCAGTTCAGAAATGGCTCTTTATATAGGTTTAGGCTGTTTGGTTATCGGAACTGGATTCTTTAAACCGAATATGACCTCTATTTTATCTGAAATGTATAAAGCTTTTCCTGAAAAGAAAGACGGAGCCTACACTATTTTTTATATGGGTGTAAATGCCGGAGCTTTCTTCGGAATGATGCTTTGCGGCTATTTGGCAAGTAACCTTGGATGGCATTACGGATTTGGTCTGGCTGCAGTTTTTATGTTCTTAGGAACACTGCAATTTTGGTTGGCTAAACCACTTTTTGGCACTATTGGCGAAGTTCCTAAAAAAGAAAAAAATAATGCTGACAACATTGATTTGGTTAAGAAAGAAAACGAGTCTGAAGACGATTATGTAGAGCGGGTAAAAGACAGTAAAAGAAACCATTTCACTACGCTTGACTTTATATTGATTGCTTTTACTGCCATTGTCGGGTTGTTGTTTGCTTTTGATGCTCCTTTGTATATAGTTGGAAATATAGATTTACTTCCTTCGATAGATTTGTCTTTTATTGGGATGGATGTCGTAAGAGGTATGTACATACTCATTTTTGTAGGTCTTCTTGTATTTATCGGTTTAATTATCTCAAGGCTTGTTCGCTATGATAAAGTTGTACGAGACCGAATGATTGCGGTGATTATCTTTGCTTTCTTTACTATTTTCTTCTGGATGAGCTTTGAGCAGGCTGCCTCTTCCTTAGTGCTTTTTGCCCGAGATAGTGTAGATCGCTCCTTATCGGGAACATCACTTACGGTTTTTAATACCGTAAATACTTTACTGACAGTAATACCGCTTATTTTTATATCCTGGGTGCTATATCTTCTGGCTAAACAAACCTGGAAAAAAGCAGCTCTCACCAATGTGATTCTGGTTTTTACATTCTTGATTGTATGGTTTGTTGCGGGGTGGATGTTGGTTAACGAATACTCAAAAGAAGCTTCCGAAATCGAGCCTTCGTGGTTTTCTATCCTGAATTCCTTCTTTATTATTGTTTTTGCTTCGTCTGTATCAAAAATATGGGATTCTAAATACAATCCGCCTGCTGCCTATAAATACGGTTTAGGTCTTATCATTATGGCTATCGGTTTCGGGTTGTTGGCCTATGGATCTCACGGAATAACAGAAGGTGTTAAAGTGTCAATGATGTGGCTGATTTTGGCCTATTTGTTCCATACTTTAGGCGAACTTTGCTTGTCTCCGGTTGGACTTTCTTATGTGTCAAAATTAGTCCCTGCCCGAATGATTGCTTTTATGTTCGGGATGTGGTATTTGGCTATCGCTATCGGAAACAAATTGGCAGCACTTCTTGGAGGACAAATTGATAATATTACAGAACAATATTCGCTTTCGACTTTCTTCTTGATATTTACTATTGTTCCTACTGTAGCCGGTTTAATAGTGATATTGCTGAACCCTTTACTAAAAAAACTAATGCACGGAGTGAGATAATCACCTGATGCTATACAACGTAAAAAGAGCCTGAAAATAAGGCTCTTTTTTTATGGCAAAACATTCGTATTTTTGTAGCTAACAACGTATAAAATGAAAAATTTAAGAACCGTAACGGTTACCCGATATATTACTCCACTTCGTGAAGGAGGTTCGCTTCCGGCTTTGGCAGATGCTGATGACGGGTTTAAGTATGTCCTCAAATTCAGAGGAGCAGGTCATGGCGTAAAAGCACTTATTGCCGAACTTCTAGGAGGAGAACTTGCCAGAGCTTTAGGGCTTTTGGTTCCTGAGTTGGTTTTTGCTCATCTAGATGAGGCTTTCGGTAGAACAGAAGGAGATGAAGAAATCCAAGATTTGTTACAAGGCAGTAAAGGATTGAATTTGGCTATGCACTTTTTGTCGGGAGCACTTTCGTTTGATGCTTCGGTAAATCAATGTAATGAATTGCTGGCCTCAAAAATTGTTTGGTTGGATGCCTTTATTACAAATGTAGATAGAACATTCCGAAACACGAACATGCTTTTGTGGCACAAAGAGCTCTGGCTCATAGATCACGGAGCTTCGTTCTATTTTCACCATTCATGGAGCAATCCGTTAGAGAGTGCTAAAACGCCTTTTGCTTTAATCAAAGATCATGTTTTGCTTCCATTTGCTACAAAACTCAAAGACGTAGATAAAGAATTCAAATCGTTATTGACAGACGAGGTATTACAAGAGATTGTGGATTTAATTCCGGAAGAATGGTTGTTGTGGGATGGCTTTGACTTAACTCCCCAAGACATAAAAAACACCTATTTTGAGTTTTTGAAAACTCGTTTAACTCATTCAGAAATTTTCGTAAAACAAGCTCAGGATGCACAAAAAACACTTATATGAATATGCGGTGATTCGTGTGTTTCCTAGAGTGGAAACCGACGAATTCATCAACGTAGGACTGCTTTTGTTTTGCAAAAGCCAAAAGTATCTTCGTGCACAAATAAAATGGGACGAAAGCCGTTTGATGTTTTATAAAACCGAACTGGATTTCGACCAACTTAAGGCTAATTTGGCCTCGTTTGAAAAGATAGCTGCTGCTCACAAAAACGCAGGACCCATTGCTCGATTAGAAGTTTCTGAGCGCTTTAGATGGCTGAGTGCTGTTCGCAGTTCTTGTATTCAAACTTCCAGGCCACATAGTGGTTTTACAGACAATTTAGAGGCTACTTTTGCGAAACTCTTCACAGAATATGTTATTTAATGAGCTAATTTTTAGCTTCATTAAAAACATTTTTATATCTTAGTCTGCTAAAATGGCTTAGCCTTTGATAATAAACGAATGCAATTTTAATCATCAATAAAATGAAAAAATTATTTCTACTCATAATGTTTATAGGTCTTGGAACTTATGTTCAAGCACAAGAGACTATAAAATGGATGACTTTTAATGAGGCTTTAGAACTTCAGAAAAAGAAACCGAAAAAGATTTTTATGGATGTCTATACAGACTGGTGCGGGCCTTGTAAGATGCTTGACAAGCAAACCTTCCGTAATCCTGATGTCGTGAAATATATCAATGAGCATTACTATGCTGTGAAGTTTAATGGTGAAGGGAACGAAACGGTAACGTATCAAGGGAAAACGTATACGAACCCGAACTATATGCCTGAAAGAAAAGGAAGAAATGCTGTTCATCAACTTACACAAGCTTTGTCTGTAAGAGCTTATCCGACTATGTTGTTTTTTGACGAATCCGGAAAGTTGATTCAGCCAATTAGTGGCTTTTATCCACCAAAGAAAATCGAAATTTTCTTAAAGCTGTTTGCTTCTGATGATTATAAGCAAATGGATACACAAGAAAAATGGCAACAGTATCAAGCAAATTTTAAAGGAACTTTTGTAGAATAAAAATTATTTTTATAGCTTTGATAGCTCACAAACTATTATTAACCAATCAAAAACGAAAATACGTATGAAAAAATTAGTACTACTTGCTGTAATGCTTTTTGGGTTCACAGCATTTGCCCAAACTCAAGAAGAATCGCATAAACAAGCTTATAAAAAAGCAGAAACATTGACAACAGAACATGTCAATAAGTTAGCTGGGATGTTAGATATTAACGATGACAATACGAAACAAAAGATTAAAGAAGTGTTGTTTGAAAAGAACCTAATTTTAAGTCAACACCCTGACCTAAGTGAGCAAAGAAAAGCAATCTTAAAAGAGAAAATCGAAGGAGTTTTGACGAATGTTTTAGAAGAAAAACAACTTACAAAACTTAAAAAAGACGAAAGTTTTTACAATCAATTACTTCAATAAAATATTTTAGTTTTAGAACACAACCCTCGATTATCGAGGGTTTTTTATTTCCTCTAAATAAATCTCTAAATAGAGAGCTGGAAAGAGAGTTTTATGTTGTAACGGATTCCCGTATGAGTTTAATAGTATTCGTTAGTATTAGAAAATTAAAAACCGCTTCAATATTTCATTGAAGCGGTTTCATTACAATTGAAAACTATTTTAATTAGAAGTCAAAATCGTAGCACCAGGATAATCTGCCGGATTCAATAAAGGCAAATGTGCATTGTAATGCTGATTGATAACTTTGATGATTTCGTTAGCAACAATTGCATATCCTTTAGCATTTGGGTGAACTCCGTCTAGAGAGAACAACGTAGTGTGTAACCTATCTGTGCTAAAGTAATTAGCATAGTATACTTGACCGTCATCTGTTTTGAGACCGGTTGTGTTGTCTGCTAATTGTGCCATGATAGCGTTCATATCAGCAATAGCTAATCCTTTTGCTTGAGCAATTGATTTGATAGCGTTGTTGAAAGCCGCTGTAGCAGTAGCTACCATTTGAGCTTCATTTGCAGTCAGTACGTGCTGATCTTGTAAAGGGAATGTAATACCGTTGATGTTAAACGGAGCGATAGAAGCTGGGTTTTCTGTTCCAATTACACCACTTGTTGTAAGTAAAATTAAGTCGTTAGCTGTAGCATGACGTGCTTTTCCGTATAGTTGTCCTAATTGTGTAGCATAAGCTTGCAATAAAGGGTTTCCTGAGTTAGCAGCATAAGCAGTAATTTGAGCGCTTAAGCTAGGAAGGTCTTCGTCTTCAATTAAAAGGGCGTTTACTTGCCCCGGCTCTAATTTCAAAGGACTGATTCTTCCGTTTGTAGCCGCAGAAAGGAATTGATACAAACCTACCAATAATTCTACTTGAGGATTTGCTGCAATAGTCTCAGCTGGTAGCGGAGCGTACGGAACTGTAGTGAAATAAGGAATAGAAGTAACGTTTGGAATTGTAGCCACTACACCTTTAGCCCCGTTTGCAGTTAGAGTTTCAATGATAGCATTATATACTCCTGCAAAATAAGTAGGGTCTGTAATATCGTTACTTCCGTAAGTATACGGGTTAGTGTTTCCTGTTTGATCAACACCTACACCTCCTGAAGTAGCAAAAGCTAAAACGTCGTTACTTCCGATCCAGTTGGTGAAGAATGTTGGATTCATAGACATTGCATCGCCTAAAACCGTAGCTTCAGGAGTCGTTGCATGTCTTACGAAATAAGGATTTGCTGTTCCCATAGCAACGCCAGCTAAGTTTCCGTATCCAGAAAGAAGTAAGTGGAATGATTTAGCAGAAGGCACTCCCATATTGTGGTAAGCTTTTTTCTGTAAGTTAGCCACCTCAATAGTTGGTGTTCCAGAAATTACTTCTGGTCCCCCTGCCGAAGCATTGATAATTCTTCTGGCAGCAGCGATTTGCTGACCACCTAAAAGAAGGCCTCCTAGATTGTTTACGTCGTCTTCAAACGAAGGTTGAGTAAACTCTCCTCCCCCCACAATAGCAAATTGTTTTGCTAAAAGATTCGGGAAAGAGTATTGTTGTCCACTTTTGTAAACGGTACCATCCATAAATCCTGCGGTTAGTGAGTTTCCGATAGCCACATAGCTAGTGAAATCAGCATCTCCGGCAGAATAAGTATTACTGTTTATTTCGTTTTCAAACTCAGGTTCACACGAAGCAAAACCTAAAGCTAAAACAGATAGATATATAAATTTATTTTTCATAATTCAAGATTTTAAAAACTGTAACTTAAACCAACTCCTGGAGAGAATACGCTGTTTTTATAAGTTCCTCCAAATGATACATTGTGATTTCCGTCTTCTGTATAATGATTATAAGAATTGTTGATCTCATCAAAATGCAGATACAAGAAAGATACGTCGATTCCTAACTTAGGAGTAACTTGATAAGTAAGCCCTCCTGTATATCCCATAGAGTCGTTACGTGGAGTTTCTGGAGCAAAATATCCATCTTGAACTGGGCTTTCGTCAAAATACCATCCTGCACGGAAAGTAAATTTCTCTGTAGCTTCATATTGTAGACCTAAACGGTAAGTGCTAGCATCTTTGTAATTTCTTGGGTTTACAGAAGTACCTGCTGCGTTTCCGAAATGTACATCCAGAGACTCATATACTCCCCATTTTGCACGGTTGTAGTCAAAAGCAAAAAGCCATTTGTCTGTAATTTGATAAGAGAAACCAACAGTTAACTCAGCCGGTAACGGAAGGTCTGCATCAAATTTTGTGTTTGTATAACCAAGTGCTTGCATAAAGGCTGGAATGTTACTAAAAGTAGCTTCTCCGTCTCTAGCTTCCATGATGATTTCTGAACGGTAGTTCATTCCTAAACGGATTTTGTCTGTAAGGTTAAACATGAATCCTGCTGTCCATCCCCAAGCAGTAACGCCACTTGCTTCGATAGTTACGTTACTTCTGTTCCCGTTCTCGTCAGTAATAGATCTAGAAATGTTTCTGTTAAATTCTACACCTCCTACTACGAATATCGGGCCTCCCCCGAAGCTGAATTCGTCAGAAACTTTAACAGCCACAGAAGGTTGGAAGTAAATTGCTTTTAGGTCGATATTGTTTACTAAGTGAGAACCTTCCCAATCTTTGTCCCACTCTACAGCACTTCCGTAAGGCGAGTATACTGCTAAACCTGCAGAAAGCCAATCGTTTACTTTATACGTTGCATAAGCGCTAAACGGAGTTCCTACGTTAGTTGTTTCGGCTTTCCAGTTATAAATTTCATTTTGAAATTTTGTTTTTGCTACCAAGGCGTTCCCTCCTATAGAGGCGTTGAATCGGTTTTCCAAGAAAGACATACCGGCCGGGTTAAAAAACAAAACTTCGGCATTGTTTACTACAGCAACACCTGTGTGTCCCATAGCCAATTGCTTCTGTCCTTGGAGGCTTACGCGGTATCCACCTGCAAATACTGAATAACTCCCCAAGAGCAGAAGCGATAGAGTCGCTAATTTTTTCATATAAAACATACATTAGGGTTAATAAAACCAAAGATATATACAAATATTGATATTGCAAGGATTTTAGCAAAAATATTATGCGTTCATAGTAAAAAAAGTTGAAAAAAATCATCTTTGCAAAAAATGGTCTCCATATTTGAAGCTTTGAATTTTTAGGATTGTAAGTATGACAGGGAGTACGCTAGAAATTCCTTAGGATTCTCGGCATGGAGCCAATGTCCTGATTTGGATATGGTTTTAATTTCTGCCTTTGGGAAATGTCTTTGTATATCTTGTTCATCCCTCTCCTTAATATAATTAGAGTATTCTCCTCTAAGGAATAGAGTTGGTTTTTGAAATACTGTATTTTCAGGAAGGGCTATACCTATATTATCGTATTTTTCTGTCAGTACCTTAAGGTTGATTCGAAAATCGAGTTCTTCGGGAGTTTTACGATAAACGTTTTTCATTAAAAACTGTCTGGTTTCGAAGTCAGGAATATATTGAGCGATGACTTCTTCTACTTCTTTGCGTTCTTTTTGAACAGAAAAGTCAACGGCATTTAATGCATCTAAGATATCTTGGTGGTGTGGGGGGTAAGGCCTTGGAGCAATATCAGCAATAATGAGCTTTTCTACTTTTTCAGGATGCGTTATGGCCAAAAACATAGCCAATTTTCCGCCCATAGAATGTCCTATTACGTTAATTCTATCGAGATGGTAATGATTGCAATAATTCAACACATCGTTAATCATTGCTTCATATGTAAACTCATCGGAATGAAAGCTACGTCCGTGGTTTCTTAAATCAAGTGCATGAACTTCAAAACCGTTTTGAGCATATTGCATACTAAGTGTTTTCCAGTTATCAGACATACCGAGATAACCGTGTAGAATTACAAGTGGTTTTCCGTTTCCTTCTATTTTTGAATGTAAAAGCATAAGACATGAATGTGAAAGAAGCTAAGATAGTCAAATAAAACGGGATTTCCCAAATAAAATATATAGGTTGAAATAAGTTCGTTATCTTTGCACACTATTTTAAAGTTATGTCGAAAAATATTACTCCATACGAAGATTCCAATTTAGGAAAAAAACAGCAAGTTGAACAGATGTTTGACACTATTTCAGACAATTACGACGGTCTGAATCGTGTTATTTCATTAGGTTCTGATGTGAAGTGGAGGAAAAAAATGCTGGATATTGTTCAAGCAAAAAAGCCGAAAAACCTTCTTGATGTTGCTACCGGAACTGGTGATTTGGCAATCTTGATGGCTAATTCGGGTGCCGAAAAAATCATCGGAATTGATATTTCTGAAGGAATGCTCAAAGTAGGGCGTAAAAAAGTTCAAGACAAAGATTTGTCTGACAAAATTGAACTTCTACAAGCCGATTCTGAAAACCTTCCGTTTGAAGACAATAGTTTTGATGTCGTTACGGTGGCTTTTGGAATCAGAAATTTTGAAACGCTTGAAAAAGGTTTAGCAGAAATCTTTAGAGTTTTAAGACCCGGAGGTACTTTCGTGATTTTAGAAACCTCTGTTCCTACTAAGTTCCCTTTTAAACAAGGGTATAAGTTATATTGTAATTTATGGTTACCACTTGTGGGCAGGGTCTTTTCAAAAGATAAAAAAGCATATGGGTATTTATCAAAATCGGCATCAAATTTTCCTTTTGGAGAAGCTTTAAACAATATTTTGAGAAAAATTGGGTTTATAGAGGTGGTAGATAAACCCCAAATGTTTGGAGCAGCTACCATTTACATAGCATCGAAAAAGTAACATGAAAAAAATAACCATTGCTGTTCTTTTTTGCTTGACACTTAATAGTCAAGCTCAGTTTAATATTTTCTCTAAAAACCCTATAATCAATTTGGAAAACTTCCAGAAAAAAAGAGTGCACTGGGGTTATTTTCTAGGGTTCAACACTTATGATTTTAAGTTCGAATACGAAGAAAACGCTCCTGATATTTTAACGGAAACAGCAGTAGGATTCAACGTAGGGTTAGTAGGAAACCTGCGCTTGCACGAATATTTAGACCTTCGTCTAGAACCGGGACTTTACTACACACAACGCAATCTTACTTTTCCGGGATTTGTTTTGGAGCAAGATTACCTGAGAGAAGTTAAATCTACTTATATTCACATTCCACTTTTATTGAAATTTTCTTCCGAAAGAATAGGAAATATTCGCCCTTATTTGGTAGGAGGGGTATCGACAGCATTGAATTTATCGAGTAGTTATAACGCTACAGACGATAATGCAATGGGCCGTTTCCGTATGAATCAATGGTCGACTAATTATGAGGTTGGGTTCGGAATTGATTTGTTCTTCGAATGGTTTATTTTCTCACCTTCAATTCGTGGAGTTTTCGGGATGGGGAACGAAATTGTTCCTGACAATGACCCAAACAGCCCTTGGACAGGTAATATTAAGTCTATGGAGACCCGAGCTATCTTTGTCAATTTCACTTTTCATTAATTGTTTGGTTTCTAATTGTTTGGTTGTTGTTTGTTAAGATTTTCTTAACAGTTATAATTCCCAATCTAATAATGTTTTGAAGTTTTAGCCATACAAAATGACAACAAAAATTATTTGTTTTTGACAAAAATGTTGCTTTTTTGTGTTTGTTTGTGTAATTTCACAAAATCAAACTTTCCTTACACAATATTATCTCACCCATGTCAAATGAAATTAAGAACGAAAAGTGGAGGAGGCTTTTCCAAAAACAAAAATCTAAAACAGCTTCTAATCCTGAAGTTCCAGCACTTATAGATAGTTACTATTTTATTTATGACTGTGACGTAAACAAATTTTCTTTTATCAATTCTGCTTTTAAAACGGTTACAGGGTATGACCCTGAAACTTTTGATATTGATAAACTCATAGATATCATCCATCCGGACGATAAGTCTTATTTCTTTGCTTGCGAAGAAAAAGATTTGGCATTCACCAACAATTTGCTCTTTAACGAGCATTTTAGATATTTGTTTACTTATACGTATCGTATTTTGACAGCCTCAAACCAGTATATCCGCATAAGACAAACTTGTCAGGCGTTAGAAGTGAATAACCAAGGACATCTTACGAAAACTTTGGTTAGTCATCAGAAAATAGAGGACTTTGAGGAGCGACCTATTAATGATCACAGAATTTTTGATAAGACTCGAAATATCTATTTAGATTCCGAAAACTGTTATAAACTCACCAAAACCGAATTGAAAATTCTTCAGTTAGTTCAAGAGGGACTAAGTAGTCGAGAAATAGCAACTGTGCTCTGTAAAAGTAAACATACAATTATAACACATCGAAAAAACATCTTGAAGAAGACAAATTCCGATAGTTTTATTCAGCTGTTGCGTAAGTTGAACTTTTCTTAGTTATCGAATTAGGGAAAAGTGTCCTTTTATGGTTTTTCCATCTAGACGGATGACAAACCAATAATCGGTTGAAGGGAGCATATTGTTGTTGAATGTTCCATCCCAACCCATATTCTGAGCTCGGAAGCTATGTACTAATTTTCCAAAGCGGTCATAAATTTCAACAACAGCTTCGGGATAAGCTATGGATAACATCGGGATTCTCCAATAGTCATTGACTCCGTCCCCGTTTGGGGTGAAAAATTTCGGATAATTCAGTACGGAGATTCGCTCTGTGGTAATTCCACAACCATTAATGTCTCTTACGAAAATCAAATGTTGGCCTACAGAAAGACTCATAAAGGTATTTTCTGTTTGATAGTGAATGCCGTCAAGCGAAAATTCATAGATTCCGTTTCCTTCTACATAAATCGTGACAGAACCTCCTTCTGGGTTAAAATCATTTACTTCAACTGATACAATCTCTGCTTTTGAAGAAAGATTCACTATAAACGTTTTAGAGGCTTCACACCCAAAGTAGTTTTTGAAACTCACCGTGTATTGCCCAATTTGCTGAACCGAAACAGTTTGTTGATTTATGATTTGGCCATTGATACTCCATTGATAATCATAATAGCCATTTGGAGCCGAAAGCATCAGACTTTCGCCTTCACACAAAAACAAACTCTCTTCATTAATATCTTCTCCAAAAGAGTGTACAATGAGGTTAAACCACATTATTCCGAAACAATCTCCGTTTAAAATAACTTTTACGTAAATAGTATGGTTATTTGTGGCTTGGTAACTTTGATATTCCTGAATATCAATAGGGTTCAGGTTCAAGAGTGCTTCTTCGTAACTCGAATAGAGCATATAAGTGGCTCCTGTAGGTAATTGAGCCTCTATATCCGGAAAGTTTAAGGTTAAGTCAAAAGTGGCAATTCCGGTGAAATTGTCATCGCAAGCCTCTAAATCACTTGGATTTTGAAGGGTATTGCTAGTTGTCCAGAGCGAAAGTTCAGCAATGTCAAAACACCCGAAACTATTACTTACACGAGTGTAAATAGTTAAATTTTCTGCCGAATAAACAAAATTTGTAGGGTCTTCAATCGGATTGGTATTGTTGAGAGCCTCCTCTTCGGATAAGAAATACGAAAAGGAATAATTTTCAGGATTAGTAATAAACTGATTTTCTGCGGCTGTCAGGTTGAAAAAAGTTTCGCCAGCAGGGGTTTCACACTGAGAGAGCGAGGCGCTGTTGGCAATGGGATTCGGAGAATATTCAACAGAAACAGCACCTCTTAAAATACAGTTTCCGTTGGATACGATTACTTCTACTTCATATTCGCCTTCTTGAGTTACCTGATAGGTTGATGAGTTAGCCCCGTTGATGGGTTGATTATTTCTAAACCATTGATAGCTGGTTGCATCTTCAGAAAAAGCATCTAAAGTCAAAACTTCGTCTCCACATAAAGGGTTTTGTGTAACGATAAGTCTGTCATCTCCTAAGTTGATATTTCCGTTAAAACTTCCTCCTTTTAAGAAAACAGCTGAATCGTAAAGATTATTCCCTTGGTCGGCAATCACTAATTTGATGTGATATAATTCTCCGGGAATAATTTCAGATTGAGCTGTCATCACCACAGTTTGTCCGTTGAAGTTTGTCGGGTGTTCAATCGAATTAAATCCCCCGAAATACTCTTCGTTAGCAGCCGGACAAACCCCTTCGCCTCTAACGGTGTTTACTTTTACAGGAATATTCGTATTCGGAATTACGGCCAGGTTTTGGTAAGGCTCATTTCCATTTACACGCTTGAGTAAAAAAGCGAACCCGTCTGTATAGTTACATTGGTTAGTTGAAGTGATACTTGTTAGATATTGTTCAGAAGCGAACACATAATCAAAGCTGATTTTATTTGTTTGAGCTACGAAGTCAAATTCCAATATAGTAGCATTAATGGTATTGTTGATGTCGAGAGCTTGTTCTAAATCTTGATCGCCTTCCCAGCTTGTAGGTCCTTCACTTAGTAAGGAATTGTTAGGACCAATAGCTGATGTTGCTCTTCCGGTAGATAGAATAATACCTTCATCTAAATAGAAATCGCTGTTACCTTTGTTAAAATATCCGAAACTATTGCCTTCTGCAAATATCCACCCGGAAACATATACATTTGATATTTCTATACAGTCTTGTCCGGCCCCAATAAAAACATCTTTTACTAACTGCTCAGCTGTGTAGTTTTCGTCAACTGTGATGTATTGAGCTTGGGCCGAGAAACTAATTCCTAACAAAAAGAAGATAATAGCTTTGTAACAAATTGTATTGCTGAACATTGTGATTTTTTTGTGAGGCAAAGGTAAGTTTTTTTGAAGTTTATACTTAAGAATACTACGTTAAGAATTGTGTTAATATATAAGTAGTTACATGAAAAAGCTCATTGGATTCTTTTTTTATGGAGTACAGAAATGAGTTCTTAATTAAATTTCATACTTTTGTGACTGACAAAAATTACTTATGAGCCGAAAAGTTTTACTTTCTTCGAAAGAAATCAATATAATTCTGCATCGGTTGGCTTGTCAGCTTATCGAAAATCATCTGGATTTCTCAGACACTATTCTTATCGGAATTCAGCCCAGAGGAACACTTTTTGCCAAGAGAATTAAAACGATACTCGAAGAAGAATATAAAGTAAAAGACGTAAAACTCGGATTTTTGGATATTACTTTCTTTAGAGATGACTTCAGACGAAGTGACAAGCCTCTAGAGGCCAACAAAACACAAATCGATTTCTTGGTAGAAGGCAAAAAAGTAGTGTTTATTGATGACGTACTTTATACCGGAAGAAGCATCAGAGCTGCTCTAACCGCGATTCAATCTTTTGGACGTCCTTCAGAAATAGAACTTTTAACCCTTATTGACAGACGCTTTTCTAGACATTTGCCCATTCAGCCCGATTACCGAGGTCGTCAGGTAGATGCTTTCGGAGACGAAAAAGTAAGAGTCTGTTGGAAAGAACAAACCGGAGAAGACATTATTTATCTCGAAAAAATATAATCGCAACTAAGCAAAAATGAAAGCATTAAGTGTAAATCATCTGCTCGGAATCAAATATATCACTCCAAAGGATATTGAACTTATTTTTGAAACGGCAGATCACTTTAAAGAAGTTATCAATAGACCTATTAAAAAAGTTCCTTCGCTTCGAGATATAACCATTGCCAACATATTTTTTGAAAACTCTACCAGAACCAAACTTTCGTTCGAACTAGCTCAAAAAAGGCTTTCAGCAGATGTTATTAGTTTTTCGGCAGCACAATCTTCAGTTAAAAAAGGAGAAACGCTTGTAGATACCGTAAACAACATTCTTTCGATGAAAGTTGATATGGTGGTGATGCGACACTCTAGTGCCGGAGCAGCTGAGTTCTTGTCAAAGAATGTAAAAGCAAGCATTATCAACGCCGGAGATGGAGCTCACGAACACCCAACACAAGCTCTGTTGGATTCGTTCACAATTCGTGAAAAATTAGGTGATGTAGCAGGCAAAAAAGTGGTGATTGTCGGAGATATTCTTCACTCGAGAGTAGCTATGTCGAATATTTTTGCCTTGCAAATGCAAGGAGCCGAAGTGAGAGTTTGCGGCCCAAAATCTTTAATCCCGAGACATATCGAGAAATTGGGGGTAAAGGTTGAAAGTAACCTTAGAGAAGCTCTTAATTGGTGTGATGTAGCCAATATGCTTCGTGTACAGAATGAGAGAATGGAAGCAAGCTATTTCCCCAATACTAGAGAATATTCACAACAATTTGGGCTTACGAAAGAAATTCTGGATTCATTGGATAAAGAAATCGTCGTAATGCACCCAGGACCAATCAATCGCGGTGTGGAAATTACTTCGGATGTAGCGGATTCGAAACAATCCGTAATTTTGGAACAAGTAGAAAACGGCGTAGCTATCCGAATGGCGGTGATTTATCTTCTAGCCTCGAAATTGTAATTCATAGACTTTGTATAAAACAAAAAAGCCTCCTGAAAAGGAGGCTTTTTATTAGTCGGTAATTTCATTTCCTTTATCATCAAAGAAATGGTATTCTAAATACGTGTAAGCGTCACGAGGTATAACTTTTATCCATTTTTTGTATTCCATAAACCATTTGAAACGTAAGGATGGAAAACCTTTTGTCAAATAGGCTGCCACAAAAGGATGAGTGTTGAGTATCACGGTTTTGTGGGTTTTAATAATGCTTTCTAAGTCCGTTTTAATTTTATCTATAATTAAAATCGGAGCTTCAATTTTTCCGTTGCCGTTGCTCGGATTTTCTTCTTCTGTTTTGATATTTACTTCCGGACGAACTCTTTGTCGTGTGATTTGAATGAGTCCGAATTTGCTCGGAGGCAGGATTTTGTGTTTAGCTTTGTCATCGCTCATTTCTTCTCTCAAGAAGTCATAGAGTTTTTTGCGGTTTTCGGAGCTCGACATATCGATAAAATCCACTACGATAATTCCTCCCATATCCCGAAGTCTTAGTTGTCGGGCAATTTCAGAAGCAGCGATCATGTTAACCTCCATGGCTGTTTCTTCTTGATTTTGAGACTTGCTGGAGCGGTTTCCACTATTTACATCGATTACGTGAAGTGCTTCTGTGTGTTCGATAACCAAATAGGCACCTTTGCTCATAGAAACTGTGCGGCCAAAAGAAGTTTTAATCTGTCTTTCGATATGGTATTTTTCAAATAAAGGCAGTTCTTTTGACTGGTAAAGTTTTACAATTGACACTTTATCTGGAGCGATTTCTTGTAGATATTCTCGAGTTTGATAATATAAATCTTCGTCATCTACATGAATTCCGGTAAAAGAGTCGTTAAAAACATCTCGAAGTATAGAGGAAACACGGTTAACTTCTCCTAATACTTTTGACGGATGATGGGCTGTGGGAATACGTTTGCACATGGCCACCCATCTTTCGAAGAGGTTTTGCATGTCTTTGTCGAGTTCGGCTACTTTTTTGCCTTCTGCGACAGTTCTTACAATTACCCCGAAACCTTTTGGTTTGATGGACATCACCAAACGTTTGAGTCTTTCTTTCTCTTCTTTGGATTCTATTTTTTGAGAAATAGAAACTCTATCTGAAAAAGGAACCAACACGACGTAACGTCCGGCAAGCGAAAGTTCTGAGCTGATGCGTGGTCCTTTGGTGGAAATAGGCTCTTTTACTACTTGAACTAAAACAGATTGATTAGCACTCAACACATCTGTAATGGTTCCGTTTTTGTCAATTTCTTTCTCGAATGGAAAGTTTTTGAGCGAATAATCTTTTAATTTACCTGCGCTTACAAGTTTGATGAATTTCAACAAAGAGGCCAAATTTGGTCCTAAATCATGATAATGTAAAAAGGCGTCTTTTTCGAACCCTAAGTTTACGAAGGCTGCATTCAGTCCTGCGACGGGTTTTCTTATTTTGGCGATAAAAATATCACCGACATTAAAGGTATTACCACTGTCGGTTTTGTCTTCCTCTTTGTGTAATTCTATTAGTTTTCCATCTTTTAATAAGGCAAAATCTACCGCATTTGAACCCGAACGTATAATTAATTCTTTATTCATTGCTGCAAATTTTTATCCAAACTTCATTTTGCTTTGTAGGGTTAAGGTTGCAAAACTTCATGCCTGACACAAAAAAGTTCAGATGGATTAAACATTATTTTTACAGGTTTTATCCCGTTGGGACGGCTTGAATCCCTTTTCAAAGAACGTCGTAAAAAGCCGAAAAAGTAGTACGAGACTACTTTTTCTTCTTATGACGGTTAGCTCTTGCTCTTTTTTTACGTTTATGAGTAGCTATCTTATGTCTTTTTCTTTTTTTACCACTTGGCATAGCAATACGTTTTTATGATGTTAATATTATTTTTTAACTACTTTGGTTTTGGTTTTTACTGCTTCAACAAACGCTTTTGCTGGTTTAAAAGAAGGGATGTTGTGTGCAGGGATTTTGATGGTAGTGTTTTTAGAGATGTTTCTTCCGGTTTTTTCTGCTCTTGTTTTGATAATGAAGCTACCAAAACCTCTCAAATACACGTTGTCTCCTGACTCTAATGAGGTTTTAACCTCTTCCATAAAAGATTCTACTGTAGCCTGAACGTCAGCTTTTTCTACTCCTAGTTTTTCGGAAATTTTCGCTACGATATCTGCTTTTGTCATCGTTATTTAATTTACTATTATGTTACTCAATAATTTGGGTGGCAAATATACGAATTAAAAAAGCATATTTTCAAACTTAATTCACTAATTTTAACCCTTCGTCTTAAAATATTCTTAAAACAACCTTCTCTTTTTCAGGCAAATCGTTATTGGAATCCCTTTTATAAAAGCATGAAAACGCAAAAAAACAGAAAAAAAATTGTAAAATCCACTTATTAACAGTAATTTTGTGGGATAACAATGACTGACGTTTTTCAAATGAGTGATGTTATCAAAATTGTTGATTCTCTGGAAGATAAGATCAAGAAATTGATTTCTAAGATTGAGCTTCTAGAACAAGACAATAGGCTTTTAAGGGCAGAATTGTCTGAAAAAGAAAGCCGTCAGCAAGAGAGTTATAAGCAAATTCAGGATTTGCAAGCTCAGATAACCGCTCTGAAAGCAGCAAATGCATTGTTGGGCAGTGACGATTTTAAACGAGAAACAAAAACCAGAATAAATTCCCTCATCAGAGAGATTGATTATTGTGTGGCACAATTGTCAGATTAATTTTAATATGAGCGAAAAACTAAAAATAAAAATATCAATAGCTGATCGGGTTTACCCGCTTACTATTGATTATGCTCAGGAAGAGGCTCTCAGAGCAGCTTCTAAAAAAATTGATGTGATGATTAAGCAATTTGAAGAAAATTATGCGGTGAGAGATAAGCAAGATGTGCTTGCGATGTGTGCGTTGCAGTTTGCTTCACAATTAGAACAGAAAAAAAATGAAACCTTTGCTATTGGTGAAGAAACAAAAAACAAACTCACTCAAATAGATGAGCTTCTGACGGAGTATCTCAATCGTTCTTAGACATAAAAACAAAAACACTGCCTGCTTTTTGGTTTACATTTGATAAACTCAACACTTACAAATTAAAATAGGTGAATCTATGTGAGTAGAATAGGCTGTCATTTCAGACAGAAATTCGATGCACATGCTAGCCTAAAACTTGTCTTTTACGAGTTTATGCAATCTATCCAAATAGCAGGCTTTTTTATATACACCTTATACTAAAAATAAATTAACTAACAATGAATACACTAATGATAATAGGCTGTCTGGTGGCAGGAGTGATAATAGGGTTGATTATCGCAAAGATAATCGAGAAAAATAGTGGATCAACTCTAATCAAAAATGCCAAAGCTGAAGTAGCAGCAATGCTAAAGGAAGCAAAATCTGAGGCAGAAGCAATAAAAAAAGACAAAATTCTTCAGGCCAAAGAGAAATTTATCGAATTAAAAGCAGAACACGAACAAGTAATTCTGGCTCGTGATAAAAAGATAGCAGAAGCTGAAAAACGTACACGAGACAAAGAATCACAAGTTTCTAACGAACTAGCTCGAAACAAAAAGCTAAACGAGGAGATGGAAGCGAAAATCGCTGACTATAACCATCGTCTTGAAGCTATCGAGAAAAAGCAAGAAGAGATCGACAAAATGCACAAAAGTCAAGTTGAACAACTTGAAATGATTGCCGGGCTTTCTGCTGAAGATGCGAAAAATCAATTGATAGAGAGCTTAAAAACTGAGGCAAAAGCTCAGGCGATGGCTTATATGCAATCTACTCTAGAGGAGGCCAAACTTACTGCTCAACAAGAGGCTAAAAAAGTTATTATTAACACTATTCAACGTGTCGGAACCGAAGAAGCTATCGAGAACTGTGTCTCTGTTTTCAATATTGAATCTGATGACGTAAAAGGTAGAATCATTGGCCGTGAAGGTAGAAACATTAGAGCACTTGAGGCTGCAACCGGTGTAGAAATCATCGTGGATGATACTCCGGAGGCTATTATTCTTTCATGCTTTGACCCTGTAAGAAGAGAAATTGCTCGTTTGGCGCTTCATAAATTAGTTACAGATGGCCGTATTCACCCGGCCAGAATTGAAGAGGTGGTCGCTAAAACTGCTAAACAAATCGAAGACGAAATTATTGAGGTGGGTAAACGTACGGTTATCGACCTTGGAATTCACGGACTTCATCCTGAACTTATTAAAATCGTTGGTAGGATGAAGTATCGTTCTTCCTACGGGCAAAACCTTTTACATCACTCTCGGGAAGTTGCTAAGCTCTGTGGTATCATGGCTGCAGAACTTGGACTTAATGCTAAATTGGCAAAAAGAGCCGGTCTATTGCATGATATAGGAAAAGTCCCTGAAACAGAAAGCGAACTACCTCATGCTATCTTGGGTATGCAGTGGGCTGAGAAATATGGTGAAAAACCAGAAGTATGTAATGCTATCGGGGCTCACCACGATGAAATTGAGATGACAAGCTTGTTGTCACCAATTGTTCAGGTGTGTGATGCTATTTCTGGAGCAAGACCTGGAGCAAGACGTCAAGTATTAGATTCATACATCCAAAGATTAAAAGATTTGGAAAATATCGCTTACGGATTCCAAGGTGTGAAAAATGCTTATGCTATTCAAGCGGGTAGAGAGCTACGTGTATTGGTAGAAAGCGAAAAAGTATCAGACGAAAAAGCAGCAAACCTTTCGTTTGAGATTTCTCAGAAAATCCAAACAGAAATGACTTATCCTGGTCAAGTGAAAGTTACGGTTATTAGAGAAACTAGAGCTGTAAATATTGCGAAATAAAATTTATTTACCTATATAATTAATATATTAAGGTCGGAAATTACTTCCGGCCTTTTTTGTTTTGTTTTTGTGTGTATATGTAATACCCCCTATTTTTGTAGGGGTTCGATATGAAAAGTGTGATTTTTGGATTAAAATGTAAAAAAAATTAGGGGTGTTGTTTGGTATAAGTGTATTTTTTATACATTTGCCCTGTAAAACATAGGGGTTAAATCATTTAAAACATGAATTATGTCAACTTTTAGATTTCAAGCTATTAAAGAGGCTACTTCTAGACAAGCA
>CAYZBA010000020.1:0-19866 GCA_964476555.1 uncultured Flavobacterium sp.
AAGTTTTTTAATAATCTTCCAAAAAAAACACCTAAAATCCCTCTTTTTTACACTTGAGTCCGATAGGAGTTCGATAAGAGTCCGATAAGAGTCCGACGTTAGTTCGATAACTACTCGACAACTACCCGATAACAACCTATTACCCATATATCGAATTTCAATATTGGGAGTTCAATTTATAATCACCATAAACTTTTATGTTAAGAGGCTCAAATTAGCCCTACCAAAAAGGCAGTAATTTTTTTATTTCTGTATATTTGATTTTATAACTAGCTGATTTTTTGGAGCGTATTTTGCGATTACTATCTAAAAAAAGTAAATATATTTTCAAAAATATTCCATAAATTGCTGAAATTGAATAGCTGAATGAGTTGAATGGAATTTTTTGAAATAACAACAACGGTTCAGATAATCAAAAAATGCTGAAAAGTGTAGAATTTGCTGTGGAAAATAAGTAACAGTTTTGGCCAGATAAAGTTTACATCAACATAGCAATCAGGAGATAGTTTATAAAAAATAACGGAACAACTTTGGAACAACCCATAAAAAGAAAGAATAGAATACTAAAAATCGTGATGAGGATTCTGCTCGGGATTCTTATCTTTTTTGTGCTATTGATTCTTTTTATCCGAAGCCCGTGGGGGCAAAATATCATTGTTCAGAAAGTGGTTTCTTATGTTTCTGACAAAACGAATACTAAGGTCGAAATAGGAAGACTCTATATCACCTTTTCGGGAAATATTTACTTAGAAAAACTCTATCTAGAGGACACCAAGGGCGATACACTCGTTTATTCCAATTCGCTCGAAGCAGATATTCCGTTATGGCCTATTCTAAGAGGCAATGGAGTAGCCGTTAATAGAATAGATTGGAATGGTTTAAAAGCCAATGTATATCGAAAAGATAGTCTTTCTGGGTTTAATTTTCAGTTCTTGATTGATGCTTTTGCCTCGGAAGATATTCCCCAAGATGAACTCAACAAAGAACCTTTGCAGCTCAAAATCGGGAAAATAAACTTTACTGCTTTTGACCTTTCGTTTCAGGACGAGGTATCGGGTATAGATACTCAGCTTTTGTTAGGTGAACTGAACCTGAGAGTAAAAAAACTCGATTTTGAGCAGATGCGAATTCACATTGCCGAACTCAGGATTGAAAATACCACAGCGAAATACTTACAAACTCTAGCTGCTCATTCCGACGATGAAGACGAAGCTGCAACAGCCATGCCTTTTGTTGTGGTGGATGCCTTGCATCTCAACTCCATAAGGCTAGATTATCATTCTGTACCGGGTGGCATTAAAGCCTTGGCAGACATCAAAAACTTTTTTATAGAGGTACCTAAGGTAGACTTAGTCAATCGAGATATAGAAGTTAACCGATTAGCGCTTGAAAATTCGAAATTTTTAATAGAAACCACTACTATTGAGCCTGTAAAAGAAGCAGTCGAGGAGGTGGCGGAAGAAGTTAATGAGATTGTTGAAACACAAACTTTCAGCTTGCCGGATTGGAGTATAGTTGTTAATGAAATTGCATTAAAGAATAATAATATTGGTTATTTCGCAGATAAAGCTCAAACCGTGGCAGGACGTTTTAATCCTTCTGCCATAGATATTATATCATTGGAGTTGCTGGCTGACAACCTAAGCATGAAAGACAATGCTATTCGGATGAACTTAGAGTCGTTAAAGCTTCAGGAAGCTTCAGGGATTTGGATTAAATCACTTGGTTTTGACCTAGAGTTTACCGAGAACGAGCTTGCACTTAGCAATATCGATATCCATATCAACGATAACTTCATGAAAGGAGATATTTTGTTAGATTATCCGTCATTTGAAGACCTAATCAATACTCCTGACATGATTACTCTGAACACTGATTTATCTAACCTTCAATTAGATTTCAAAGATGCTTTTCTTTTCTCTCCGGAGCTCAAGAAAAATCAATATATCTATCAATTGAGCAAACACCTGGTCAATGGGAATTTACAATTAACAGGTTCACTTACGCATTTGGATATAGCTAAGCTGAATTTGTTATGGGGTAGCACCTCTATAACTACCAAAGGAAGTCTAAAAGAAGTTTTGGATACACAAAAAATGACATTTGACTTTCCGCAATTGGTAGTTCGAACCACTCGAAAAGATGCGTTACTTTTCGTACACGAAGAAGAATTAGGTATAAGCATACCGGACGAAGCGATACTTAATGCTAACTTTAAAGGAAAATTCAATGATATAACGGCTCAAGCCCTCCTCGAAACAACAGATGGTAGCGTAGCGGTTGAAGGAGGTTTTTCGACAGCTCAACAACTCGCTTTTCAGGCTGATGTGTCTATCAAAGATTTAGAGATTGGCAAAATCCTTCAAAACAACGAGATGGACACGTTGGATTTTGAGATGAAAGCCTCAGGAAGCGGAAAAGATGTCAACAGTTTAGATGCAGAACTAGAGGCAAGAGTGGAGCGATTCAGTTTTAAAAATTATGTCATTCGAGATTGGGAGATTCAAGGAGAACTTCAAGACGGAATGGGGCATATCACTTCTGCCTACAAAGACGGAAACATTGATATTGATATGCAAACTGCCATAGCTTTGGACTCTGTAAAGTCCTATATCTTGGCTGATATAGAGGTTAGAGGAATCAACCTTCAAGCTGTGGGGCTGACAGAAACAGATATTCGCAGTGCCTTTAAACTTCATGCCGATTTTCAAGGGAATCCGGATGATTTTGTATCTTCCGTTCAGATTAAAGATGGGCTTGCCAGAAAAGAAAATCAGACGTACTTGTTGGGAGATTTTGATATGAAAGCTAGAGTTCAAAAAGACTCTACATCGGTTGATTTGACCAACAAAATGATTCAGGCAAAAGTCAGAGCCAATACTCATCCAAAATACTTTTCGGAAGCTTTGAAACACCATTTCGAACATTATTTTACGGATACACTTTTGGTACATACGGATAGTGTGGTCAATCCACTAAAGTTACAGTTACAACTAAAGGTTAACGAAGCCCCGATATTGAAAGATGTTTTTCTAACAGGTTTAGAACGTATGGACAGCCTGTATGTAGACTTCGATTTTGACCAACAAACCGAAAAAATGACTGCCAATGTTCGATTGCCTTACCTCAGTTATAACGGAAATGTGGTGGATAGTTTGGCCTTCTCGTTGGATTCTGACCACCAGGCTTTGGATTTTGATTTAGGATTCCGTTCTATTGAAGCAGGGCTATTGGCTATTCAACGAACTAGACTTGGGGGGAATCTCAAAAACAATTTACTTTCGCTAGATTTAGCTTCGTTCCACAACGGAGAACGTATTTTGAATATAAATTCTGAGTTGGCAATTGCTTCTGATACACTTCGATTCCGATTAAAGTCAGAGGATTTTATTTTAAACAGCCTTAGTTGGGAAGTTCCGGAACAAAACAGCATAGTTTATACCAACAAAAAACTGGAATTTAATGATTTTAGACTCACGCGTTTGAATAGGTGGTTAGAAATCTCGGATGATAATCCGAATATCGAGCAAGACCACATCGATTTAAAGTTTCAAGACTTTAATCTTTCGGACTTGATGAACTACTTAAATCCTGAAAAACTCATTGCTAAAGGGGCTTTAAATGGTGATGTCATGGTAATTGACCCTTTTGGCGACTTAGGTTTTTTGGCAAATCTTGGAATTTCGAATTTAACCGTATTAGAGGCTCCTTTAGGCAATCTCCAGCTCGATGCAAAAGCTTTGGATACTCAAAATTATGAATTCGAATTAGCCATAAACGGAGGTGATGTAGATTTAAATCTGGATGGAAATTATAAGTCCGACTCGGTAGCTCCTTCGTTTCAAATCGACCTGGATATCAACCAACTCAACTTGAAAGCTATTGAGAATTTGAGCAGAGGAGAGATTCAAGAGGCTTCGGGTTATATCTCAGGACAATTCAATGTAAGCGGAACAACAGCAAATCCTAAATACAAAGGGAATTTAAGCTTTACAGACGGTGTATTCAACGTCAAAAAACTAAATGCGTTATTCAAGATTTCCGACGAGACTATCTCTGTGGATAATCTTGGAATTTATTTAGAGCGATTCACCATTCGAGACGAAAAAGACAACCGATTTTTTATTGATGGTTCTATCTTGACAAAAGATTTTACGAATCCTGAATTCGATTTGAGAATTGCGGCCAATGAGTTTAGTGTGTTGAATTCGACTCGAAAAGATAACGATTTGTTTTACGGAAAAGCCATTTTTGATGTCAGAGCCAATTTGACCGGAAATCTGAACCTCCCGAAACTTCAAATGAAGCTCGATTTGCACCCGAGCACAGATGTGACTTACATTCTAGCGGAATCTGATGTACAGGTAGAGGAACGGGACGGAGTTGTGTTGTTTGTCAACAAAGCCAATCCGGATGATATTTTAACTCAACCTCAAAAAGAAGAATCATATATAGTAAAAGGTCTGGATGTGACAGCTTTGATAGCCATTAAACGCGATGCAACTTTTAATGTCATCATTAATGAAAGGACAAAAGACAACCTTAGAATTTCGGGCGAAGGCGATTTGAATCTAAATATTGACTCTAATGGTAGAATTAACCTTTCCGGACGTTATGAAGTGACCGCTGGGCATTTTGAACTCAACCTATACAATATCGTAAATAGAAGGTTTGATATCGTTGAAGGCAGTAGCATAACTTGGTCGGGCGAACTTATGGATGCTAGCCTTGACATTCGTGCGGTTTATGAGGTAGAAACTTCGGCTTCGGCACTGATGGCAGCTCAAACATCGGGTATGGACCCTTCCGACGCATCAAAATTCAGACAGCGATTACCATTTTTGGTTTATCTGAATGTGGGAGGCGAAATTACTCAACCGAATTTGAGTTTCAATATCGATATGCCTGAAGACGAGCGAGGGGCTATCGGAGGACAAGTCTATAGCCGAATCCGACAAATAGACCAACAAGAGGATGAGCGAAACCGACAAGTATTCTCTCTTTTAGTGTTAGATAGATTCTTCCCGGATGCGGGAAGCGATGGTAGTGGAGGAGGAGCTATGGCTTTGGCTAGAAATAACCTCAATCAAGCGTTGTCTGACCAATTGAATACCTTATCAGACCGATTGCTTGGCAAAACCGGTTTAGAGCTCGACTTTGGGTTGAATAGCTATACGGACTATCAAGGCGCTGCTCCACAAGACCGAACACAACTCGACATTACGGCTCAGAAAAAACTGTTTGATGACAGGCTTATCTTGAGTGTAGGTAGCGAAGTCGACATTCAAGGAACCGATCAAACAGGAGAAGAAAGCACTCCGGTCATCGGAAATGTAGCGATTGAATATTTGATTACCGAAGACGGGAGATTCCGAGTGAAAGGTTTCCGCAAGAATCAATATGAAAATGTAATCGACGGACAAATTTTTGTCAACGGAATTGCGTTGATTTTCTCGAAAGAATTTAACAAGTACAAGGAATTGTTCCAAAAAGAAGTGAAGGAAGAAAAACAGAGAAGAAGCAGAAAACGTGACCGCAATGAGAATAAAAAATAACATACGATTAAGCCAAATTCGCTTCTTGGTAGTGCTGAGCATCGCTATGGCAGTATCACCCTCGTGCAGTGTCCGGAAATATATTCCGGAAGAGGAATTTCTGTATACAGGTGCTAAGCTCGATATTGAAAAAGACGAAAATGTCAAAGATTTCAAACGAGTAGAAGCAGAGCTGGAAGACGTATTGCGACCTGAGCCGAATTCGAAGTTTCTGGGTGTGCGATGGGGACTTTATTTCCACTACAAGGCGCAAGACAATCCTAACTTCATTACTCGTTTTCTGAACAAGAAGATGGGCGAAGAGCCTGTCTATGAATCTCAAGTAGACCTTCAACACATCGAAAAAGTTCTAAATAATCGTTTGGAAAATCAAGGTTTTTTCTTGAGTAGCGTCTCTTCGGAAGTGATTCGAAAAGAAAAGAAAAAACAGTCTGAAGCGGTTTATAAACTGAACGTAGCGGAACCTTATTTGATAGAAAATTATACTGTCGAAGCGGATTCTTTACCAATTTATAAAGATATCCGAGAAACTATGGAGGAGAGCATTATCAAGATAGGGAATCGATTTAATTTGAATGCTCTCAAGGTAGAAAGAGAACGAATCGACAGAGCCTTAAAACTAAAAGGGTACTACAACTTTAATCCGGATTTTTTGGTTTTCGAAGCCGATACGAATCAACATAAAAAGAGAAGTTTTGACCTATTTCTTCGCCTGAAAAAAGAAGCGCCTCAGGCTGCTTTGATACCTTATCGATTGACAAAAGTAGAAGTGCATCCAAACTATATTCTTGGGAACAGAGATCATGAAGAAACCGAAACAGAACTGAACGGGAAAACCTATGTTCAAGGTGAAGTTTTCTTTAAACCCGAACGTTTAGACCCATTTATTTTGCTCAAAGAAGGCGATTATTTCAACCCCAATAAATCTCGATATACTTCTCGTAGGTTGGGTTCGATAGGAGCATATCGATTTATTAACATTCAATACGAAGAGATTGATTCGCTATCGACATCAGAAGAAGGTGCTCTCAAGGCCAATATCTATTTGTCTCCGATGAAAAAGAGAGTGCTCAGAACGGAAATTCAGATGGTGTCGAAGTCGAACAATTTTACAGGACCGGGAATTGTAGCTACCATCTCCAATAGAAATCTATTTAAAGGAGGGGAAACCCTCAATATTTCGACCAATTTCGGATACGAAATGCAAATCGCAAGCGGAGGTCAAGAAGGGTTACATACCATTCAGGCCGGTTTAGAGCCTGAACTCATTTTCCCGAGAATGCTATCTCCTATTCCAATCAATACTAATTTCTTTAGGTATTCTATACCGAAAACCAAGATTGCTTTAAGTATGCAATTTCAAAATCGAAGTCAGCTGTACAGTTTAGTAGGAACAACGGCTACTTTTGGTTATTTGTGGAATGCTAATCGATATGTTTCGCATCAATTCAATCCAATTTCTGTCAATTATTTACACTTAGCTAATACAAGTCCGGAGTTTGAGGAAATACTCAATCAGAATCCGTTTTTGAAAAACAGTTTAGACCAAAAATTCATAGCCGGACTTACGTATTCATTTACGTATAACGGACTTATCGATCAACAGCGAACCCATCAGTTTTACTTTAATACGAATCTGGATATAGCCGGAAATTTGGTGAACTTACTCAGCGGAGGAGGAGATAGACCTAGAGAAGTTTTAGGTTTAGAATATTCGCAATATGCTAAAGTTGATGTTGATTTTCGTTATCACCTGCAAGTAGGAAGTTCTCAGAAAATAGCAACAAGGATTTTTGCAGGAATCGGAATTCCATACGGGAATTCAGAAGTAATGCCTTTCTCGAGACAGTATTATTCAGGTGGGCCGTTTAGTGTCAGGGCTTTCAGGATTCGGTCTTTAGGCCCGGGTAATTATAACCCGGAGCAATCTTCGGGAACGGGTTCGTTTTTTGATCAGACCGGAAATTTAAGGCTCGAAGCTAATTTGGAGTACCGTTTTCCGATTATTTCGTTCTTAAAAGGAGCTTTGTTTGCTGATGCCGGGAACGTTTGGAATACGGACGACAATTCCCTCACCGGAGGTAAATTCTCGTCTAAATTCATCGATGAATTAGGAATCGGAGTAGGAGCAGGGCTAAGGGTTGACGTTCAGAATTTTGTAATACGCTTTGATTTGGCTTCACCAATTCATACACCATATCTGCCGGTTGGAGAACGTTGGTATTTTGATTACAAAAACCCGATTCTCAACTTCGCTATAGGGTATCCGTTTTAAGAAGTATTAAAGCCTTTTCAGGTGCTCTTTCATCTGAGCGATTTGCTCTTTAAGCATGTTGTGCTTGTCTAATTTTTTTGCTTCGTTAAGAAGTTGAGTCGCCTCTACTTTACGTCTTTTTGTCATGGCTATTCCGGCAAGGTTTAATTTTGCCAAAGCTAAATCCGCATCCATGCTAAGACCTAATTCGATAGCTTTTTTGAAGTGTTTTTCAGCTAGATTAAGGTTGGTTTGCGAAACCAAAAGTCCACTTAGATAATTATAATACCCTTGTTGCTTTCTCACAAGAGCTCCTTCCGGATTTTTGATTTTCGAAAGCCATTTTTTAGCTCCCTCGAAGTCTTGTTTTCTAATTTTTAGGAAGGCAAGTAAAATATATTCGTTTTTAAAATAAAACAAAAGCACTATCAGTGACAGTAATACCAAAAAGATTCCGTTACCGATTTCTTTGTCTGTAAATTGCCAAATGGCTGTACCAAATAAAAGAACTACAAGTGCAAGTTTTATATTTTTATGAAGCATAATTTTATTTTTTTAAGGTTGCAAAGATAGGGTTTTAGTCTGAGAACCGAAAGTGTTTTTCGAAAGCTTATGTCGTATTCAAATTTTTACGAAATATTGAGTTATAAATTCTCCTTAACCGAACGCCTACTAATTAAGTTCAATCTGAGACATGGATTGAATTCTCTTTAAACAAGATGATTTTCATTAATTTGGTTTGTTTGTTTTTAAGTGTTTGATTGTTAGAGAGATAATAAGTTGTAAACTATTTCAAAAATATCTTGTTGATATCTTTAGAAGGTGTCTATAAAAACCAATAGAGGGAAAAATTAAATTTGCTAACACACAAAAATGATAAGATTTTAGGAGTTAATTTTCCTTACGTATTCATTTACAGCTTGTCATAAAATAGGTCTTATTTTCTAAGCCTTTAATTTTTTACGTTCTCGAATAAAACTGGATCTTTTCTCTGCTTTTGGCGGATGAAAGGGCAACATGATAATCGTTTTACATTAACTAATAAAGCATAAACTATGGGGATTTTTGACAAAAGAGTAAACTACAAACCGTTTGAATATCCGGAAGTATTACAGTTTACAGAGGCCATCAATAAATCGTTTTGGGTGCATAGCGAAGTAGACTTCACAGCAGACATTCAAGATTTCCATTCACACCTCGAAATTGCAGAACGTACGGCTATCAAACACAGCTTGTTGGCTATTGCTCAAATCGAGGTAGCCGTAAAATCTTTTTGGGGCAATTTATATCACCATTTCCCGAAACCGGAGTTCAATGGTTTAGGTAGCACATTTGCAGAATGCGAATTTCGCCATTCTGAGGCATATTCAAGATTGTTGGAAGTGTTGGGGTATAACAACGAATTCCAAAACTTAATGCAGATTCCGGTAATCAAACACAGAGTAGAATACTTGTCGGAAGTACTTCAAAACACCAAATCTGATGACCGTAAGAAGTATGTCGTTTCTCTGATATTATTTACGATTCTAATCGAAAACGTATCGCTGTTCAGCCAGTTTGCAATCATTTTGTCCTTTACTCGCTTTAAAGGATATATGAAAAATGTAAGCAACATTATTGCCTGGACATCGGTAGATGAACAAATTCACGCTAATGCAGGAATTTATATCATCAACAAAATCAGACAAGAATATCCTGAATTCTTTGATGAAGAAACAATAGAACTTATTCGCAATACGGTAAAGGATTCAATTGATGTAGAAAAAGACATTCTAGATTGGATTTTTTCTGAAGGCGATATCGAAATCATCAATCGCAAAGATTTATTGAACTTTATGAAGTTTCGTGTTGATGAGAGTTTAACTCGTATCGGGTTCGAGAAACTCTTCCACGTTTCCAGCGAACAATACAGACCGCTGGCTTGGTTTGAAGAAGAGGTTTTTGCGAACAGCTTGGATGACTTTTTTGCAAAACGACCTGTGGAATATACGAAACACGACAAGAGCATCACTGCAGACGATTTATTTTAACAGAAGCATAATTACAAAATATATTTTACGATGGAAGAAATAGCCGTACGAGAAAAACTTTGGTGGAAAAACGAAGAAAGCGAGCAAATCCTTAACAGGGGTTATTTGCTTAAAGGAGAAACGGTAGAAGGAGCAATAGACAGAATTACGACTGCAGCCGCTCAACGCCTCTATAAACCGGAACTCAAAGAAGCCTTTCAAGAGATGATTGAAAGAGGTTGGATGAGTTTGAGCTCTCCGATTTGGGCCAATATGGGAACAGAAAGAGGTTTGCCGATATCTTGTTTCAACGTGCATGTGCCTGATAGCATCGAAGATATTACTCACAAACTAGGTGAGGTAATAATGCAAACTAAAATCGGAGGTGGAACTTCGGGTTACTTTGGAGCTTTGAGAGAAAGAGGAAGTGCCGTTTCAGACAATGGGAAAAGTAGTGGTGCTGTGAGCTTCATGAAGCTCTTTGATACGGCTATGGATACGATTTCTCAAGGAGGTGTTCGTCGTGGAGCTTTTGCCGCTTATTTGGATATCGACCATCCGGACGCAGAAGAATTTCTGAACATAAAAGACATCGGAAACCCGATTCAAAACCTATTCTTTGGTATTAATGTGCCAGATTATTGGATGCAGGAAATGATTGACGGAGACATTGACAAACGTAAATTATGGGCAAAAGTATTGGAGAGTCGTCAGCAAAAAGGCCTCCCGTATATTTTCTTTACGGATAACGTAAACCGAAATAAACCTCAGGTTTACAAAGACTTGAATATGCCTATTAATGCCAGCAATTTATGTTCTGAAATCATGTTGCCTTCTTCGAAAGACGAATCGTTTATTTGTTGTTTGTCTTCGATGAATTTAGAACTTTACGACGAATGGAAAGATACCGAAGCTGTGAAATTAGCCGTATTTTTCTTGGATGCTGTTTTGCAGGAATTCATCGTGAAAACAGAAGGCAATTATTATTTGGCTGCGGCAAATAAATTTGCAAAACGCCATAGAGCTTTAGGGCTTGGAGTATTGGGTTGGCATTCGTTATTGCAAAAAAGGATGATTCCGTTTGAAGGTATGGAAGCCAAAATGCTGACAACAGAAATCTTTAAATACCTACAAGATAAAACTGAAAAAGCTACTCAAGAACTGGCTCGAATTTATGGAGAACCGGAATTATTAAAAGGTTACGGTAGAAGAAATACGACATTGATGGCAATTGCTCCGACCACTTCGTCATCGGCTATTTTGGGACAAACCTCGCCCGGAATAGAGCCTTTTAGCAGCAATTATTATAAAGCCGGTTTGTCTAAAGGGAACTTCATGCGTAAAAACAAATACCTGAAAAAACTTTTAGAAGAAAAAGGTATTGACAACGAAGATACTTGGAGAAGCATCATGCTTCAAAATGGAAGTGTTCAACACTTAGAAGAGCTGAACGACCACGAAAAAGCAGTGTTCAAAACCTTTAAAGAAATCAGTCAGTTAGAAATTGTTCAACAAGCAGCGATTAGACAAAAGTTTGTAGACCAATCTCAAAGTTTGAATTTGAATATTCCGGCTCAATTGCCAATTAAAGAGGTGAATCAACTGATGATTGAAGCTTGGAAGCTTGGAATCAAAACGCTGTATTATCAAAGGAGTCAAAGTGTTTCCAAAGAATTGGTAACCAATCTGGTAACTTGTAGTAGTTGCGAATCATAGGATTTTAATCATCGATATAAACTCAAACACCTCTGAATGAAAATTTTAGAGGTGTTTTTCTTTTGAGAAGTATATTTCTTTATTCTTGATAGTATCCTCAACGGATTTTACAGATAGTGATTTGAAACTGGCACAAAGATTGACTTTTGTTGTAAGAACAATAAAGAGTTAATAATAAAACGTGTTGATTTACATGATGTTATGAATGGTTGTTTGTGTAAAGGAAAAACATAATGTTATGTAAGTAATGACAAAATGACTTATAAAAAGCTATGGCTAAACAAAAAATATTATCACTTGACAGTTTGTCACTTCAAGATTTTGAACCACAATCTGAGTTAATTCCGCTTATGACCCCTGAGGATGAAGAGGAAATGGACAAAGAGACACTACCTGGAGATTTACCCATCTTGCCTTTAAGAAACATGGTTTTGTTTCCCGGAGTTGTAATTCCGATTACAGCCGGGAGAGATAAGTCTATCAAATTGATAGATGATGCGAATTCTTCGACTAAAATTATTGGGGTAGTTGCTCAAAAAGAAGAAACAATTGAGAATCCCACTGCAAACGATATCCACAAAGTGGGTACGGTAGCTCGTATCTTGAAAGTGCTAAAGATGCCTGACGGAAATATTACAGTGATTATTCAGGGACAAAAGCGTTTTGAGATTGAAGAAGTTACCTCAGAAGAGCCTTATATCAGAGCTGTTATTAAAGAATTTACTGATGTTCGTCCGCCGAAGGATGACAAAGAATTCAAAGTAATTACCGAATCGATTAAAGAGTTAGCAATCAATATTATAGAAGAGAGCCCGAATATACCCACAGAGGCTACTTTTGCTATAAAAAATATCGAGAGCGACTCTTTCTTGATAAACTTTGTGTCTTCGAATATGAATCTCAACGTAAAAGAAAAACAAGCTTTACTTGAGATCGGTAATTTGAAGAACAGGGCGCTAGAAACGCTTCGCTACTTGAATATCGAGTTGCAAAAGTTAGAGTTGAAAAACGATATTCAGTCTAAAGTTCGTCATGATTTAGACCAGCAACAAAGGGAGTATTTCTTGCATCAACAAATGAAAACCATCCAAGAAGAGTTGGGAGGGGTTTCATACGATCAAGAAATCGAAGAAATGAGACAAAAATCCTTAACCAAATCATGGAACGAGAAAGTTAAAGCTCATTTTGATAAAGAACTTAGCAAATTACAACGAACGAATCCACAATCGCCTGATTTTGGCATTCTAAGAAACTATCTAGAGTTGTATTTAGAGCTTCCTTGGGATACCTATTCTAATGACAATTTTGACTTAAAAAGAGCTCAAAAAATTTTAGATAAACACCATTTCGGCCTAGATGATGTTAAGAAAAGAATCATCGAGCACTTAGCAGTGCTTAAGCTCAGAAATGATATGAAGTCTCCGATTTTGTGTTTGTACGGGCCTCCAGGAGTGGGTAAAACTTCTATCGGAAAATCCATTGCAGAGGCTTTGGGTAGAGAATATGTAAGAATTTCGCTTGCAGGTATGCGAGATGAAGCGGAAATCAGAGGGCACAGAAAAACCTATATCGGAGCTATGCCGGGAAGAATTATCCAAAGCATCCGCAAAGCAGGAACTTCGAATCCGGTTTTCGTATTGGATGAGATAGATAAACTTTCAAGTAGTTATTCAGGTGACCCTTCTTCGGCTATGTTGGAAGTTCTTGACCCCGAGCAGAACTCAGAGTTTTATGACAACTTCTTGGAAATGGGGTATGATTTGTCAAAAGTGATGTTTATTGCTACATCCAACAACATGTCTACCATCCAACCAGCCCTTCGGGATAGGATGGAAGTGATTAATATGACCGGTTATACGGTTGAAGAAAAAATCGAAATTGCCAGACAGCATTTGCTCCCAAAACAACTCAAAGAGCACGGCCTTTCTGAAAAAGATCTTACCATAGGTAAAAGACAACTCGAGAAAATTATCGAAGGGTATACTCGAGAGTCCGGAGTAAGAGGTCTGGAGAAACAAATTGCAAAAATCATCCGTAGCATTGCTAAATCTATTGCTATGGGAGAATCATACGAATCAAAAATCACAGACGAAAAGATTGTTGAAATCCTTGGAGCACCTAAGCTAGAAAGAGATAAGTACGAAAATAACGAGGTAGCCGGAGTAGTTACAGGACTGGCTTGGACAAGTGTCGGAGGAGATATACTATTTATCGAATCCATACTTTCTAAAGGAAAAGGAAATCTTTCGCTTACCGGAAACTTGGGTAATGTGATGAAAGAATCGGCGACTTTGGCTTTGGAATACATCAGAGCCAATGCAGAGGCTTTGGGTATTGCTCCTGAAATGTTTACGGATTACAATATCCATATTCACGTTCCGGAAGGAGCGACTCCAAAAGATGGCCCGAGTGCAGGTATTGCGATGCTGACTTCTTTGGTTTCAACATTTACTCAAAAACGAGTAAAGAAAAATTTGGCGATGACAGGAGAGATTACTCTTCGTGGAAAAGTACTTCCGGTTGGAGGAATTAAAGAAAAGATTTTAGCGGCTAAAAGAGCTAAAATTAAAGAAATCATCCTATGTCACGAAAACAAGCGTGATGTAGAAGAAATCAAGCCTGAGTACATCGAAGGCCTTACTTTCCATTACGTGAAAGACATGAGCGAAGTGCTTCAGATCGCTATTACAAATCAAAAAGCCAAAAAAGTAAAAAAGATAGATTTCGGAAATTAATAAGGGTTGAAATCCTGAAATAGCAAAAGAGTTATTTCAGGATTTCTTATTTTGATTAAAGTTTAGTTTTCATAATTTGTTGAAGAGCACTTGCTTTTTCTCTTGCTTTTTGAGCGAAGTCTTCTTGGTTGGAAGCATAAATAATTTCTCTGGAAGAGTTGATTAAAAGCCCTACTTGAGAGTTTAAACCGTATTTACATACGTCTTCTAAACTTCCTCCTTGAGCGCCTACTCCGGGAACCAATAAAAAGTTATCAGGAACAATTTTACGAATGTGCTCAAAGTAATCGGCTTTGGTTGCTCCGACAACATACATCAGGTTATGAGAGTTCTTCCAAGTTTTTGAAGTTTCTAATACGTTTTCGAATAGTGATTTTTCGTTAAAAGAAAGCGTTTGAAAGTCTTTTGAACCCATGTTGGACGTAAGTGCCAACAAGATGGTATGTTTGTTCTCAAACTCTAAAAAAGGCTCTACGGAGTCTTGCCCCATATAGGGTGCCACGGTTACGGAATCAAATCCCAAATCTTCGAAAAAGGCTTGAGCGTACATTCGAGAGGTATTCCCTATATCTCCTCGTTTGGCATCAGCAATAGTGAAAATTTCAGGATGTTTTTCGTTGAGGTAATTGATAGTTTTTTGAAGAGAAGTCCATCCTTTTACTCCATAAGCCTCATAAAAAGCCGTGTTGGGCTTATAAGCTGCTGCTAAATCGTGAGTAGCATCGATAATGGCTTTGTTGAAAGCAAATATAGGGTCTTCTTCTTGAAGTAGAAATTGTGGGATTTTATTCAGATCTACATCCAGACCAATGCAAAGAAATGATTTTTTTTGATGAATTTGTTGTGTAAGTTGTTGTGTTGTCATTGTAGTAAGCTATCTATCTGTGTGGTTTAATCCTCGTCGGTAACGATTTCAAACTTATCTGAATTAGGAATTCGTTCAAAATCGGTTTCATATGGAGCATCCAAATACGGAATAATTGCTTTGTCGTAGTTGGCAATGGTGTTGACGTCATAGACATCAATATTGTTTTCGTCATCCAAATAATCACTCTCTTCGGTTCCCGAAAAAAAACGCCAACCACTGTCGTCTTTTTCTGTAGGTTTTTCTCTGTACATATATCCTACAGGAAGACCTTCGATTGTGATTTTATCGGTAGCAAAACAATATCCCATTGGCTTTACTAATTTCTGAATTTCTTCGGGTTTTAGTTTAAGGTTTTTCTCTTCCATGTTTAATTTTTTAGTTCCGAAAAAGTTCCTTCACCACTAAAGCTACGAGCCTCACCTTGAGTAAGGTCGCTTTTTGAATCAAAACCTTTGAAGTAATATACTCCGTTTTTGTTAGAAAATTTGCATTCTTTTTCCGTAAAAAACCATTCTCTTTTTCGGTCATAATAGAGTTGAGAGGTCTCTAGAACATCTCCGTTAGAGGAAGTTATTTTTACATTGTCTTGTAAGTCGATTATATCTGATTTCGAGTACGTAATAGCATAATTCGAGGTGATATAGCTTTCTTTTTTATCGTTGTCGTAAACCGTTAAATCAATCCCTTTAGGGAATTCTGTAAAAGGAAAGTCAAGACTCCCGAAATCAAACATTAGTGGACTGATAAGGATAGACTTTATTTGTGCCGAATCGGTGTATTTCAACTTAAAATTCTCTACTTCGCTAGTAGGTATAAAAGCCGTTTTCCCGATTTTTTGCACATCTTTATAATCTCTTTCACAACTCACCAATATACTTGCAAAAGAGCCCCAAAAAAGAATGTTATAGAGGATTTTCAACTTCATTTCGGGTTACTTACGGAACAATAATGCTTTGGTTAATCCAACAGCCGAAATCAATGGTTTTTCCGCTCATTTTCTCTTTTTTGATTTCGTCTTTTGTCGGAGCATTTTTCATAAAATCATTACTTGCTCGTTCTGAAGCAACTTGATATTTTGAATCTATATCACCTACTTTTTTAGCGGTTTGAGCAGCTAATAGGTAAAGCGCTTTTCTTTCGAATTCATTTTTAGCGCAGTCGGTTGCAGAGGCGTAAAGCTGAGCAAGTAAGAAATAACTACTTATGTTATTAGAGTTGCTTTCAATAGCTTTTCTAGCGAAAATTCCTGCTTTCGCTTTATCTGATGTTTGATATATCGTAGCCACTTGGTAGTAAAGCTTTGATTTTGCTACCGGGTCTGTTTCCAATTCAGCAGCTTCGTTAAAATAAGTCGCTGCCTTTTGGTTGTCTTTTTTTCTTTGAGACACCAAGCCCATATAGTTGGCAGATTTTGTGGTTTTTTTAGCATTGTAAAGTAGTGTAGCCAACTCTTCAAACAAAGGGCCTTTGTCTATGCAACGTTGTTGTTCTAAACGATTTAGGGCTTGCTCCAACCACTCTACGTTGGATTTATTAGCGTCGAAATCTTCTTTGTAGAAATTTACCCAATCTTCGCACGAAGCAAATCCGGTTTTGATGTGAGCTGTAAGGTTTTTCGAAACTAACCCAAACCTTGAGATTTCGTTTTTCAAAACTTTTACTTGACGCTGCTCTTCTCGGCTAAGATTTGAGCTGTTTTCTAAAGCAGTAAGTTCTAGTTCTGCTTTGGCTTTTCTAGCTGTTGCCGCAGCATCTACGGCATCTAATTTTTTGAGGAAATCAACGGGTTTGTTTTTGTCTACAAGGTTATCTGTAATCAACAAAGTGCTATATATACTATAAGCTTCTGAGGTCATTATACTTTTATCTGTATTAAAGATCTTTTCAAGAATATTGATAGTCTCTTTGTCAGATAACATTCCGTTGTTGTATTGAAGAAGCACTTTCTTCAGTTCGTTTTTATTCTTATGAGTAGGGAAGTGCTTGCTGTGAGAATCATAGAGTGAGCTCAAACGCTCAACCCACACATTTCGCTGTTCACCAATGCTAAGAGGTTGAATAATTTTTTGAAGCATAGCCTCGCCTTGGTCATACATAGCTTCGTTGAAACCGGCACAGTGCTCCATCAATTTTGAAAGCTCTATATAGGCTTTTTCGGCATCTTTGGTTTCAATAATCGAAATGATGTTGAATTCTGCCTTGTAGTATAAATCAAAATCTGCATAATAGTCTGCACAAGTCTTTTTTTGTGCCAATGCAGTAGACCCAAATAATAAAGCGGAGGCAAACCATAGGCAGTATGATCGTAAAATTGTTGTTCTCATTATTAAGTGTTTTTTTGTATAACGTTTTTCAAAGGTAATTATTTTAGGCGGAAATTACTTACCTTAAAGACTAATTAACCGGTCGTTAATCAAAAAGCACTTTTCTAAACCATTTATCTCCGAAAGAGATTCCGATGTTGATATTGAAGTAATTCTCTTGAACCAGCCCTGAGCTTTTCGTACCTTTAATTCCGTACTCCATTCCTAAAGTGACATCAGAAAGGCCATTACCAACCGGAAAGGTCATACCTAGATTTATCCCCATGTCGTTAATGCTTTCGCCTTTTACGACAAGACCTGTTTTTTCATAACGAAGACCTCCTCTGTAAACCATACGACTGAAATAACTTGTGAAAGAGTTGTATTTCGGGATATAATAACCTCCTAGAGAAAGACGCATTCCGTTTTCGTCTGTGAAATCATTTTTCCTGGTGAACAAACCTTCTACACCCACAAACCATTTTCTCGGCGCACCAATACCTGTTCCCGCAGAAAACTGGCTAGGGAGTTTATAGCTCTCGTTTATTTCTTGTAAAGGTTGTGAGGAGTCTACTACATCAACTCCGCTGTTGCTTTGGTAAATCGAAGCAATAGTGCCTACGATTTCAGAATTTAATGTATAAGAAGGATGGAAAGTGGCACTCAAGTAAAAGTCGTATTGTTCTTGGTATTTTGTCTTATACATAGCTCCTATATTGGCATTAAAACCATTTATAGTTGCTTCTCTTTGAATACGTGTGCCGTAATGCACGCCGTTTTGGAAGTATTTGCTAGTGGTTTCAATTTGTCCGAAATTATAGTTCAAATCTACTCCTATACTGAATTTAGGGTTAATTTGGTAAGAAACTCCCGCAAAAACACGATTGGTTCCTCCTTCACCAATGTATTGTTCTAAGTTGCTTTCGTCTTCTGCAACACTTTGGATTCTGTATCCTACAGCTGTTTGGGCTTTTAGGCCAAAAGCCGTTCCGAATTTACCCATAGGAATACCGATAGTTAGATAATCTAGTGAAGTTCTCTTGGCTTTTTCGCTGATTTGGTCTGTAGCGAGGGTATTGAAATTCGTTCCTCCGGCTAATGAAATAACTGATATTTTCAACGAACTGTAAGAAGCCGGATTCAGTAAGTTGATATGAATACTGTCTCCTAACATCCCTAAACCTCCCATAGCTTGTTGTTCGGGAGTCCCTCTAAAAGTGGTCTCCCCAATACCGTAGTATGAATACGGAGAAGAAGTACTTTGTTGAGCTAGGATATAGGTTGAAAAGAGTAATGCAAGTCCGGTAAAAATCTTTCTAGTCATTGTTCTGAAATTGATATAAGTCGTTTAAACTTTCCAAAAGGAAATTTTGATTGGCAAATATGGTGCTTTTTAGTCGTTTAGCCAAAAAATCCGTATCGCCACCCGTTAAAATTATGATAAAGTTTTCGTAAGTAGTTCTGTATCTATCAATAAAGCCTTCGATTTCGTGGATAACCCCATTCACAACACCGGAATGAATCGATTCCGAAGTGTTTTGCCCAATAAAGAAATCCTCTTCGGTTTTTTCTAGATAGGGGAGCTTGGCTGTATAGTCATTTAGGGCTTTATATCTGAGGCGAAGTCCCGGAGAAATAGCTCCTCCTAAATAATTATCCATAGCATCCACAAAATCATACGTAATGGCGGTCCCTGCATCAATAACTAAGCGATTTGTTTTAGGATACTTTAATACCGCACCGCTGGCGAGCACCATTCGGTCTACACCTAATGTATCGGGAGTTTTATATAGATTGGTAAAAGGAAACTTCATCTGACGAGAGACAAAAAAAATTTGAATCTTTTTATCTATCCACAAAAAGTCGTCTTCAGACAATTTCCCAACAGAAGAAACTATCAAATGGCTTAAAAGGGGATATCGCTCAAAAATATTTTCGATTTTTTTTCGCCACTCAGAGTATGCAAAGATAAACGTATCGGAAATTGTATTGTGCTTAAAGACAGCTCCTTTAATTTGAGAGTTACCAATGTCTATTGCTAAAAGCATATTTTTTGTTTAGGTAGGAACAAAGATAGTAATAGATTTTTTTAAAATTTTATTTTGCAGAAAGAAAAAATGATTATATATTTGCACCCGCATTACCAAAGGTACCTTAGCTCAGTTGGTAGAGCAATGGACTGAAAATCCATGTGTCCCTGGTTCGATTCCTGGAGGTACCACAAAACCGTAAACAATCGTTTGCGGTTTTTTTATTTCTGTCAATTTTTCGGACTGAATAAAAAAAGAAAACGCTGTTAGAGCTTAAATTCTAACAGCGTTTTCAGCTTATGTGGAATTGAGGTTATTTAATCAGTTCGAAACTTCTCTTCACGAAGTTTGTAAGCTCTTCACCTTTGAGCAATCCCTGAGCGATTTTAGCCAAAT
>CAYZBA010000021.1:0-19839 GCA_964476555.1 uncultured Flavobacterium sp.
TTATTTAAAAATAAAAGACCCCACTATCAACTAGTGGAGTCTTCTATTATTAACCAACCAAAACTTATATGTAGAAATCTAACTTGCTGCTATGCGAACTAAATTTCAGTGCAAAGATATTTCATTTTTTGAAATAAAATCACTCAAAATTCAATTTTAACAGTAATTTGACAATACATCGTTTTCGATTGGGTTATTTGTTAACGATTTGATAATTTCCGAGATTATAGAGTTCCTCGTTTCTCTTGCTCTCTCTCGATGGATTCAAAAAGGGCTTTAAAGTTTCCTGCTCCGAATCCTCTTGCTCCCATTCTTTGGATGATTTCATAGAACAAAGTAGGACGATCTTCTACCGGCTTAGTAAAGATTTGCAATAGATACCCTTCTTCGTCTGCATCAATCATAATACCTAAATCCTGTAATTCTCTGATGTCTTCTTTAAATTTATGCATATGATCTTTCAGACGATCCGGAATAGCGTCATAATAAGCTTGAGGTGGGGGTGACAAGAACTCTACTCCACGAGATTTCAAATCTCTTACGGTTTTGATGATATCATCAGTAGCTACCGCAATGTGTTGAACACCTTCTCCTTCATAGAAATCCAAATATTCTTCGATTTGAGATCTTTTCTTTCCTTCTGCAGGCTCATTAATAGGGAACTTAATTCTTCCGTTTCCATTAGCCATTACCTTAGACATCAAAGCAGAATATTCTGTATGAATTTGTTTGTCGTCAAATGACAAGAAGTTTACGAAACCTAATACATCTTCAAACCATTTAACCCAAACATTCATTTGATTCCATCCCACGTTTCCTACCATGTGGTCGATATATTTCAATCCTGTAGGTGCAGGATTATAATCAGACTCCCATTTTACATAGCCTGGCATGAAAATACCATTATAATTTTTACGTTCTGTGAACATAAAAATAGTCTCCCCATAAGCATAAATACCTGATTGAACCACCTCTCCGTGTTCATCCTTCATTACGGTTGGCTCCATGTAAGGTCTTCCTCCTCTTTTTGTAGTTTCTTCAAATGCACTTCTAGCATCTTCTACCCAAAGAGCTACCACTTTAACTCCGTCTCCGTGTTTTTTCACATGCTCTCCTATCGGAGATTGTGAATTAAGAGCCGTAGTTAATACCAAACGGATTTTATCTTGTTTTACTACATAAGAAGCTCTGTCTTTTACGCCAGTCTCTAATCCCGCATAAGCCTCAGATTGGAACCCGAAAGCTGTTTTATAATAATGAGCCGCTTGTTTCGCATTTCCTACATAAAATTCAACATAATCTGTTCCTAAAATCGGAAGGAAGTCTTGAGCTCCTTCAAATATTTTTTCTAATCCGTATTCTACTGGTTTTAATTCTTGTGACATTTTATTTTAGTTTTTGTTGTTTTAAATATTTAAATTCTATGTTCGATGTGTATTGCTTCCTCATAGTAGATAGTATCTCCTTCTAAAGACTCTTCTTCTATGATTTGCTCTTCTTCGTAATCATACTCATACTCGGTTTGTTCTTCATCTTGTCTAATATTGTCAAAATTATAATTGTTGAACATTCCGAACGAAAGTATGGAACCGTATAACACTAAAAATCCAATCATTATCAATGTAAAAACCGAACTCAGAATCACCGCTATAACATTGATTATTTTGGCTGTATATACATTGCTACGACTGATATGCGAATAAACTTCGGGATTCGCTTCATACTCAGCCAAACTTTTGTTGGCTGACACTAGCCCTATAACACTTAAAGCTAAAGCTATAAAAGCAGGAATGCCATAACAACAACATCCTCCAACCAATATAACCAGAGCTATAATTCCTAAAATAATCGACAGCGGATCTGCCGGTAATTTACTTTGATTCATTTATTAGTTTATACAGCCTTGGCCAAATTATTCTAACCACGATTGATAGTATTTCTCATCGGCAATTTTCATTGCTTCTTCTGTAATCATAAGTGGTTTGAACGTATCGACCATTACGGCTAATTCCTGTGTTTCTGTTTTTCCGATGCTCCTTTCCATAGCTCCTGGGTGCGGCCCGTGAGGAATTCCAGCTGGATGTAAGGAAATATGACCCGCTTCGATATCGTTTCGGCTCATAAAATCACCATCAACATAATATAAAACCTCGTCAGAATCAATATTACTGTGGTTATAAGGAGCCGGAATAGCTTGAGGGTGATAATCATACAATCTCGGAACAAACGAACAAATTACAAAAGCATCTGTTTCAAAAGTTTGATGAACTGGTGGCGGTTGGTGAATTCTTCCAGTAATCGGCTCAAAATCGTGAATTGACAAAGCATACGGATAGTTATATCCATCATAACCTACCACATCAAACGGATGAGTAGCATAAATCATTTCAAAGATTTCGTCTTGTTTTTTCACCTTAATCAAGAAATCACCTTTTTCGTTATAGGTTTCTAATTCTTCAGGTCGACGAATATCTCTTTCGCAAAATGGCGAATGCTCCAATAACTGACCAAACCAGTTTCTGTAACGTTTTGGAGTATAGATAGGCCTTCTTGATTCGATGATAAACAAACGGTTATCTTCCGTATCAAAATCAATTTTATAGATCATTCCTCGAGGAATCACAAGATAGTCACCGTATTTGAAATCCAAATTTCCTAAAAAAGTTCTGAGTTTTCCGGTTCCTTTATGAACAAAGATTACCTCATCAGAATCTGTATTTTTATAGAAATAATCTTTTGTAGATTGCTTTGGTGCTGCCAAGACAATACTACAATCACTATTAGTCAATACAACTTTACGACTTTCCAGAAAATCATTTTCCGGTGCTACTTGAAACCCTCTCAACCTGTAAGATTGAATGTTGTTGGCTTTGGCAATCTTCGGAGCAACACTGTATTGTCGGCGGATTTCTTTTACTTGAGTCGGACGATTTTCGTGATAGATGTTTGAAGACATTCCATCAAACCCAATGGTGCCGAACAACTGCTCATAATAAAAATCCCCATTATCCTTACGAAACTGAATATGACGTTTGTGAGGAATTTTTCCAAGCTTATGATAAAAAGGCATATTGCTTATTTTTTATTAGACAAAGATTTGAACACTATGTTTTTATACGTTTTCATAAAAACATTATAGCCGATATAGTATCAGCTTAGGGCGTATCATTCCGGGTTTCTTTTTATAAGAAACTTAAGATAGGGCAATAATCCTGGCCAAGTCTTGTGCATAGTTCGACAAATATCGGAAAAAATATAATCCAACAAAAGTCATTTTAGAAAAAATATAATAGCGAATATGCTATTTTTTTAATACTTTTGGTGAAAAATAAGGATGAAAAAAGTTTATCTGGACAACGCCTCTACTACTCCTATTCGGGATGAAGTTATCGAAGTGATGACCGATGTACTTAAGAACAATTTCGGGAATCCGTCCTCTACATATGCAATCGGTAGAAATGCCAAAGCTGCCATCGAAACCTCGAGAAAGCAAATCGCTAAACTACTGAATGCTAATTCTCAAGAAATCATTTTCACCTCTTCGGCCACAGAAAGCAACAACTGGATTTTGCAAAATGCAGTTGTGCATCTAAACGTAAATCGAATTATTACTTCAAAAATCGAACACCACGCCGTTTTGAATACAGTTCTAGAACTGGAAAAAAGATACGGAATTGAAATTTGTTTTGTAAACCTTCTACCTAACGGAAATATTAACCTGAGCCATCTAGAAGAGCTTTTGACAGAAGAAAAACCTACGTTGGTGAGTTTGATGTATGTGAATAATGAGATCGGGAACATTTTGGATATTGAGAGGGTAGCGAAACTTTGCAAAGAACACAAAGCTTATTTTCATTCCGACACGGTTCAAGCAATGGGGAAACTTCCGATCGATTTACAACAAATACCTGTTGATTTTTTAATCGGAACAGCTCACAAATTTCATGGACCCAAAGGAGCCGGATTTATTTTTGTTAGAAAAGGTGTAGCTCTAAAACCATTGTTTTTTGGTGGAAGTCAAGAAAAAGGCATTCGAGCCGGAACAGAGCCAACCCATCAAATTGTAGGAATGGCAAAAGCTTTGGAACTCTCCTATCAATATTTAGAAGTCGAAAAAGAACATATATCTTGGTTGAAAAACTATTTGACAACCCAATTCGACCAAAATTTTCCGGGATACAAGATTAACGGAGATGCAGAAAACAGCATTTATAACATTATCAACCTACAACTTCCGTTTTCAGAAAGCCTGACTCCTACAATTTTGTTTAGCTTAGACATGAAAGGAATTGCTGTTTCCAGAGGGAGTGCTTGTCAGTCGGGTAGTTTGATTCCTTCTCATGTGTTAGAAGAAATTTTACCTAAGACAGAAATCAATAAACCTTCATTGCGAATCTCATTTAGCCATCAAAACACCAAAGAAGATATAGATGAATTAGTTGCTGCTTTAAAAAATTTATAAAACAAAAAAACTCATCTGAAATCAGATGAGTTTTTTTTATTCAGTAGTACGTGATTAAATAATCAACATAGCATCTCCGTAAGAATAGAATCTATATTTCTCTTTGATGGCTTCGTCATACGCTTTTCTCATCAACTCATGTCCACAGAAAGCAGAAATCATCATCAATAGCGTTGATTTCGGAGTATGGAAGTTTGTAATCATACAATCTGCAATACTGAAATCATATGGTGGATAGATGAATTTGTTTGTCCAACCTTTATACGGATTCAATGTTTTGTATGACGAAACTGAACTCTCTATAGCTCTCATCGAAGTAGTTCCTACAGCACAAACTCGCTTCTTGTTAGCTTTTGCTCTATTTACAATTTCGCAAGCTTGTTCTGTAATGATAAGCTCTTCAGAATCCATTTTATGTTTAGAAAGATCTTCTACTTCAACAGGGTTGAATGTTCCTAAACCTACGTGAAGTGTTACTTCTGCAAATTCAATTCCTTTGATTTCTAGGCGTTTCAACAAGTGTTTCGAAAAGTGAAGCCCTGCTGTTGGAGCAGCTACAGCTCCTTCTTCTTTAGCATAAATCGTTTGATAACGCTCTGCATCTTCAGGAGTTACCGCTCTAGAGATATATTTTGGAATCGGAGTTTCTCCTAGTTCTTTTAGTTTTCTTCTGAATTCTTCATAAGAACCATCATACAAGAATCTGAGTGTTCTTCCTCGTGAAGTTGTATTGTCTATAACCTCTGCAACTAGAGACTCATCGTCACCAAAATACAATTTGTTCCCGATTCTGATTTTCCGAGCAGGGTCAACCAATACATCCCACAACCGTTGTTCTGCATTGAGTTCTCTTAGCAAAAACACCTCAATTTTAGCTCCTGTTTTTTCTTTATTCCCATATAAACGAGCCGGAAAAACTTTGGTGTTGTTCAAAATCATCACGTCACCTTCATCGAAATAATCAATCACATCTTTAAAAAGTCTGTGCTCGATAGTGCCCGTTTTACGGTGTACAACCATCAATCTTGATTCGTCTCTGTTCTCTGGAGGAAACTCTGCCAAAAGTTCTTTAGGCAGGTTAAAGTTGAAGTGCGATAATTTCATTTGCTTAGTTTTTATTGGGCTGCAAATATACGATTCTAAAAGGGGGGTTGTCAAGTATTTTACTAGAATTCTTTTATTTATCCATTAAGTAAACGAAACCTCTTTGATTTTTTGAGATTGGAAATTATAACTAAAAATTGTATCTTTGGGCAATTCATTAGAGAAAGATTATGGTTTCTCAAATCACACAAGGCATAAAAGTTTCCGTTTTTACTGATTTTGAAGGCTCTTACTTCAAGAATCACAGAATTCACTATGCTTTTAGTTATCGAGTTACCATCGAGAATCAAAGTAAAGATACGGTGCAACTCTTGTTCCGTCATTGGGATATCTTTGATGCTCTAAATGAAACCGAAGCCATCGACGGAGAAGGCGTAGTAGGTCACAAACCTATTTTAAAATCGGGAGAAAGTCATACTTATACTTCCGGCTGTCTATTGTCCTCTCCTTTCGGCGCCATGAGAGGGTATTATACGATGGTGAATTTCACTACTACCAGAAAGTTTAAGGTAACCATCCCTACCTTTAAATTAGGGGCTGTATTTGCCTTAAATTAATCCTTTGAAAAGAGCCCCGGTCTTTCTTATAGAATAAAAAATGAACCTACTTGATATTACTTTATTGACTCTATTGCTTATCAGTTTTATTCGAGGACTATGGAGTGGTTTTTTCGTGTCTTTGGCATCGTTTATTTCTCTTCTGGCAGGAATCTTTGTCGCTATTAAATTTTCTTCTTTTACAGCCGGTTTTCTTCGTGATAGTCTATCAAAAGAATGGGAGCACATAGAAATTATCGCTTTCGCAATTACTTTCGTAGCTGTAGTTATCGGTATTACTCTACTGGCAAAAATCTTTACTAAGATAGCTGATTTTTCCGGGTTAGGATGGATAAACAAAATATTGGGAGGTGTTTTCGGCGTATTAAAAACTGTATTAATTCTGAGTGTAGTTTTGCATTTCTTCCAGAAAATTAATCAAAGTCATTCTTTGATTACTAAAGAAAAACTCGAAGAATCAATTCTTTATCAGCCCGTTTCCGAGGTTTCTGAAATTATTTTCCCGAAACTTACAGAATGGTTTAACAATATAAAACCTTAAACTATTCGTTATAAAAAAATCCCCGAAAACTCAGTTCTCGAGGATTTTTTGCTTATTATCTTAATATTTATTTTTTCAATAGTTCTAAAGATTGCTCTATATAAAGTTTATTTTCTTCGTTTGGATTATAATTACGGGCTTTCTCAAAATTTTCGATAGCTTTTGGCTTATTATCCAATCTTGTATATTGAGAACCTAAGAACAAATGAGCCGCTAAAAGTTCTCTTTGCGTTTTAGCTTGAGAAAGCACACTCTCACCTTTTTCTTCTACGATTCTGATATAATCCTCATAAAGTGTTAGGGCTTTGGCTAAAGATTCTTCTGTATCAATTAAACGGTTAATTTTAGCCCAGTTCAACACCGCATCGTGAGTTGTCGGTGAAGCAGCTATCACATGTCCGTAAGCGATATCTGCTTTTTCTAACCAATAAAGGTTTTCTGCTTTTTCTTCTTCAGTAAACTCTTCTCCTTGGGCACTTTTCTCAGACAACTTGTTAGAGTAAGAAAACAATACTGCATTTCCTAAGTAATAGTTGTCGATAGCAAATGATTTTGAGTTAGTATCTTGAGTAGAAAGAGCAAATACTTTTGCAGCTGCGTCGTAAAGTTTATCTTTATACAACTCCTCTCCTAGAGTACTAAATTCAACCCCAGCAGAAGGATCTTTTTGTACGGCATTTTCTAATTCTTTAAGAGCTTCTTCAAACAGTGCCATATCTGTGATTTGTCCGTCTTGTTTAGATAGCGCCAATTTTGCTTTAGCTAAAAACAAATAATCTCTTGCTATGAATCTTTCACCTTTTTCAAAGAATGTCGTAAGGGCATTTACACTCTCTTGATAATTTTTGTTTTCAAAAGCCGCATAACCTAAATAACGATAAATTCTAGGATTGATTTTATCTTCATTTTTCATTTTGTTTGCCTCAACCTCAAGAGTAGCATAATCTTCTGTCAAAATCAAGAAGTCTGCATATCTCATTCTAGAACTCAAAGAATAATCTGTAAGACTCATGTATTTTTTATAATACTCTAAAGCCTTTGTAGTATATTCTTTATACTTAGCCGGTTCATTAACTCCCCAATAGTAATAAGTTTCTGCTAACTCACGATATACTGGTCCATAATTAGGTGATGCAGCTGCAATTTCGTTAAAAGAGTTTGCTGCTTCTTGGAATGCTTTTGCATTTTTAGTAATTACAGCCATTCTAAGTTTTGCTCTTAATAAATCTTTATCTAAGGCTAAAGCATCTCGATAAGCTCTATAAGCATCATTCACATTTTTATCTTCTTGATAAGCATCACCTAGTGCCAAATAAGCTTGAGCTGATTTGGCATCGGCTTGGATAGCTCTAGTCAAATATTCGATTGCTTTTTTAAGGTCTTTATTTTCTGCATTTGTGTAAGCTCTACCTACACCTATCAACTCTTCTGTATCTCGTTTTTTGATGTTTTCAAGTGCTTTGTTGAAGTTCTCAGTTGCTTGTTGAAGATTGTTCTCATCCAATGCTATTTGGCCTAAACCAATATAGTTAAAATGAGCGTTATCTTTTGCTTTAAGACCTTGATTCAAATAAATCTTGGCAGAATCAGTCTCTTTAAGTGTAAGATAAATATCGGCTAAATAATAATAATTTTCACCTTTATCTGAATTAGCACTTATAATAGATTTGAGAATAGTTTTGGCTTTTTGATATTGTTCGGCATCTATGGCTTGCTTGGCTTGTTGTAAATTTTGAGCCTGAAGCCCGATGCTCACTAAAAACAGGCTTAAAAATGTCATCTTTCTCATTTTCATTGTATCTTAATTTATTTATTGAACTCTTTTGTTACTTTTATTTTCATTGGTTCTAGTTGCAACGGTGCAAGTCCAGACGTCAGAATTATTCGTTGTCCGACATCCCCTGCCACAAAAGAAGCAAAACCCATACCCAAACCCGTAGTGCCTTGATAATTTAACAAATATACTTCTCGCGTAAGCGGGTATAACTTCTTGGCTATGTTAACCTGAGAAGGTTTATAATAACTAGAATTGTCTTCGTCCGTTTTAACATCTTTTACAGCCAAAACGTTAATATTATTAAGAGACTCTTGTAGCGATCGTGGAGCTTGTGTAAGCCAATTGACACCCACCACACCAATGTAACCTTCGTTTTCTGCTATGAATCGAATGAGTTCTGGACTTGATGATTTAGAAAACAAAGATTTGTTATCCCCTACTTTTACTCCTGCTCTTTCGCAAAGTAATCGCATCGTTCCCGAATTCGGATTATCAAAAACCAAAGCTTTCACTCTGCTTGGCTCCCCTTTAATGAAGTTGAGGACTTCAAATAAATCAATAAGAGTGTCATTTGATTTTTTGTTAGAAATAAATGCTATAGCATCGAGAGCAAAGCGTGTCACTCTTGGCTTTATGTTTTTATGCGTAAAAACAGCCTCTTCTTGAGGAGTTAACATACGAGTAAGGACAGCTACTCGCACCGTATCACTTAAAAGAGAGTTGATAGTTGCTGCTTCTGGTTGGCTATTAATTCTAATATTTGCTCTATAAGTGTGCTCAAAAACACTTACTTGATCTTCTACCACCGGAAACAGTGATTCGTCTGTAAGTATGGTTACACTACCAGACACAATAGTTTCTTTTGGTTGTTTATCTTTTTTACATGAGAAAGGAACACCCAAAACTATAAGAGCTAATAATACTATTTTCTTGATCATCCGTTTCTTGTTTCTAAGTAAGAAAAACAATTAATCTCTTTCCTGAAGAAGTCGAATAAACCTCAGAAAAGCATAAACTATAAGCACTACTCCTAAAGCTAATCTTTGTGTTTTGTTTAGCTCCAAAGGGAAATGCTTCCAAAATATTACAGCCAATCCCATAAAGAGATAGAGCAGAAAAAAGAATATTCCAAAAACAAACAAAAATCGCTTTTTAGGCGATTTCTGTTTGAAATTATGATTAAATTTTATCATTATTGTGCCTTAACATTCACTGCAATTGGGAGTGTATAACGTACACGAACAGGAACTCCGTTTTGAATTCCAGGATTCCATTTTTTAGATTTTTTCAGAGTTCTAATGGCCTCTGCCCCTGTTCCGTAACCTATATCTCTCAATACTTTTATGTCTGTTAAACTTCCATCTTTTTCAACCACGAATTCTACGATAACGTTTCCTTTAAGGTCTCTATCTACGTCTGGAGTTCTATATTCCTTTCTCACAAACTCATAGAATTTGTTCATACCCCCAGGGAATTCGGGTTTTACCTCCACAGCAACATAAATATTATTATCGTCAACAATGTCTGATTTCACTTCAATTTCTGAGTGAGTATTGTCGAGAACGATATCACCGTCGTCACTAGCTGCAATATTATCTGAACCAGTGATTTTATCTTTAAAATCATCAACCGATTTCATTTCTTCCTCTACTGTTTCCTTTTCAACAATAACAGGAGGAACGTGCTTTACTACTTCAACTAGAGTTTTGGTTTGTTTTTGAACCACAGGCTCGTGGATGATTTCCTCAGGCTTTTTAATAGGCTCAAGAATCTCCATCATCACGATTTTTGTATCAAGTGTCTCTACAGGAGCTTCTGACTCACCTGACCCAATTATCTTCATAATTACGGGCGCACTGATAGCTAAAGAAAAAATAGCAGCACCTATCGCAAGAGCAACAACAGATACTCTTCCGTTCTCTTTACGAAGTACATAGGCTCCATACTCTTTATTTCTTCCTTCAAAAATCGTATCAACCCAAGCTCCGTTGAATAAATTTATTTTAGGTCCTAACATAATCTTTTTTGTTTTACTTGATTAAAGTGTCATCTTAACTTACATCACACTTGGTTAATACGCATTTTTCTCAGTAAGCATCATGACATCTTCTTCTGTGATATCCACAATGGCGTATTTCTTCTCTTGTGTGATTGCCATTTCATCAAGAATATCAACCAGATTTTTATAAGTCGACTTCTCGCTAGGTTTAATAAGAATTACCAAAGTTTCATCAGGCTTAGTAGCTCTTGCTTTTACAGCTTGAGATTTTCTTAGAATTACTTGTCTGATACCTTCTTTACCATAACTTGTTAATGTCGGTTCTTCATTTGGTTGAGGATTATCTAATCCTCCTCCATACCAAGCTATCTTGTCGTCTTCACCTAAAACAATCGTTAAGGTTCTCCAAGCCGGGGTTTCTGGTGGGGTTGGGTCATCAATCTTTGGTTTGTCCGGCATAGCTAGCTCCATAGATTGTGGTTTTGACAAGGTAGTGGTAAGCATAAAAAAGGTTATCAATAAGAATGCCAAATCCACCATCGCTGTTAAGTCAACAGCAGGATTTTGCTTCTTACTTCTTACTTTTTTACCTTTTCCGCCTTTTTCGGCTACATTTAATTCTGCCATTTTTATGGTCTATATTTTATGATTAAAAATCTTCTCCTCTAAGTCCGGTTACCAAATAGAAGTTATTTTTACCTTTTTTCTGTAAAACATCCATAACTTTCTTGATAGTCGGATAAGCTTCATTAGCATCACCTTTTATAGCGATGTCTAAGTCTCTAAGTTTTTCATCGTTTTCTTTTAGGATCTCCAAGTTTGCTTCACGAGCAGCTTGAATCCAATCTGAAAGCTGATCATTTAAAGAGTCCATCGGAATACCTGATTGCACACCTTCTTTCATACGGTCTGCCCCGTCCATAGCGATAAGACTTTTTAGCTGACGAATATCAACTCCAAAAGACTCTATAAGTGAAAAACGTTTTTTCTCGTCTTCGGTAAACTCTATTCCGTATCTTTCTGCCATTTTTTCTAGCATCAACATACGTGTAGGCTGACCCACTGTTCCAAAAAATACTTTTTCCTTACCTACTGTAATTGTAGCCAAATTCACATCTGGCAATTTAATTTGTACTGTAGAAGCAGGAGTTGTAATTTCTATTGGCTCAGGCAGTCTTGCCGTAGATGTCATAATGAAGAACGTAAGCAACAAGAACGCAATATCGCACATTGCGGCCATATCAATTCTCGTGCTTTTCTTTTTCATTGGTTTAGCCATTTTTCTGTATTTTTTATCCGCCTATACAGAGAGTTTACCTTATTTGCAAGGCAACTCTCTACATAAACTTATGATTTCTTTTTAGTTATTTCCTTTTGCTTTTCTGTATGCCTGAGTAATTGCAGCTCCAGCTTCATCGATAAAATAAGTCAATGTATCGATTTTTGAAGTGAAATAGTTATAGGCAATAGTAGCAATAGTAGAAGTCGCAATACCTGTTGCTGTATTAATAAGTGCTTCAGAGATACCATTCGCAAGAGCAGCTTGGTCTGGAGCTCCAGCAGTCGCCAATCCTGAGAATGCCTTAATCATACCCGATACTGTTCCTAATAGACCTGTTAGCGTTCCGATAGAAACAAGAGTAGCGATAATCGTCATGTTTTTCTCAAGCATAGGCATCTCTAGAGAAGTAGCTTCTTCAACTTCTTTCTGGATAGTCTCTGCAGCTTTTTCGCTATCAAAACCTTCTTTTCTTACTTCTTGATATTTAATTAAAGCAGCTTTAATAGCATTAGCTACAGAACCTTTTTGTTCATCACAAGCTTGAATTGCAGCATTAATATTACCATTTTTCACATCTTCTTTTACTTGAGCAACAAATTTCTCAACATTTCCTTTTCCAGCTGCTTTAGAAAGTACAAATAGTCTTTCGATAGAAAAAACAACGGTCATTAGCAATAGACCCATAAGGATTGGCACGATGAAACCTCCTTTATAAACCATACCTAGGATGTTTCCTGGAAGCGGGTGCCCATTATCTGGATCACCATTCTCGAAGTTAGCAGGATTCCCCATCACGAATTTCCACACCAACCAGCCTATCACAAGGCAAATCACAATAATAATTCCTGCAAAAACATTAGATCCTTTTGCTTTTGAAGTGCTCTCAACCGATACGTTTGTTTCGTTTGTCATTTTGAAGTTAATTTTTAGTTAATTTTAATTTTTAAATCATTGGGTTAAATAGAGTGCTTTACTGCACAATTTGTTTTTAAAGAGCGACAAATTTATACTTTTCACTCAAACAAAAAAACTATTTTAGATTTTTTTAATGTTAATATAATCTTTTGTTTCTTTCTAAAAACCTCAATATAAAGACTATATTCAGTCTTTATAAAACTCTTTTTTTATGAATTTATTGTGCTTTACCACTAATTTTATATACTTGCTTTAAATTGTTCAAGAAAACGCACATCATTTTCATAAAACATTCTAATATCACCTATTTGATATAAAAGCATGGCCATACGTTCAATTCCCATACCGAAAGCAAAGCCAGAATACGTTTTGGGGTCAATTCCGCAATTTGATAGTACATTAGGATCAACCATACCGCAGCCCATAATTTCTAACCATCCAGTACCTTTAGTAATTCTATAATCCGTCGGGGTTTTTAATCCCCAATAAATATCTACCTCTGCACTTGGTTCGGTAAAGGGAAAATAAGACGGACGTAGTCTTATCTGGGATTTTCCAAACATTTCTTTTGTAAAGTGAAGTAACGTTTGCTTTAAGTCTGCAAACGAAACGTCTTTATCTATATAAAGACCTTCTACTTGATGGAAAATACAATGCGAACGAGACGAAATTGCCTCATTTCTAAAAACTCTTCCCGGAGAAATGGTTCTAATAGGAGGTTTATTATTCTCCATATAACGAACCTGAACTGATGAGGTATGAGTTCTCAGTAAGATATCCGGATTAGTCTGAAGGAAGAACGTATCCTGCATATCTCTAGCCGGATGATGTTCAGGAAGATTCAAGGCCGTAAAGTTGTGCCAATCGTCTTCCATTTCAGGTCCTTCAGAAACATTGAACCCAATTCCCGAAAAAATGTCAATTACCCTGTTTTTTACAATCGAAATCGGATGACGTGACCCAAGTTCAAAGGGAAAGCCCGAACGAGTTAAATCACCGTAAATACCTTTAGACTCTTCTTTGCTTTCTAATAATTCTTGAATAGCTTTTACTTTTTCTTCAGCAGCATTCTTTAACTGATTTACTACCTGTCCGAATTCTTTTTTCTGTTCGACAGGAACATTTTTAAACTCAGAAAAGAACTCGTTCAAGAGTCCTTTTTTTGATAAATATTTTATTCTGAACTGTTCAAGAGCTTCTTTGCTCTCTGTCTGAAAAGCCGCCACTTCTGCGATGTGGCTTTTTATCTGATCTATCATTACTTAATTTTATATTTCTTCTCTTTTTGCGATTTTAGAATTAATTCCATCTGGCACTATTAACTGTTCTTTTCCAAGCGCCTTTATGATTAATTTTCACAGGCAATGTAACTTCTGATCTCACAGGTTTTCCTTGATATTGAGCAGGAATCCAATTACCTGATTTTTCTAATGCCTCTATAGCTCTTTGCCCTGAATCCGCCCCAAAATCCTTATCCGCTCTGATATCCGAAAGACTTCCGTCTTCTTCTACTACGAACGATAAAATAACAAGAGCTTCCTTATCGTTTTTAATACGATTCGAGGGTTTAAAATTCGCCATAAATCGTTTTTCTAAAACTCCCATCCCTCCCGGATACATTGCTTGTTTGTCATAAACAATTGGCTGTTCAGGTTCCGGTGTCACGGATATGCGTACAGGAATTGTTTTTTTAGAACGAACCTTTTCTCCGTTTAACGTAGCCGGAAACCAATTTCCGCTTGTTTGTTGAACCAATTCTACTACTATTGGGTCTAACATTTTATGAAGACCTCTTAATACTGTAACATCAGAAAGCTCCCCGTTTGGTTCTACTATAAAACTTACTATTACATTCCCAGAAATATCTTCGTTAAACCCTGTCGGAAAAACAAAATTATCTCTTATATACTTAAAAAAACCCTCTGTTCCTATCTTATATTCTGCAAAGGTATCAACTCCTACATAAATAGAGTCTTTTTTAGATTGACTGAATCCTATCGAAAACAACAACACAAATACGGCAGTTAGAATCTTTTTCATAATTTATTTTTTGGCTAAGGTATGGATTTTTGTTTAAAATCCTAATCATTACCTCACCTGCAAAACGCACAAAAACAAATCCTAGATTATTACCACGTCACGAACAATCCTACAAAAAGTTAGCTTATGAATCCTTTTTCTAAAAAATAGCCTACGATGGCTTCTTTCATCAGTATTGTTTGCTCCCCGGCTTTAAGAGGTGGTAAAGGTTCTTTGATTTTATAGTGTGGCCAACCATCGGCATCAAAAAAATCGAATTCATAATACCCGTATGGTTCCAGCAACCTACAAATGGCAATATGCATCAATTCTACTTTTTCGTCTTTTTTGAATTTTCTATGAGGTTGCCCGAGCTCTTGAATACCTATTAGGAAAATAATTCCGTCCAAATCCAAAGGTTCGTCATCTGAAAACTTCTCTGATAACTTACTGACCACCTGCTCCCATCTGGATTTTAATTGTTCATCTCTAGACATTTTTATTTTTAATATTAACCTGACAAAGATAAAAATCTTGTCGTTTGATTTTTTAATTTTAGAACTGATTTGTCCCCAATAATACCAGAGTACAAGCTACTTCGTAGCCAATATTATTCTCTTTCAACAGTTTATAAAATTCGGGGTTTTCGGTTCCCGGATTAAAAATTACTCTTTTAGGTTTAAGACTAAGTATGTATTCGTAATACTCTTTTTGATTTTGAGGATTTAAATATAGTGTTACTGTATCAACATCTTCGAAAGGTAGTTTTTCTGTCTCAACCGGAACACCCAACACTTCCACTTTTTTCCTCCCTAAGGCAACTACCGGATGATTGTATTGTAACAATCGTTGAACAGCCAAATAAGAATATCTGCTAGGATTATCAGACACCCCAATGACTAATGTTTTTTTTGTATTCATTCTTATACAATTATTTAATCTGCTAAGGTACGGCTTTAAGCACCAAGAATCAGATTACAGTTGTTATATTTTTCACAAAAGCTATTTATCTAAAGATTTTCATCTTCTCTTATCATCTTATTTTTATTATCAATCAGTTAAGTAATAGCTCAAGACTCAGAATCTAATTCTCAAAGTTTGTATCTTTGCCGAAAATATAAGAAATGGATATCTTTATTTACGTTTTTTTGGCTCTGTTTTCGGTTCTAAACCCTTTGGGAGCTATTCCGATTTTTGTTGGACTCACTCAAGACGATACCAAAGCAGAACGTTCTAGAATTTCGCTTTGGACAGCTATAAACGTAGTTATCATACTTACCATTTCATTCTTTATAGGGGAATATGCGTTGAAATTCTTTGGAATTAGTATTGATGCCTTGAGAATTGCTGGTGGAATCGTAATCATGAATTCTGGCTTCTCTTTGCTCTCAGGAGGTTTTAGCAAAAATCGCGGGGTAAATAAAGAAGTAAAAAACGATGCTCAAAACCGAAATGATATTGCTCTTACTCCACTTGCAATTCCGATGTTAGCAGGGCCCGGTTCTATTTCGCTCATGATTGCAACTTATCAAGACTCTCAAACTTCGTGGGACAGAATTCAAGCCTGTTTGGCTGTTTTATTGATAGGAGTTGTAATCTTCCTTATCCTTAAAAGTGCAGTTTATTTATCTAGATTACTAGGGGCTTCTGGAATCGTAGCTATCTCTAGAATTATGGGATTCATCGTATTGGCAATCGGTATTCAATATATCGCTAATTCGGTTATCAATATGATAGAAGGAATTCAATTTTAATAATCCTTGGCTTCTTGCCCCACCTCTTTAATGTATTGACGGATATCGGTAAACTCAAAATTTAATGTCTCTTTAATTTTTTGACTCGAAAAAATGGTTTTCGAATGAGCTGATTTACTCATCGAAGGTGTTAGTGAACGCTCCTTTCGAAATAAGAAAGAGATAATCCCATCTATTTTGGAGGCCAAATTGGTCATAAAAGGAGAAGCATAAAATCGAGGTCGCTTTACACCTACTGAATCAGCTATTTGAAATAAAAAGTCTTGGAAAGACAGATTTTCAGACACTAATATGAATTTTTCCGAACTTATCGGACTTTTCATGAGCTCATACATAGCTCGAACTACATCTGAAACCCCCACAAAACCGGAAGTTCCTTTCGTATAAAACAACATCCCCTTTTTTACTTTCTGAAAGAATGCTGAGCTACCTTTTGTCGGAAAGCCTAATCCCAAAATAATTCCCGGATTTACAACAACTACATCTACACCTTCTTGTGCAGCACGAAAAACTTCGATTTCCCCTCCGTATTTTGTAATCGCATATTCACTTGTGTTTCGAAACGGATTCCATATCGATTCTTCTGTAATAACCCCATTAATTGGGTCTCCTAAAGCGGCTACTGAACTCACATAACAGAGCTTTTTTATTTTAAAATCAATACACAGATTAGCAATATTAGCCGTTCCTTCAATATTGATTTTCCGCATCTTTTCATCCGAAGACGAAAGCGAGACATAGGCAGCACAGTGATAAACATATTCGACACTTTCAAAGGCTTTTTCCAAAGCAGGAATGTCTGTAATATCTGCTTTTACCCATTCGATTTCAGTAAATAGATTTTCTTTGTGGAATAACTGAAATAATCCTTTAGTCTTTTTCTGCGAAGCCTCATTACGATAAATCGCACGAACCTTCTCTCCTTTTTCTAACAAAAAGAGCAATAAATGTGCACCGACAAGCCCGGTTCCGCCTGTAATCAGATTCATGTTAAATAGGTCTTTTATCTACGAGATAATCAGGTAATGGAACAAAATCAGTTTCGCCAAGAACTTTCGGAAAGCGTTGCGCTATCCAATCTTGTTTTGCCTGCTCGATTCGATCGATTCTTGAACTGACAAAATTCCAAAAAATATAACGTTGCTCCGGGAAAGGTTCTCCTCCAAAAATATATACCGTAGTATTTTCTTGCATTTCAAACTGACACAACTTGGTGTCTTTGGCTATTAAAATTTGTTTCGGTTGGTAAGTATTTCCACTATCTGTGATAGCTCCTTCGAGAATATATAAAGCACTTTCGCCATACAAATCCTCGCCAATACTTACTGTAGTTGCTTTTTTACTTTTAATTTCCAAAAAATACAACTTGCTATGCACAGGAACCGGTGATTTTCTACCGAAAGCCTCACCCGCTATGAGTTTCATCGTAAAATTACCTTCTTCCCAAGAAGGAATTTGACTAGCCTCTATATGATGAAAAGTAGGTTCAGATTCTTCTAACTCTTTCGGCAGAGCCACCCAAATCTGTAGTCCGTGTAAGCTTTTTTCTGTATTTCGTAGATATTCGGGAGTTCGCTCAGAATGCACTACTCCTTTCCCTGCTGTCATCCAATTTACGGCTCCGGGTTGAATTTCAATTTCCACACCGGTGCTGTCTCTATGCATCATAGCCCCTTCGAATAAAAAAGTAAGAGTGGAAAGCCCAATGTGAGGATGTGGCGGTACATCTACGTTTTGATAATCTTTGAGTTTAGCAGGTCCCATATGGTCTATAAAGACGAATGGTCCTACATTTCTCTTCTGCTTAAAGGGCAATAACCTCCCCACCATAAAGTTTCCTATATCAGCAGCCCTTTCTTCTATTATTAGACCTATATTCGACATCTTCTTGAAGTTTAATTATACATTTCTGCTCTTAGCGGAGTCATTGCTTTGACATCCGTCAAATGTTCATAACGAATAAAGTCATTCGCAAAAGGACGTGTTCCTACACCTATAATATGATTAATCGTTGCGTTTAAAAGCAATTCGTTTTCGTCTCCTAGCGGGAGGATATTGCCCATATTTTCAGCTAATTCCACATCTGGTACAAGCCCTGTGTGATACTCTCCAAATCCAACACTATTCACTACACGAAATGTGATGGGTTGCATTGCATATCTGTGGTTCGGGTTCAGATTCTCTTTTCTGAAATTTGGAGAATCATAAAGCGTTATTGAGCCTACATTTTTCCCTGTTGTAATAGTTCCGACCTGAATTATATCAATATAAGGTTCTAAGCCATTTATCACTAATTCACTGGCTGAGGCTGTACTCCTTGAGGTAATTACATATAATTTAGTAAGGTTCAAACTATTTATTGCAGTTCCTTCGGAAAGAGTTGTTGTAAATCGATTGGTTATGGATTCTTCCGATAAAAGAGGCATTATCTTGCTGTTCCATTCTTGTTTAGCAAACACCTCTCCCGTAAATTGACCGGTAATCATACTAGCCAAGCGAGTTGCAGTACTCACGAGCCCTCCTGAGTTATAACGTAAATCCAAAATCAAATCTGTGACACCTTCTCCTTGAAAATAAGCAAACGCATCATTAAGATGACCGTCATAATCCCCATAAAATCCGTTGTATACCAAATACCCTATGATATGTCCGCCTACGTTATATACATTTTTATAATATACCGGATTTTCAGAATAAGCCGTTTTGGTTAAAGTGACTTGTCTCCCATTAGGAGTAAAGTTCCCGTTATCATAATCTGCCAAACTAAGCGTATAAGTGTCATTAGCCAACAGACTTTGATAATTATCTCTCGTAAGAGGTGTACCATTTACTGCATAAAACAAATCTCCTCTATAAATAGGTTTATTTGAGGCATCAGAATCCGGAAGAATGTATCGAACCCAACCAACAACTTCATCGGAATTAGAGGATTTTAAGAATAAACCATAATCAACCCCATTATTTTTTGCATTCCCTGAAAGGAGTTGCTCTAAAACCGTATAATCACTATAGATAACACTAAATCGATCAACTACTCCTTTTTGATATAATAAATGATTAAATATATCTTCTGGGCTTTGAAAACTAGCAAGAAAAGAATTAAATTGTTGCCCTGAAAATCGGTTGTCAGCCAAATCCCCTACTTCTTCTTGCCAAAAGTAATATTGATTAAGACCTCTCCAAACAAACTCTTTAGCATCTGTACTAAAGTTTATTTTGTCGTCCATGTCTTCGCATCCTTGAAAAAAGAAAACGGGGAACAAAAGAGCGAATATATATATAACTATTTTTTTCATAGTAGGCCATTTTAAGGTAGAAACAAATTTATTACTTTTTTTGAAACTCAAACCCCGACAGATTTGTCGGGGTTCTGATTTTTATCTCTTAATGGCAAAATGAGCCTTGAACTCTTTTCTTCTAGTAGTTGTA
>CAYZBA010000022.1:0-19468 GCA_964476555.1 uncultured Flavobacterium sp.
TGTAGCCTTTTCCGTCTGCTCCCAATCCGTTTCTTTTGATTTCCAAAGATTGAGTGGCTTTGTGAAGCGCCTCTTGGAACGAGCGACCAATTCCCATCACCTCTCCTACTGATTTCATCTGTAGGCCAAGGGTTCTGTCTGAACCTTCGAATTTATCGAAGTTCCAACGAGGTATTTTTACAATCACATAATCGAGTGTCGGTTCGAAAAGTGCCGAAGTCGATTTGGTGATTTGGTTTTGTAATTCGTCTAGTGTGTAACCCAAAGCTAATTTCGTCGCAATTTTAGCAATCGGATATCCTGTCGCTTTTGAGGCCAAAGCCGATGAGCGAGACACACGTGGATTGATTTCGATGGCCACGATGTCTTCTTTTTCGTCCGGCGATACGGCGAACTGCACATTACAACCTCCGGCAAAGTTCCCTATACTGCGCATCATCTTGATGGCCATATCACGCATTTTCTGGAAAGTTCTGTCAGAAAGCGTCATAGCCGGCGCCACAGTGATACTGTCTCCGGTATGAATCCCCATCGGGTCCATATTCTCGATAGAACAGATAATCACCACGTTGTCGTTCTTATCTCTCAAGAGCTCCAACTCATACTCCTTCCAACCCAAAAGCGCTTTGTCGATAAGCACTTCGTGAATCGGCGAAGCCTCTAGTCCTCTGGTTAGTAGTTCGTCAAAATCTTCTTTTCTGTGAACGAAAGCTGCTCCGGTTCCTCCCAAGGTAAATGACGGACGAATCACCAGCGGAAATCCGAATTCTTGAGCAATTTCTTTACCTTTCAAAAACGAAGTAGCCGTTTTAGCAGGCGCTACCGGAATATCGATTTGAGCTAATAATTGCTTGAATTGCTCTCTGTCTTCCGTAATGTTGATAGCGTTGATGTCAACCCCAATCAACCTTACGTTATAATCTTGCCAAATTCCTTTTTCGTCTGCCTCCAAACACAAGTTAAGCGCTGTTTGCCCTCCCATAGTAGGCAACACAGCATCAATATCCGGGTGTGCTTCAAGGATTTCGATAAGTGATTTGGTCGTTAGGGGCTTTAAATAAACGTGGTCTGCCATAGCAGGGTCTGTCATAATCGTCGCCGGATTCGAGTTAATCAAAATAACTTTGATTCCTTCCTCTCTGAGCGATCGAGCCGATTGTGAACCTGAGTAGTCAAATTCGCAAGCCTGGCCAATGATGATAGGTCCTGAACCTATGATTAAAACCGTTTTAATTGTGTTGTCTTTTGGCATTTCTAGTTGTGTTGTATATAAATAATTCGCTAAATGTTTAAAAAAAAGCCGTTACTACAAAAGTAACGGCTTTATTTATGATTTATACCAATCATTATTTTTTGTGTCTTGGTTCAGAAGAAACAGTTAACTTATGTCTCCCTTTAGCGCGACGACGAGCAAGGACTTTTCTACCATTTGCAGTAGCCATTCTATCCATAAACCCGTGTTTATTTCTTCTTTTTCTTTTCGATGGTTGAAACGTTCTTTTGCTCATTGCTCTGTATCTTTAAAATCTTTGTAATAGTATTCAATAATATCTGCCTCTGAAAAGCTGGGTGCAAATATACAAACTCTTTTTATTATAGCAAGTCGTTTTTCAAAAATATTTTCCCGGTTCAAAATATTTTTTCCCGAGCATTTCTGTTTTTCTGATTTTTTTCCGTAAATTTGCGTGCAATTTAACTACAAATTGCAATGACAACAACTAATAATAAAATTGTCGGAGAAGGACTTACGTATGACGACGTTCTTCTCATCCCTAGCTATTCTGAAGTTCTCCCTAGAGAAGTAAGCATTCAGTCTAAATTTTCCAGAAACATTATCCTGAACGTACCTATCGTATCTGCCGCTATGGATACGGTAACCGAAAGCGCTATGGCTATTGCTATGGCTCGCGAAGGCGGTATCGGTGTACTTCACAAAAACATGTCTATCGAAGCACAGGCACAAGAGGTACGAAAAGTAAAACGCTCAGAGTCCGGAATGATCATTGACCCGGTTACCCTTTCGCTAAATGCTACCGTGGGTGACGCTAAAAACGCAATGAAAGAATTCGGTATCGGAGGAATCCCGATTGTAGATGACAACAATACCCTAAAGGGAATCGTAACCAACAGAGACTTGCGCTTCGAGAAAAACAACGCCCGTCCGGTTACCGAAGTCATGACTTCAAACAACTTAATTACAGCCAAAGAAGGTACTACCCTGCCGGAAGCTGAAGTAATCCTTCAAGAAAACAAAATCGAAAAACTTCCTGTTGTAAACAATAAATACGAACTTGTCGGGCTTATCACCTTTAGAGACATCACCAAACTCTTCCAAAAACCAATGGCCAACAAAGACCGCTTTGGGCGACTAAGAGTGGCTGCCGCTGTGGGAGTAACAAACGATGTGTTGAAAAGAGCAGAAGCTCTAGTAAGTGCCGGAGTAGACGCCATCGTTATCGATACCGCTCACGGACACACTAAAGGAGTAGTAGAAGTATTGAAAAAAGTAAAAAGCCAATTCCCCGAAATTGACGTAGTCGTAGGGAATATCGCTACTGCCGAAGCAGCTCGCTATTTGGTAGAAAACGGAGCCGATGCCGTAAAAGTAGGTATAGGCCCAGGATCTATCTGTACAACTCGCGTAGTAGCCGGTGTCGGTTACCCGCAATTCTCCGCAGTGCTAGAAGTGGCTCAAGCCATCCAAGGCTCCGGAGTACCTATAATTGCCGACGGCGGAATCCGATATACGGGAGATATTCCAAAAGCATTAGCCGCAGGAGCATCAAGCGTGATGTTAGGTTCGCTTTTAGCAGGAACCAAAGAATCTCCGGGAGAAACTATCATTTTCGAAGGAAGAAAATACAAATCCTACAGAGGAATGGGTTCTGTTGAGGCCATGCAAGAAGGCTCAAAAGACCGTTACTTCCAAGACGTAGAAGACGATATCAAAAAATTGGTACCCGAAGGAATCGTAGGTAGAGTTCCTTATAAAGGAGAACTCAACGAAAGCATGCTTCAGTTTATCGGAGGACTAAGAGCCGGAATGGGATATTGCGGAGCAAAAGATATCGAAACGCTACAAAAAACCGGACGTTTCGTAAAAATCACTTCGAGCGGAATTCACGAAAGTCACCCTCATGACGTGACTATAACCAAAGAAGCTCCAAATTATTCGAGATAATTCAGAGTCGTTTAATTTTTTCCATAAAAACAACTATTCCCTTAGTAGCGGTCTCTTGAATCCCTATAAAGTCAAGGCCGGTAACTAAGGGAATATTTTTATCTATTATGAATATCGGAGCATTGGGCCGTACATACGAAATCAAATTAGCCGCCGGATACACCTGCAACGAAGTTCCGATAACCAAAAAAATATCTGCTGTTTCCGTAATAGAAATTGCCTTGTCAAACAAAGGCACACTCTCACCAAACCACACTATATCAGGCCGATAACGACTCCCGTCAGGAGCATAATCGTCCAACGTCATGTCTGTATCAACATAGGTGCTGTGTGATTTATCCCTACTGCTGCACTTAGAGAGCAAACTTCCATGAAGGTGCAACACCTCTTTAGAGCCCGCCCTTTCGTGCAAATCATCTACGTTTTGTGTAATAATCCGTACGTCGAAATCCTTCTCTAATTCAGCCAAAGCCAAATGAGCCTTGTTCGGATGCGCTTCTTTGAGCTGTCGCCTTCGCTGATTATAAAACTGCAATACAAGCTGCGGATTCTTCTGCCAAGCCTCAGGAGTAGCTACTTCTTCAATGCGATAATTCTCCCACAATCCGTTGCTGTCACGAAAGGTCTTAAGCCCACTTTCTGCACTAATTCCGGCTCCGCTTAATACAACTAGACGCTTTTTGGTCATTATTCCTCAAATTCGATCTTCTTGGTCGTGTTGATTTTTGCAATCAAATAAGGTTGCGTAAAAGCCATAGTGGTCATCCCTTCTGGATAAGACTTTTTCACCTTTACGATAACTTTGTTGCCCTCTTGTCTTACTTCTTCAATACCAATACTATAACCACCAGTGTTTTTTTCGCCCATAAATAGAGCAACTACTCTACTTTTAGCAAAGTCAATATTCGGAACAAGCTCGTCTTCTATTAATTGATAGAGCTTTTTCAAATCATCGTGGTTGTCAATTATCTCAAAAGACTCTTTCTTCTTGCCCTTATAGGCAGAATCCATAAGAACCTGAAAAGTAACCGCTTTCGGCGTTTTGGCTGAATGACAAGAAAACAAAACCAAGACTGATAATAAGGCAACAAGTTTTTTCATGAGTAGTTATTTTGGATTCAAAAATACAAAAATTACACCAACACTCCCAGCATACTTGCTATAACACTCTAAATTCTAAACTTTTTTACTTTTTTTTAAGAGGTGATTGCCCCTGGTTTTGTATCTTTGAACATTATGAATGAACCAACTTTACAATTAGCTTCAATGCCCGGATTTATCAGAACCATACTGATTATCGTGGCTGTGTATTATGCATTTAAATTTTTAATGCGTTTGCTGGCTCCTATACTGATGCGAAAGTTAATTCAAAAAGCCGAACAAAATTTCCGTCAGAACAATCAGCCGTTTAACGGGCCATACCAATATCAAAACCCTCAAAACCCAACTTCCTCTAAATCAGAAAACCCACGCTCTAAAAAAGAAGTAGGCGAATATATTGATTATGAAGAAATTGAATAAACTTTTTCTTTAGCTATGATTATAAAAACCGCTTGGAAGAATATCTGGTTTAAACCCCTAAACACTGCTTTGAGCATTATCTTGCTTACGGCAAGTGTGGCGATTATTTCGCTGCTCATGCTCTTACAACAACAATTCGAAAATAAATTCACTAAAAACATCGAAGGAGTGGATATGGTAATGGGTGCCAAAGGTAGCCCGCTGCAACTGATTCTTTCGTCGGTTTATCAACTCGATGCTCCAACCGGTAATATCAACTACAAAGAAGCCCAAACCTGGATGAAACATCCGTTCGTAGAAACGGCCATTCCTCTGGCTTTCGGAGATAATTACCTAGGCTACAAAATCGTCGGAACCACCCCGGACTATATCACCAAATTCGACGCAACCTTCGCTCAAGGTGAAGTGTTCAAAGAAGACTTTCAGGTGGTGGTGGGAGCTAAAATCGCTCAAAATTTAGACCTAAAAATCAGAGATGAGTTTTTCGGAACTCACGGTGACAGCAAAGAGAGCGAACACGTACACGACAACCACGCCTATACCGTGGTCGGTATCCTAAACCCTACAGACAAAGTCATCGACAACCTGATTCTTTGCTCTGTCGAAAGCGTTTGGAGCGTTCATGAAGAACACAACCATAACGACCACGACGAACATCACCACGAAGATGGAGAACACCATCACCACGAAGGTGAAGACCACGACCATAGCCATGACCATTCCGACGACAAAGAAATCACAGCTGTTCTACTGAAAATAAAAAACAAAATGGCTTTTGTGTCTTGGCCAAGACTCATACCACAAAACACCAATATGCAAGTGGCATCCCCGGCTGTCGAAGTCAACCGACTATTTACGCTTTTCGGCTTCGGGCTAGACGCTTTACAATATTTGGCTTACGGAATCATGCTTATTTCGGGTATCAGTATCTTTATTGCTCTATATAATACCTTAAAAGAACGCAAGTACGAATTCGCACTCATGCGAATTAGCGGTGCCGGAAGAGGACAACTCCTAGGTCTTGTGCTCTTCGAAAGCCTCTTATTGTGCGTTGTCGGGTTTATTCTGGGTACGGTTGTTGGAAGAATCGGCTTGTGGTTAATATCAGATTCTACTGCCGAAGAATACAAAATGGAATTCAATCCGTTTGTCTTGCTGTGGGATAAAGAAGGAATCTTATTTTTAATCACTATTTTTGTAGGAGTGATAGCAGCACTTATCCCTGCTATCAAAGCATATAAACTGAACATATCTAAAACTTTGAACAATGCGTAGAATTTATTGGGTTTTCATCCTGATTTTCGGAATCTTAATCGCTTTGGAACTCAACTTCGTTCCAACGAAAAAAGTGCCTTTTACTCCAACCAACACAGAACACCAAACCAATGCTCAAACGCAACATTCCGGGTTCTTGAGTTGGGAGAGTCAGAACGCTACGTCTGAAGTTTTTACCACAAACAACCTTGTGGCTGGTGACACACTTACTTGGAGCCTTCTAGGAAAAATCAAATACGAAAACAAACCTCACAAAGATTACCCCGAAGGCGTAATGTATCCGGTTATTAACGAACAACTAAAAGCTAAAAAAGGAAAAAAAATCGTGATTAGCGGTTTCATTATCCCCATTGATAACGAATCCTATGCTTTGAGTAAAAACGTTTTTGCAGCTTGCTTCTTTTGCGGACAAGCAGGTCCTGAAACCATTATGGGAATCAAATTCAAAGACCTAAAAAAACGTCTAAAAACAGACCAATACGTAACCCTCGTCGGAACATTCCGTTATAACGATACAGACGTAGAAGACTGGATCTACCACATCGAAAATGCAGTGATTGTTAAAGGAGGATGATTGTTGAAACCAAGTTTATGATGAAAAATCTCCTTTACATAGCTCTTTTGCTTCCTTTTCTGAACTTCGGACAAAAAACCACAGAAATCAAGGTAATTAACTCCGATTTTGTTGACTTCAACCAAACGGAAATCCCTGATGCTGTTCTGTATACCGGAAATGTCCAAGCTCAACACGAAGGAGCTACCCTATACTGCAACAAGGCTTATCTATTCACAAAAACCAACGAAATTAAGGTTTTCGGAAACGTACAAATCCATCAAGGCGACACCCTCTCCCTAAACAGTAAATACGGAGAATATAACGGAAATACCAAATTGGCCATGGCTTCGGGCGATGTCGTCATGCGAGATGCACAAATGACCCTCACTACCCAGATGATTCACTTTGACCGAAACACCCAACAAGCCTATTATAACAATCACGGAACTATCGTCAACAACGATAATACTCTAAAAAGCGTGTCAGGAAGATACTACGCAACCGAAAAACTCTTCAAATTCCGAAATGCTGTAGAAATTACTAACCCCGAATATGTGATTAACACCAATTACTTGGATTATTATACAGATTCCGGATTGGCCTATCTCACCGATGAATCTACCATTAAAAGCGAGGATACTTTTATATATACCGAAAAAGGACTCTACGACACAAAAAATAACTTTTCGCATCTGACCAAAAATTCCTACATCATCTACGACAACAAACGCATCGAAGGCGACAGCCTTTACTATGACCGAAAAACAGAGTTCGCCTCGGCTACCAACAACTTTAAAATTACCGACACCATAAACAAATTTGTAGCTCGTGGTAATTATGCAGAAGTATATAGGCTGAAAGACTCTTTAATACTAACTCGAAGACCCTTATTGATAACCGAAAGCGAAGACAAAGATTCACTTTATATGAACGCTCAACGCATTGTCGTAACCGGAAAACAAGGGCAAAGAATCGTAAAAGCTTTTAAAAACGCTCGCTTCTACAAAACCAATATGAGCGGAAAGTGCGACTCGCTACACTCTAGCGAAATAACAGGTATCACCCAACTCATCGGACGGCCGGTTCTGTGGAATGGCGAAAGCCAACTCACAGGCGATCTCATGCACTTGATTTCAAACAAAGAAACTCAGAAATTGGACTCCCTCAAAGTGATGAATAATGTATTTATTATCGAAAAAGACACTTTAGGAACAGGATTCAACCAAGTAAAAGGACAAAATCTGTACGGAAGATTTAAAGACGGTAAACTCGCCGAAGTCGATATCATTAAAAATACCGAAATGATCTATTACGTGTATGACTCCGGAAATGAATTATACGGAATCGACAAAAACACCAGCAGCAGAATAAACCTAACGTTTGACGAAGATAGCAAAATAGAAAACATTACTTTTTTCACCTCTCCTAAAGGAGAAACCTATCCGGAAAACAAACTACCCGAAAATGCTCGAAAGCTACGAGGATTTGTCTGGCGTGGCGACGAACGAATACTGTCAAAAGACGAAGTTATCCTTCCCGACGAACAAGAAGAAATCCCAAAAAAAGAAGAATAAAAAAGCCCGAAACATCTTCGGGCCTTTTTATAAATCTGACAATTCAAAAATCTAGTTTGTAAACACTGCTGTTTTTAATATCATCGTGCGAAGAGAACGTAACATCTAAGTCTTTCACCAAACCGGTATCTAAACCATAAACCCATCCGTGAATAGATAACTCCTGACCTTTCTTCCAAGCTTGTTGAACAATAGAGGTCACGGCTAAATTCAACACTTGCTGCTTCGTATTCCACTCTACAAATTTGTCAAAACGCTCTTTTTCGTCTTCTATAGCTTCTATTTCTGTTTTCCTGAACCGATAACTGTCTTTGATATGGCGAATCCAGTTATCAATAATCCCCACAGAACTGTGACCCATAGCGGCTTTCACACCCCCACAACCGTAATGCCCACAAACTATCACGTGTTTCACCTTCAGAACGTTCACCGAATAGTCTAAAACGCTCAACATATTCATGTCAGAATGAATCACCATATTGGCAATATTACGATGCACAAAAACCTCTCCCGGTTGTGCCCCAATAATCTCATTGGCCGGAACTCGGCTGTCTGAACAACCAATCCACAATAGCGGAGGAGTTTGAGTATCCTTCAGTTTATTAAAAAAATCCGGGTCCAAAGCCAATTTGCTTTCTACCCACTTCTTGTTGTTATCTAGTATCTTTTTATAAAAATCTGTCATCGCTTAGTCTTTTAATTGTGTCTATTTTACTTTAGTTTTATAAATATCCATCTCTTTCCCCTGACTATCCACCGATTTTATTTCGGTAATCACTTGGCTCGAAGTTTTGAATTTATCGCGGCGCTCCATAAACCAATCGTGCTCAATAGAAACATTTTTGATATCGGTCTCCGTATTGGCCAAATCATAAGCCTCTTTGAATCCAATAAGAGTGACATCTACATTTCTGAGAGGTGCCCTGATATCTCGGAATTCTCGAATACTATCCAAAATATCGTGAGCAATATACACCGTGTCTGAAGCATTAATAATCACTTTGGAATTCTCAGGAATAGCATCCAGAGTAAACAGAATAGCCGCCTTGTTCAAAAATGACACTTCTTGAGCCAAATGAATGTGAATCACATCCCCGTCTTCATATTCTTCTTTACGGAAGTAATAAGCTCTCTTCATATTCCCTCTCAAAATCGCAAAGATACTGATTATCATCCCCAGTGCTACCCCAATGAGCAAATCCGTAAAAACAACAGCTACAACCGTTACGATAAACGGAACAAACTGATATTTTCCTCTTTTGAAAAAGTGTTTGAAAACAGCCGGTTTGGCCAACTTATAACCGATGGTTAATAAAATCGCAGCCAGTGCAGCCAGTGGAATCTTATTCAACAAAAATGGAATAGAAAGCACACTCACTAAAAGTAAAATACCGTGAATGATGGCAGCCATTTTGGTCTTAGCTCCGGCACTAGCATTCGTAGACGAACGAACCACTACAGAAGTCATCGGTAATCCACCTAAAAGCGAACTTATAATATTTCCTGTTCCTTGAGCCTTTAACTCCAAATTGGTATCCGTAAGTCGTTTTTGTGGGTCTAATCTGTCCGATGCTTCAATACACAAAAGCGTTTCGATAGATGCTACAATCGCAATGGTGAAAGCAACAATCCATACTTCTTTGTTCAAGAAACTCGAATAATTAAACCCCGCCGAAAAATTCAAGAAGTCCGGCAAGAGGAAAATTCCCTGAAACTCCTCAAAACTACTTACCTCAGGTAGCTCCACCAAATACTTAGACGACATAATCGCAAGCGGACTCCCCGAAGCAATAAAAATTTCATTCAAAATCGTTCCGAAAATTACAGCAACCAACGCACTCGGCAATAGCTTTATTTTTTTCAAAAAGCTTATCCTATCCCAAACCAAAATAATGGTCAGCGAAACAGCCGCAATAATCAACACCCCAAGCTTAATTTGGCCAAAAGCGGCGAAAATATCCGTAAAAATATCCCATCCGCTACCCACTTCGATATCAGAACCTATAGCTTTTGGAATTTGTTTTAAGAAAATAATGATTCCAATACCGGCCAACATGCCTTCGATAACGTTATTCGGAAAATAATTCGAAATGGCTCCTGCTTTCAGGAATCCTAAAGCGAGTTGTAACAACCCCGCTAAAAAAACAGCCGTTAAAAAGACTTCGAAAGAGCCTAAGGTCAAAATAGCCGAAAGCACAATAGCCGTAAGCCCCGCAGCCGGACCAGACACACTGATGTGAGAGTTGGATAAGTAACCAACCACTATCCCTCCTACCACTCCGGAGATAATCCCCGAAAACAAAGGTGCTCCAGAGGCCATAGCAATGCCTAAACACAACGGTAGAGCTACCAGAAAGACGACCAAACCTGCAGAAAAATCATACTTCAGATTGGCCCAATAATTTATTTTTTTTGACATTTTTTGAATAATAATTTAGTGTAAACAATATGGTCTATTTCGTATTGATTAAAAAATCAATACAACAATCCTTGTCTTGACCAAAGTCAAAACCAAGAAGCCTCATCAACTCAAAAAAGCCGTGAGGTTATTACACTAAATTAAATTCTGGAGGAGGAGAAAATACTTCTTTTAAAGTATTGTCGTGTTTCAGAAGAAATTCGGTCGGAATTTTTACTAAGTATTTTTCAGATAGGCCTAAATCATACTCAACGACATGAGTAGTCATCTTGAGTTTGTCAACACCATAATCATGCACTTCTTCTTCCTCTGCCATCGTATAGACATACGAAACGTCTACATCGTCATACAGCCGGCTCAAAATAGTAGGAGCGGCCGTAAACGATATAAACAATAGCAATAAAAAAAGTGCCTTTGATTTCATTTAATAGTTTCCCGAAAGATTATACAGTCTCTTCGAGCCATGCTTTCATCATCCAAACAGTCTTTTCTTGTTCAGAGATAAAATCGCTCATCATAGAGTTCGTTCCTTCGTCCCCTGCTTCGTCTGATTTGTCAAGAATAACTCTTTCGATTTTCAAAAGCTCAGTAATCATTTCAACGATGATATTCACAGCATCTTCGTCTTTCGAAATGTCTTTCGCTACAGGAACTTTGTTGTTTTTTAGGTAATCTTCAAACGTATGAAGCGGATGCGCTCCTAATGTTAGGATTCTTTCAGCTATCATATCAATCTTCATCTGAGCATCGTTATATAACTCTTCGAATTTCAAATGAAGTTCAAAAAATCTTCTTCCTCTAATGTTCCAGTGTAAACCTCTTAAACCTTGGTAATACACCTGAAAGTTAGATAATAAAATATTCAATTGTTCAGCCATTTCTTTAGAATCCTGAACAGATAAACCAATGCTGTTTAGTTTTTTCTTTGTCATAATCGTATTTCTTTATAGCAGTTAAACAAACTATTTTTTGTTATAAAGCCTTACAAATTTAAGGATTTTTATTGGCTTAACAATTCCAATTTTAGATTATTTTATAATAGCTCTTCTTTTATTTTTTGACCATAAAAAAATGAGCCGCTTAAAAAAGCAACTCATTCTTCTATGAAAACTATTTACATCCGTATCAGTTGGAAACAATAACCCACTCACCTGTGTTCAACAAAGGCTCTGCCTTTTTGAACTTCATGGTTTCGGTTTTACCACTCATAATGTGTCTGATAGTAACATTATCATTGCGGTTGATTTTTGGAGTATCTCTCACAATGGTTTCCGTTACCGGAGGCCTCTGTGTTTGCCCCGCTTGTTGAGCCTGTTGTCTGGCCTGATCCGTGTTCGGAATTTCTTCTTTATTCGTATGATACTCCTCTTTCGGCTTCGGAACTTGTCTGGCCTCTTGAATGTTATTTGGCTGAGCTTGTATTGGCAAATCCGCTTTGAACAAGAACGAAATTACATCTCTATTGATAGAGTCCACTGTTTTTTTGAAAAGTTCGAATGCTTCAAACTTATAAATCAACAAAGGGTCTTTTTGCTCGTGAACAGCTAACTGAACCGATTGTTTCAACTCATCCATCTTGCGTAAATGCTTCTTCCATGCCTCATCCACTATAGCCAAAACAATATTTTTCTCGAAGTCATTAATCAATTGTTTACCCTCAGATTCATAGGCTTTTTTCAGGTCTGTCACTACGTTGAGTGTTTTCATCCCGTCTGTAAAAGGCACTACGATTCTTTCATATCGGTTATCCGGATTCTCGTAAACATTCTTGATAATCGGGAAAGCCTCACGAGCCGAACGTTCGTTCTTTTCGTTATAATGAGCATAAGCAGCTTTATACACTTTTCCTGCAATTTCAAGAACCGAAAGCTTCTTGAATTCACTTTCACTTATCGGAGACTCGATAGAGAAATAACGAATTAATTCAAACTCGAAGTTTTTGAAGTCATCATTCTGCTTGTTGTTTTGAGCAATCAACTCACAAGCATCATAAAGCATATTGGCAATATCTACCTTCAAACGTTCGCCTTTAAGAGCGTTGCGCCTTCTCTTGTAAATTACTTCTCGTTGAGCATTCATGACATCGTCATATTCCAACAATCTCTTACGAATCCCAAAGTTGTTCTCTTCTACTTTTTTCTGAGCTCTTTCGATAGATTTAGTCATCATAGGGTGCTGAATCACCTCTCCTTCTTTCAAGCCCATTCTGTCCATTACTTTGGCAATTCTCTCAGAACCAAACAAACGCATTAGGTTGTCTTCCAAAGACACATAAAATTGTGAACTTCCCGGATCTCCCTGACGTCCCGCACGACCACGAAGCTGTCTGTCTACACGTCTAGAATCATGTCTTTCCGTACCGATGATAGCCAATCCTCCGGCTGCTTTTACTTCCGGAGTCAGTTTAATATCGGTTCCACGACCTGCCATGTTAGTCGCAATAGTCACCACTCCTGGTTTACCCGCTTGTTCTACGATTTCTGCCTCGCGTTTGTGCATTTTAGCATTCAAAACGTTGTGCTCAATACCTCTCATTTTCAAAGCACGGCTCAACAACTCCGAAATTTCAACCGAAGTCGTTCCGATTAGCACCGGTCTCCCCGCCTTAGAGAGTTGAACAACATCTTCAATTACTGCGTTATATTTTTCACGAACCGAACGGAAAATCAAATCGTGCTTGTCTATACGAGCAATTGGTTTATTTGTCGGAATTTCAACAACATCCAATTTATAGATTTCCCAGAACTCTCCCGCCTCCGTAACCGCCGTTCCCGTCATACCGGCTAGCTTTCTGTACATACGGAAATAGTTCTGTAACGTAATCGTCGCAAATGTCTGAGTAGCAGCCTCAATCTTTACGTTTTCTTTAGCTTCAATAGCCTGGTGAAGACCGTCTGAATAACGCCTTCCTTCCATGATACGTCCGGTTTGCTCATCAACGATCTTAACCTGACCGTCTATAACAACATATTCCGTATCTCTTTCAAAAACCGTATACGCTTTCAAAAGCTGATTCAACGTATGAATACGTTCGCTCTTTATACTAAACTCTTGGAATAATTTTTCTTTCGCTTCTGCCTCTTCTTCTTTAGACAATCCTTTTTTCTCAATATTCGCAATCTCTGTCCCTATATCAGGCAAAATGAAAAAGTCTTCTGCAGTATCTTGAGACAAGAACTTAATTCCGTTGTCCGTAAGCTCTACTTGATTGTTTTTCTCCTCTACTACAAAATACAATGCCTCATCCACTTTCGGCATCTCGCGATTGTTATCTGCCATGTAGTGGTTTTCTGTCTTTTGAAGGATTTGTTTTACTCCCTCTTCGCTCAAAAACTTGATAAGGGCTTTGTTTTTAGGCAATCCTCGGTGAACTCTCAAAAGCAAGAAACCTCCGTCCTTAGTATTCCCTTCTTTGATAAGTCTTTTTGCCTCAGCCAATACCCCGTTGAGCATCTGGCGCTGAAGATTCACCAAGTTTTCTATTTTTGGTTTTAATTCGTTGAATTCATGACGATCTCCTTGTGGCACAGGCCCAGAAATAATAAGCGGAGTTCTCGCATCGTCAATCAATACAGAATCCACCTCATCAACAATAGCAAAGTTATGTCTTCTCTGAACCAAATCCTCAGGCGTATGAGCCATATTGTCTCTCAGATAATCAAAACCAAATTCATTATTGGTTCCATAAGTAATATCTGCTTCATAGGCTTTACGTCTTTGAGGTGAGTTGGGTTGATGATTGTCAATACAATCCACCGTTAGCCCGTGGAACTCAAAAAGAGGAGCCTTCCAAGTACTATCACGCTTGGCTAAGTAGTCGTTCACCGTTACAAGGTGCACCCCATTCCCGGTAAGAGCATTCAAATAAAGCGGAAGTGTCGCAACCAATGTCTTACCCTCCCCGGTTTGCATCTCCGCAATTTTACCCTGATGAAGCACAATACCTCCAATGAGCTGTACGTCATAGTGAATCATATCCCAAGTGATGGGCTTTCCGGCTGCATTCCACGAATTAGCCCAATAAGCTTTATCTCCTTCAATAGTCACATAGGGTTTCGTAGCCGAAAATTCAATGTCTTTTGGGGTTGCCGTAACTTCAACTCTAGTGTTCTCCTTAAAACGTCTAGCCGTCTCTTTCACTACAGCAAAAGCTTCAGGAAGAATTTCGTTGAGAACCTTTTCCGATATTTCGTAGGCCTCTTTTTCTAAATTATCAATGGCAATATAGAGGTCTTCTCTTTTGTCTATGTCCTCTGTCTGCTCGGCTTCTAACTTTTTCTGAGCAATTGCCTCATCTTTAGCAGCTCTGGCTTGCTTAATTTTTTCTTTGAAATAAGTCGTCTTTGCTCTCAGTTCGTCATTAGTCAGCGCCTTCAGACTTTCCTCATAGGATTTTATTTTGTCTACAATAGGTCTGATTTCCTGTAAATCTTTCTTGGTCTTATCCCCAACAAAAAGTTTTAATAAATTGTTTATAAGGTTCATTGATAAATTAGTTTATGAAAATATTTATTTCTGAATTCTTCCTAATTTTTTCATGAGCTAACAGAAGAAATCACAAAGAATTCTAAGACAAAAAAGTCTCTTTAAAGAGACTTTTTTGCAATTGATTTTAAATTTTAATACTCATCCTCGTTCCAAAGATAGTCTTCGTCTGTCGGGAAATCTGACCAGATTTCTTCCATAGACTCATACACTTCTCCCTCATCTTCGATAGATTGTAGGTTCTCTACAACCTCAAGAGGAGCTCCTGTTCTGATAGCATAATCAATAAGCTCATCTTTAGTAGCCGGCCAAGGTGCATCGCTTAGATAGGATGCTAGTTCTAACGTCCAATACATATCTTTGTATAGTTTTAATTTTCTGCAAAAATATACGTTATACTGAAAAAGTCAAGTTATTTTTCATTTATTTTTAAAAGAACGTATTTTTCTGCCATCCCCCCTGTTTCCCAAAGAGAAAAACGACAGTAAAAGCAACTTTAAGACAAGAAAAACCTCAAGTAAGCTCCGAAAAACTATTCTTTTCTCGGAATCCACTTCACCTCTTCCACATTGAGTTCAGCGGACAATTTCCGTGCCAACATAAAGAGGTAGTCAGAAAGTCTGTTAAGATATTTTAAAACCAGTTCATCAATAGGTTCCTCTTCGTTCAATTGCGAGGCTAATCGCTCAGCTCGGCGGCAAACACAACGGGCTATATGACAATATGACACCGTCGGATGACCGCCCGGCAAAATAAAGTGTGTCATTTGTGGCAAAACCGAATCTATGCTGTCAATTTCGTCTTCCAAAGCCACAATATCCTCTTCAGAAATTCGCATGATGTTCAACCGCTGCTTACCGCTCTTCAACACTTCTTTATCTGGCGCTGTAGCCAATATGGCCCCTACCACAAAAAGCCGATCCTGAATCTCGATAAGTAGATTTTTATGATGCTGACTGATGTCCTGATCACGAATTAACCCAATATGAGAATTCAGCTCATCCACAGTTCCGTAGCTCTCTATTCTAATATGATGTTTCGGAACTCGAGTACCCCCAAACAAAGCAGTAGTCCCCTTATCTCCGGTTTTAGTGTAAACTTTCATAGTTTTTTAGTTTTATTTGTTTCAAGTCGTTTGTTTTTATATAGTATCTTCCTTATATAAACTTGAAACCTGAAACGTGAAACAAAATTAATGCGGCAATTTATCTTTGAGTAGCCCATAGAAAAAAGTCCCCAACAATGCTCCTATAAGAATCAAAATTACCGGATAGAAGCCTGCTCCAATCAACACAAAAATAGGCCCCGGGCAAGTTCCTACCAAACCCCAACCCAGTCCAAACAAAGCCCCCCCAATAATATATCTGGCAAAACCTTTCTCTTTGGGCTCAATATAAATTGGGTTTCCCGCAAAATCTTTGACATTGTTCCTTTTCATGAGTTGTACTCCGATAGTCCCTACGACCACTGCCACCCCAATAATACCATACATATGAAACGACTGAAAGTGGAACATTTCATAGATTCTATACCAAGAAACAGCCTCAGACTTTACCATTACAATCCCAAAAACAATTCCTACAAGTAAAAATTTCAAATATTTCATAGCTCTAGAAAATCAAAGGTAAAAGAATCCAGGACATCAAAAGTCCACCTATAAAAAATCCGATAACGGCAATCAGCGAAGGTAATTGCAGGTTGCTCAGCCCCGAAATGGCATGACCGGACGTACAACCTCCGGCATATCGAGTTCCGAAACCCACCAAAAATCCCCCGACAAGCAAAATCGATATAATTTTCGGGTCTTGTAAAGCCTGTTCTCCAGCCAAAACATCCGGAATCAACTTCCCTTCCGGAGCATCTATGTTCATCGCTTGAAGCTCCGTCACCGTATCAGGATTGAGGTTTACTCCGCTGCCGTCAGATAAATAATTATAAGCCATAAAACCTCCTATCATGGCTCCTAAAACCACAGTGAGATTCCATCTGTGAGACTTCCAGTCATATTTAAAGAAGTCCGAAAATTTCCCTGCCCCAGACATCGAGCATAGCGTTCGCAGGTTAGATGACATCCCAAATGACTTCCCAAAATAAATCAAAAGCAGCATCACAACCGCAATCAAAAGGCCTGATACATACCAAGGCCAAGTTCCGTAAATTGATCCCATGTATTTGTTTTTTTTTGATGAGCAACCGCAAAGGTACTCAAAATTAGTTTAAACTATAGGGTTTAAAGTTCGAGCTTAAGTTCGTAATTTTGCCGAAATCTAAATGTGTTTAAAGAAATCTTTAAACCGAAATACAGACAGTAAATGCTTTATCCTAAAATACCACTGGCTCAAAGCCTCATCGAAATATTCCGACAAAAAGAAATTCAACATATCGTAATTTCTCCAGGATCGAGAAATGCTCCTTTAACCATAGGTTTTGCCTCTCACCCTGATTTTATATGCTATAGCGTGGCAGACGAGCGCTCAGCCGGTTTTTTTGCTTTGGGAATTGCTCAACAAATCAAAAAACCTGTAGCCGTAGTCTGCACATCGGGCTCCGCCCTACTAAACTACTACCCCGCTTTGGCAGAAGCTTTCTATTCCCAAATTCCGTTCATCGTCGTCTCTGCAGACCGCCCTCCGGCAAAAATTGATATCGGAGACGGCCAAACCATTCGTCAGCAAAACGTCTTCGACAATCACATTCTTTATAATGCCAATCTAACCGAAGATGCCTCTGCCGAAAACGACCAAAAAATCTGTGACGCCCTAGACACATCTATCCTGAAAAAAGGGCCTGTACACATCAATATTCCTTTCGAGGAACCGCTCTATGAAACCGTGACAGAACTTACGGTGAAACCTGTCATTTCAAAACGAAATGCTGCCGTCCAAAGCGATTTTGACCTCAACCAAGCGGTCCAAACCTGGAATGCCTCAAAAAAGAAATTGATTTTGGTCGGAACAAATTACCCGGACGAGATTGCGCCCAAAATTGTCGAAAAACTGGCTAATGACCCTTCGGTCGTCGTAATGACAGAAACAACTTCAAACCTGCATCATCCGAAATTTGTCAATAAAATAGACGTCTTAATCACACCTTTTTCAGAAGAAGAGTTCACAACCTTACAACCCGATTTGTTGATTACCTTCGGGGGAATGGTTGTTTCAAAAAGAATAAAAGCCTTCTTACGTAAGCATAAACCCCAACAGCATTGGCATATTGACCCCCTAAGAGCCTACAATACGTTTGGCGCTCTAACACATCACTTCAAAACAACGCCAAATTTATTCTTCGAAAAGCTAACAAGCGAAACCTCAACTGCCAAAAGCGATTATAACCATTGGGTTCAGCAAATTACGGCGTATAGAAAAGAAAAATCCAAAGAGTTTATCCAAACTTCACCTTACTCCGATTTAGCCGTATTTGATCAAATCGTAAAAACACTACCCGAAAACATACAACTGCAGGTTAGCAATAGTGCTGCCATCCGGTACTTACAACTTTTCGACTTAAAACCCGGTATCGAAGTATATTGCAACAGAGGAACAAGCGGAATCGACGGAAGCACTTCTACGGCCGTAGGAGCATCGGTAGCAGCGCAAAAACCAGTGATTCTGATAACCGGAGATATCGGATTCTTCTATGACAGCAATGGCCTGTGGAACAACTATATCCCGGAAAACTTCAAAATTATCCTGATTAACAATGCCGGAGGAGGAATCTTCAGAATCTTACCCGGACACCAAAACACAGAAGTCTTCCACACGTTTTTCGAAACTCAACACCAACTCAATGCAGAACATTTAGCCAAAATGTTCGACTTTAATTATTTCTATGCTCAGAACGAATTAGAAGTCCAAATCGGGTTAGAGCAATTTTTGATGTGTAGCAAAAAGTGTATTTTGGAAATCAAAACTCCGACAGAAACCAATAACCAAGTATTAAAGGCCTTTTTTGAGAATCTGAAATAAAATTTATTTTTTCTTATTGGCCTTAGCAACCAATTCATAAGAATGGTCTATAAGGTCCAAAACCAATCTGTCTGGAGCATCTTGATTAAAGGATACCGTATTCCAGTGTTTTTTGTGCATATGATATCCGGGTTGAACCGCATCAAATTGAGCGCGAAGCTCTAGAGCATAATCCGGATCGCATTTCAAATTCACAGAATAGTCTCCTTCTTCCCACTTTTTTAAAGAAGTAAGAGCAAACATTTTTCCCCTCACCTTAAAGACCAATGTATCTTTATCAAACGGAAAATCCTCTGTAACCTCAGGTTTCGAAAGGCAGTAATTGTAAAAATCTTCTATATTCATAGGGGTGTTGATTAATGTCAAAATTACCAATTAATTTATAACAAAAAAAGGCTTCAAAAATTTGAAGCCTTTTCTGTTAGAAAAAGATTGTTTTATTACATCATTCCTGGCATTCCACCTCCCATTGGCATCGAAGGAGTTTCCTCT
>CAYZBA010000023.1:0-19402 GCA_964476555.1 uncultured Flavobacterium sp.
TTTTTATACAAAGGAATAAAATACGAAATCGTATAATTAAATCCTACACCAAAACTTCCGTCGTAAGTTCGATGATAGCCCGGAATGTAGAGATTTTCGAAGTTATCCGGCTTTTTGTCGGAAATCAAGAAATGTAAACGAACACTAAAACCTACATACAAATTATTAAAAATCTCTGCTTTTATACCTCCTAAGAGTTCCACCCAATGAGCCGATAGCCCGCTAAACTCGCGATTGGCCTCTACTAAGGTGTGTTCGCCCAAAAATCCTCCCGTATTCTGATATATGGAATAGTGATTCAGATTTTGACTAAAAACACTAGTTCCGTATCTGGCACCAACGTAAATCATATTCTCCATATCCAGCCAGTTTTCGTAGGCATTGTAATCAAAACCGATTCTTAAGTAAGAACCTTTAGTCGTATAGTTGAGTTGAGGTTCATCGGTCGTTTTGTTCTCATTACCCAATTCGGCTGCCAGATAGATTTTTTTGGTAACTCTATAATCTCCGACAAATTCAACCCCTTGATAATCGTTGTCATAAAACGTACGAGCCAGTTTGAATAAATCGGCTCCCAAACGGATTCCGTAGCGGTTTTTTTTAGGCGAAACACTGTCTGTTTCTACCTCTTGTGCTAGGGCTGAAAAGCTGTTGAAAAGCAGTCCTAAACTAAAAAAGTATATCCAGATGTGTTTCATTTTCGTTGGTTATTTCGGGTTGTCTTACGATAAGTTCTTTAATCCAGAATTCGTCTTCTCCGGAATCTGTCAATGTCGGATTCGGATGTTGGGAATCAGAAGCTAAGAGTGAAAAATTTGCTTTATATCCACAAGCTCTTGAAACGTAAATGTGCTCGGTTGTGTATCGGAATTCCAATAAGTCTTCGTTGGTTACTTGTGTGTTGATGTTCGTATACGTCAAAATAAACTTATAAGTACTCACTTCGGCATTGGTTCGCAAGGGTAATTTGATGCTGTTGGTACTTTCAAAAACCAATATATTTTCCGGATTTCCGATTTCGATGATTTCCAACTTCAAAAAGGCCTTTTCTACAGATGGATTCAAAAACTCATAAAAATCAATTATCATATCAGGAGTGGTAGGGGTGCTCTCAGCACATATATCGTCTTTTTCGCATCCGGAAAAAGCTCCGAACCCTAAAAGCATCAACGCTATCGGAATTATATATCGTTTCATTTACTTTCAATAAGGCTACAAATGTAGTAATTTTTAGATTGTGGTTGGCGGGTTGAAATTTAGAGATTTGCCGGTGAAATCCACAACAAACAATCCGTATTCATCAGTCATAATTCGCTATCTTTGCAGTCTAAAATTTAATTCTTATGAAAGTTGCTGTTGTCGGCGCTACCGGAATGGTAGGCGAAATTATGCTTAAAGTATTGGAAGAGAGAAATTTCTGTGTGAGTGAACTGTTGGTTGTAGCCTCCGAAAAGTCTGTCGGAAAACAAATTGAGTGGAAGGGCAGCACTTATACGGTTATCGGATTGGAAGAAGCCGTAAAACAAGCTCCGGATATTGCTCTTTTTTCGGCCGGAGGACAAACTTCGCTGGATTGGGCACCGAAATTTGCCGCAGTAGGAACAGTGGTGATAGACAACTCTTCGGCTTGGCGAATGGACGCTAGCAAAAAACTCATCGTTCCGGAAATCAATGCCGATAAGCTGACAAAAGAAGACAAAATCATCGCCAATCCGAATTGTTCAACAATTCAAATGGTGATGGCGCTGGCTCCGCTTCATAAGAAATACAAAATCAAACGCATAGTGGTTTCTACTTACCAATCCATCACCGGAACGGGAGTAAAAGCCGTACAACAGCTCGAAAACGAATACAAAGGCGAAAAAGGCGAAATGGCCTACAAATACCAAATTCACCGAAATGCCATTCCGCAATGTGACGTATTTGAAGACAACGGTTACACTAAAGAAGAGATGAAACTCGTTCGTGAAACCAAGAAAATCTTGGGCGATGATACGATTAAGGTAACGGCTACGGCGGTGCGGATTCCGATTGTGGGAGGGCATAGCGAAGCGGTGAACGTCGAGTTCGAAAACGATTTTGACTTGAGCGAAGTTCGCAGAATTTTACACGAGACCGAAGGGGTAAAACTCCAAGACAATACAGATACGTTTACTTATCCGATGCCGTTGTATGCCGAGGGAAAAGACGATGTTTTTGTAGGTCGTCTTCGCCGTGACGAATCGCAACCAAACACGCTAAATATGTGGATAGTGGCGGACAACCTAAGAAAAGGAGCGGCTACGAATACCATTCAAATTGCGGAATATCTCATTAAGAATAACTTAATATAATTTGCTGTTTTGACTGAACAAACCCCCATAAAAGAATCGATTGTAAGAGGAGAGGAGCTCCCACTGATGGAACATTTCTACACTATTCAGGGCGAAGGTGCTTATGCCGGAGTGGCGGCTTATTTCATCCGAATTGGTGGCTGTGACGTGGGCTGCCATTGGTGTGATGTCAAAGAAAGTTGGGAGGCTGCCCATCACCCGACCGTTTCGGTAGAAGATATGGTGGCGAGCGTAAAAGCATCCTTGGCAAAAGTAGTGGTGATTACCGGAGGAGAACCCCTTACGTGGAATATGGATGTGCTTACCCAAAGGCTCAAAGAAGAAGGCTATAGAGTACATATAGAAACTTCGGGGGCTTACCCATTTACAGGTGTGTGGGATTGGGTTTGTCTTTCACCGAAAAAAACAAAACTTCCGGTTGAAGAAGCTTACCAAAAAGCAGATGAACTGAAAGTCATTGTTTATAACTACAACGATTTATTGTTTGCCGAAGAGCAAGCCGCCAAAGTCAGACAAGATTGTGTACTGCTTTTGCAGGTAGAGTGGAGCAAAAGAGACAAAATGAATCCGGTGATAGTAGAATACGTTAAAAACAACCCGAAATGGAGAATTTCGGTACAGACGCATAAGTATTTGGATATTCCTTAAAAAAGTGTTGAGTTTTGAGTGTTTAGTGCTGAGCCAACTCCAAACTAAAAAACTCAAGACTTAAAACTATAACTGAGGATTTCCAAAAACACTTCTCGTTCAATTTCGAAAGCGCCTAAGCTGGCCAAATGGTCGTTATAGACTTGGCAATCCAGTAGTAAATAGTTTTGTTCTTTCAGGTGGTTGTTCAACCAAGCGAAAGCCACTTTGCTGGCATTGGATACTTTAGAGAACATACTTTCTCCGCAAAAGATTTTGTTGCCTAAATCCACTCCGTAAAGTCCTCCGACAAGTTCGCCTTCTTGCCATACTTCTACTGATTTGGCAAAACCGAGTTTATGAAGTTTTGTGTAGGCTTCAACAATTTCATCACTTATCCAAGTACCTTGTTGTCCTTCACGTTTGATGGTTTGGCAATTGCGAATGACTTCCTCAAAATTTTGATTGAATGTGACTTCGAAAATCCCTCTGTTAATGATATTTCTAAGGCTTTTTGAGGGTTTATATTCTTTCGGGATAACAACCATTCTGTACTCCGGGCACCACCAAGTAATAGGCTCTGAATCGTCATACCACGGAAAGATTCCGTTTTTATAGGCCAACAAAAGTCGTTCTACGGACAAATCACCGCCAATGGCGATAATTCCTGAGCTATCTGTCTGGTCGGCAGGAGGGAAATATAATTGGCTCTTCAGAAGATACATGGGTGTTACTTCTTTTTCTTTAAAATACTTTCGGCTAATAGTTTTTTGGCTCTAAGCAGTTTTACTTTTACGTTGCTCAAAGGTTCGTTTAATTGCTCTGCAATTTCTTGATACGAAAGCTCCTGAAAGTAACGAAGCTGAATCACTTCTTGATAATGGGGTTTTAGGTTTTTGATATGCTGAAGCAACTCTTTGAGGTTTTGCTCCTTAATGAGGTTGTCTTCGACCGTAGGAGAAGTATCCGGCATATTATAGGCTTGACGACTTTCGTTTTCGTCATCAATATCCACGAAAAGAGAAGTTTTCTTTTTTCGCAACATGTCGATGTGAACGTTTTTGGCAATGGCAATCAACCACGTATTAAAAGCATATTCCGGATTGTAGGAATCCAACTTGTCAAAGGCTTTCGAAAAAGTCTCTATAGTAATGTCTTCAGCATCGGTTTCGTTTTCCGTACGCTTGAGCATAAAAGCATATACTTCATTCCAAAAAAAATCGAGCAAAAACGTAAAGGCAATTTGGTCTTTCGCTTTTGCTTTCTCGATATTTTGCTGAATGATTTTTGAATTTACTTCCAAGGCTTCGGTTTTGTAAACAAATTTACGAAAAACAAATGGGCATGAATAAAAATCAAAACGATTTCTAGTATCGGATAAAAGTAGATAGTGTCTTTTTCGTTGAGTTTAGAGGCCGAGAACCCTAATACTAACCAACTAACCAAATAACGCAATCCAATTATGGATACGACATAAATCCAATTATAACCTACAGCGAAAAGCAGAATAGCTAGAATCAAAAACCAAAACTGAGAGAAGTAATAAAAGCTCAATTGGAATTTATCAAAGCTTTTGAAAAACGATATGACCGCTCTGCGATTTTGTTTTTGTTTGAGCCACTCCTTAAAAGTAGTTTTGGCTTTAGAGTACGTAAAACTCTCTCTGCTATAGCAAATAGTAGTGTTTTCCGAATTAGCAGCTTCGTTAATAAAAAGACTATCTTCACCCATTCTGATTTGCATATGGTTGATAAAACCATTGGTCTTGAAGAATTCCTCTCGTTTATAGGCTAAGTTTTTACCCGAACCCGTATAAGGTTTCCCGAGTTTAGCCCAAGAAAAATATTGAGTCGCATGAAGCATTATGTCAAAGCGAATCAATAAGTTTAAGAATGATTTTTTTACTTTTTCGTAACCTCCGTATCCTAAAACAATAGTCTTTTTCGGAGTAAAACAAGCGCTCATTTCAGTAATCCAATTCTCCGAAATAGGGTAGGAGTTAGAATCTGTAAACAGTAGATATTCGTGGGTAGCCGCCTTAATACCAAGGGTTAAAGCATATTTTTTGTTGGCCCAAAAAGCCTCATTGTTGACAACATCCACCAATTTGACGTTTGGATATTGTTTGGCAAACTCTTTAAATACCTCAAGTGTATCGTCGCTCGAAGCATCGTTAATCAATACGATTTCGTATGTGGGATAGTTTTGTCGAGCCAGAATCGGGACAAACTTCTTGACGTTATCCTCTTGATTTTTAGCACAAACAATAACAGATATAGGTACTCTTTTAGGTTTTGAGAGTTGCTTTTGAGCAAAAGCAAAGCGGGAGAAAACTCCTAGATAATACAAGACTTGAATTACTGTTATCCCTATAAAAACATAGAAAACAATATCAAAAATCATATGATTTGAGTATTAAATAAGGTTTTTAGTGGTTGAATATTTAAGTATTAAGTAGCGCAAAGCACTACTTAATACTTGGGTTTTGATACTATCTTCTTGAAGAACGTCTTGAAGAACGGTCGGAACCTCCCCTTGAAGAAGTACTTCTTGTCGAGCCTCCTCTAGATGAATCACCTCTCGACGAACTTCTTCGAGAGGAATTTTCAGACGAAAAGCGATTACCTCTTCCGGAGTCAGAAAAACTGCGGTCTCTTCCTCTTCCGTTGTGGTCACGTCTTCCTGAATTTCTTCCACCGTCGTTCTGAGATATCTCTACGTTGATTTTCCTACCATCAAGGCGGAAGCTGTTCAGCGTTTCCATAACCAATTCCAGATGTTCTGGCTCGGTATTAAAGAACGAGAACCCTTCTTTTACGTCTACTTTGAAAATATCGTCTTTACCTAGGTTGAGTGTCTCTCTAAGGAAGTCTTTCAACTTCATCCAATCGAAATTATCTCTCGACCCAATATTGATAAAGTAACGAACGGCTCCTGAACCGGAATAAGATTGAACGTCTCTTTTACCGCCTCTTTCCGGAGTTAAATCCCCATTCTTGCGGTAATAAGAAATGAATCGATTAAACTCTACCGAAACCATTTTTTTGATGAGTTCTTCTTTCGAAAGACCTTCTAAAACTTCGTTTATTGAAGGTAAATAAGCGTTGATCTCTTCATCAACTTCGATGTTTTTAATCTTATTAGCTAAATGGTAAAGCTGTATAGCACAAATTTCGATTCCTGTAGGAATAGTTTTTTCTTCAAACTTTTGTTTGATGATTTTCTCGATAGCCGAAATTTTTCTCAGTTCACTTTTCGTAATGATTACCATCGAAATTCCTGATTTCCCGGCTCTACCCGTACGACCACTTCTGTGGTTATAAGTCTCAATCTCGTCAGGAAGTTGATAGTTGATTACGTGAGTTACGTTGTCTACATCGATTCCGCGAGCTGCTACATCTGTTGCAATTAGCATTTGAATCTGCTTGTTGCGGAATGATTTCATCACCATGTCTCTTTGTGCCTGAGATAAATCTCCGTGAAGCGCTGCAGCATTATAACCCGCTTCAATAAGCTTTTCGGCTACGGTTTGTGTATCTCGCTTGGTTCTACAGAACACCACCGAAAAAATATCCGGATTAGCGTCTGCTAAACGCTTTAAAGCTTCAAAGCGATCTTTGGCGTTCACCACGTAATACTCATGAGAAACCGTTGAAGAGCCTGAGTTTTTGGTCCCGACAGTAATCTCAAGAGGTTTTCTCATGAATTCTCTAGCAATTTTTGCTACTTCATTTGGCATAGTAGCAGAGAAAAGCCAAGTGCTTTTGTCATCTGGTGTCGTAGAAAGAATAGAAGTAATGTCTTCGTAGAATCCCATGTTGAGCATTTCGTCTGCTTCGTCTAGTACACAAAAATCGATTCTGGAAATGTCAACATAACCACGATTGATCATATCTTGCATACGACCCGGAGTAGCCACAATGATTTGTGCTCCTCTTTTTATCTCTTTCGCTTGTTCGGTAATGCTAGCTCCCCCGTACACAGCCACTACATTTACTCCTTTTTCGTATTTAGAGTACTGTTTTAACTCGTTGGCAATTTGCAGACAAAGCTCTCTGGTCGGAGAAAGAATCAAAGCTTGAGTAGCTTTGCTTTGTACATTAATTTTTTGGATAAGCGGAAAACCAAAAGCCGCTGTTTTTCCCGTTCCGGTTTGAGCAAGAGCAACAATATCCGTGTCTTTTTCTAAAAGGATTGGAATTGCTTTTTCTTGCACTTCTGAAGGTTGTGTAAAACCTAAATCCCCAATGGCCTGTAATAAGGACTCCTTTAGTCCTAATTCTTGAAATTTATTCATATAATTTTTAAAAATAGGTGCAAAGGTAGTCTTTTTTGAGATACGAATTGATTTTATCCCACTAAGATTTCATAATTAAGCGTTTACAAACGACTCTATCAACTTTTAAAACAGTAATTTACGTCATAAGTAACACCTGAAAGCTCAATTTGAATAGAACTCAAAAATTAAAAAAGAGTGTGGCTTAACCACTCGATAAGTTGCTTCACAGCCAGCGAACGGTGACTCATACTGTTCTTTTCTTCGGAAGTAAGCTCAGCAAAAGTTTTATCATAACCTTCTGCTACAAAAATTGGGTCATACCCAAAACCATTCGTCCCTCTTTTTTCGGAAATAATTTCACCTTTGACAATCCCCGTAAAAAGATGTTGCTCGTTGTTTAGATTTAATGCAATTACGGTTTTAAATTGTGCTTTTCGGTTGGTCTGCCCTTCCAGAGCCGATAAAAGCTTTTCGATATTGTCATTGTCATTGCGCTGCTCTCCGGCATATCGAGCCGAATGTACCCCTGGAGCTCCATTCAAAACATCTACTTCGAGACCTGAATCATCCGCAAAACACGGTAAACCATATTTCTGAGTTACATAATTGGCCTTGAGAACCGCATTGCCTTCAATAGTATCAGCCGTTTCGGGAATGTCTTCTCTACAACCAATATCTTCTAGACTCTTTATAGTGAATGAATCAGGTAATAAAGCTTTTATTTCTTGGATTTTGTGTTTGTTGTTAGAGGCAAAAACGAAAGTCATAATGGTTTATGAAATGAGAGTCACAAAGGTATAAAAAATTATATTTCTTTTCTTATTTTTGCCCAACCGGTAATTTTTGAGGAAATGGATCATCTAGAACTTTTTAATTTATATAAAGAACCTTCAATTAAGGGAAGATACATTTGCCTCAAACATATCGAGCCCACTTTACTGGAGTTACAACGGCAAGGAAAAGTTTCTGTTTTAGGTAAATCGGTATTAGGTAAACCGATTTATGTTTACAGAAATGGCAGAGGAGCCACTAAGGTCATGATGTGGTCTCAGATGCATGGCAACGAATCGACAACCACTAAAGCGCTGTTCGATTTCTTTAATTTCGTGGATTCCGAGCAAGGAAAAGAACTCAAAGAAGCATTTACTTTTTGCGTTATTCCGATGCTAAATCCTGACGGAGCCGAAAAATGGACCCGAAACAACGCCAACGATGTCGATTTAAACCGAGATTCCCAGAATCTTACTCAGCCCGAAAGTCGCATTCTCAGACAGTGCATAGAAGACTTTCAGCCGGATTATTGTTATAATCTACATGACCAACGAACTATTTTTGGAGTAGAAGGGACTAAAAATCCTGCTACGATTTCTTTTTTGGCGCCTTCTTATGATGAAGAGAAATCAGTAAACGATACCCGAAAAGAAGCCATGCAGCTCATTGTAGCGATGAATCAAGTTTTGCAAGCGTATATACCAAATCGAACAAGTCGATTTGATGACGGGTTTAACATCAATTGTATTGGAGATACGGTTCAGAATTTAGGAATTCCAACCGTACTTATCGAGGCAGGACACTATCCGGGAGACTACCAGAGAGAAGTAACTCGAAAATACATTTTTATTGCTCTAATTGCAGGGCTTATTTGGGTTAAGTCTAAGTATAAAAAGGATTTAGAAGTCTTAAAATACTATGACATTTCGGATAATACAAAATCGTTTTATGACTTTATTTATAAAAAAGTGCGTTTTAATTATGATAATAAAGAAATAATTACGAATTTTGCTGTGCAATTCCGCGAAAATCTCCTGAAAGATGAGATTTTGTTTGAAGCCTATATAAGCGAAATAGGAGATTTACAAGGGGTTTCAGGTCATTTTGAGTATGATGCACAAGGAAGTCTGTACTCAGATGCAGATGGAACAAAACCTGAAATAGGTAAAAAAGCTAACTTTTATATAGGGGATATTCGTTTCGAAAATGGATACCCAATAAGTTGACAAAGTTGAAATTTCAACTTTGAGAGGCTTATATAAACCTAGTTTTGGTACTAAAAATCAAACACAAACAAACTAAATACAAACACAAAAACAAAAACTATGGCAAGATTTCGTTTAGATGACATCGATCATCAGATACTGGATATGCTGATTGAAAACACTCGCGTGCCGTTTACGGACATCGCAAAAAAATTATTAATATCAGCAGGTACAGTACACGTTAGAGTGAGAAAGATGGAAGAAGCAGGAATCATTACAGGTTCTTCGCTAAATGTGGATTACGAGAAACTAGGTTATTCATTTATTGCGTATGTGGGAATTTTCCTTAACAATACATCTCAAACTAAATTCGTTTTAGAGCGTATTAATGAAATTCCTTATGTTACTGTAGCTCACGTTACTACCGGAAAATTCAACATTTTCTGTAAAATCAGAGCTAGAGATACACAACACGCTAAAGAGGTTATCTTCATGATTGATGACATTGATGGAGTTTACAGAACCGAATCAATGATTTCGCTTGAAGAAAGCATCAACGACAAAAAACGCTTGTTACATACGATTTTTAAGGAAATGTAATACTTTCTCATTCAGAAAGAAAGAATATAGAGTCTTTTTCGCTATAGCGGAAGAGACTCTTTTTGTAAGAACCAAAATTTATACTATCATGAAGAAAATTATTTTTTTAGTCCTAACCACGATTTTTATTTCTTGTAATAAAGAACAAGGAAATCTTGCTATTTCAGGAGAAATCAAAGGACTTAGCCAAGGAAAACTCTATATACAAAAACTCGAAGATTCCGTTCTAAAACCTATAAAAATCATTAAATTCGACGGTAAATCAGATTTCAAAACTTATTTGAATATTGAAGAACCCGAAGTTCTGTATTTGTATTTAGACAGAGGAACCACCAATTCTCTCGACGATAAAATTTTGTTCTTTGCAGACAAAGGCAAAATGACAATTACCTCTGATATCAACAACTTTATTTCTAAAGCCCAAGTTACCGGAAACGAAAATCAGGAACTTTGGAATCAGTATAAGGAGGCAATGCGAAAAATGAATAATAAAAACTTAGAGTACGTTGAGCAGCAGTTAAAAGCTGCTAAAGACGGCAAAATGGTACTGGCCGACAGCCTACAACGCCTACAAGAAAGTATTTTTAGACGAAAATACCAATACACCATTCAGTTCTGTATGTCTCATCCGGATAAAGAATTGACTCCGTATTTGGCACTTACAGAAATTCATGATGCCAATAAGGTGTATCTAGACAGTATTTACAGCTCGTTGTCCGAAGCCGTAAAACAATCAAAATACGGAAAGTTGTTTGGAGAGTACTTAAAGGAAAACTAATGTTTAGTTACAGCCTAAAACTTCTTTCATAGCTTTAGCCTTCAACAAACATTCTTCATATTCCTGCTCAGGATGGCATTGAGCCGTTATGGCACTCCCAACAGAGAACGACAAATATTGGCTTTCTGAATTGTATAGAATACTTCGGATAACTACGTTGAAATCAAAGTCTCCGTTGGGAGTGAAATAACCAATAGAACCACTATACACACCTCGTTTGGTTACCTCCTGACCTTCGATAATCTGCATGGCCGAAATCTTTGGAGCTCCCGTCATACTCCCCATGGGAAAGGTGTTTTTAATTACTTCGATAACAGAAGTTTCTTCCAATTTATTTGAAGTGATAGTAGAAATCAAATGATGTACTTGTTTAAAGGAATATAACCCGCATAGCTCCTCTACTTCAACCGATGCCGGCTGAGCTGTTCGAGACAAATCATTGCGAACCAAATCTACAATCATAATATTTTCAGAACACTCTTTAGGATTATGTTGAAGTTCTATTTTTGAACGATGGTCTAACTCTAAATCTTCAAACCTTTTGGATGTCCCTTTGATAGGTTGTGAGATGATTTTTCCGTTTTCGTTTTTCAGATAGCGCTCGGGCGAAGAACACAAAACATAGTGATTTTGAATCCTAAAATACACCGAAAAAGGCGGTTCAGAAATTTGATTCAGTCGCTTATACGTATCTAAAGGGTTGATTTGAGCTTTTTCAGCATAGAATTCCATACAGAAATTGGCCTCATAAATATCGCCTCTGCCAATGTGATCCAATATTTTGGAAACTCTCTCCAGATAGATTTCTTTTGAAATTCGCTGTTGTATTGAGAGTTGTGTTTGGCCAATAATTTCGGTTGCTGACCTTTCACCTTCAACAATTTCCTTGAAATCAGACTCTATTTCGTCATCAACCATTCGTAAGTATTGAATTTCAAGCTGATTTCCTTTGAGTAGGAACAATTTTTTCGGTTGAAAAAAGAACAAATCCGGAAAATGGAGTCCGTCGAAATTAGTTGAACTAAGTCTTTCGACATCGTTTTTCAAATCATACGACAAATACCCAAAAAGCCAGTCTTTTGTAGTATGATAATATTCGCTCAACTTGTCAAAAGCATCAAAATAATCTGTTTTTATGGATGTGAAAGCCTCAACCGCCAAAACCATATCATAAGACGAATACTTTTGCGGATAATCGTTGCTGTCTAAATACACGACTTCTCTGAATTGGTCTGACCAATTGAGAATTTGTTCTTTAAACTGCTTAGGCTTTTCTATATATCGTGAAATGGTTGTTCTCATATTTTTTAGGGCTATTACATAGAGTTTATTAGAGAAACTAAGAGTTGCACAAAGTTTTTATTTTAATTTATCTCTGAGAATCTCATTGTGTTCTTTGTGAATCTCTGTGAAACAACTACTTAATCTCCATTCTGGCTTTACTAACCACCGAAACATTGTCAAATAACCCTTTTTTGTACTTCAGGTAACCTGTAATGCCAATCATTCCAGCGTTGTCGGTAGTGTATTCAAATTTAGGGACAAAGGTTTTCCAACCGTATTGATGTTCGGCTTCCTTAAGAGCATTACGTATCCCTGAATTTGCCGAAACACCTCCGCCAATCGCCACTTGGTTGATTCCGGTTTCTGCAACAGTCATCTTGAGTTTGTCCATCACAATATCGATGATAATATGCTGAATCGAAGCGCAAATATCATAGAGGTTTTCTTCAATAAACTTCGGATTTTCTTTGGTTTGCTTCTGAACGAAATACAAAATCTGAGTTTTAAGCCCGCTAAAGCTAAAGTTTAAACCTTCGACTTTTGGCTTAGTAAACTTGAATACAGGGTTACCGAGTTGAGCATATTTGTCAATAAGTGGCCCTCCGGGATAGGGAAGTCCAAGGATTTTTGCACTTTTATCAAAGGCTTCTCCCACAGCATCATCGGTTGTTTCTCCGATAACTTCCATTTCGAAATAATCAGTCACTTTGATGATTTGGGTATGACCTCCACTAATGGTCATCGCCAAAAACGGAAATTTTGGTTTGTCAAAACCTTCTTCATCAATAAAATGAGCCAAAATATGGCCTTGCATGTGATTGACTCCAATAAGCGGAATATCTAAAGCTAGACTCAATGACTTGGCAAAACTTCCGCCTACCAAAAGCGAACCCATAAGCCCCGGACCTTGAGTGAAAGCAATCGCAGAAAGTTGTTCTTTGGTAATCCCGGCTTTTTGCAAGGCCTGATGAACTACCGGGACGATGTTTTTTTCGTGTGCTCTTGAGGCCAACTCAGGAACTACACCACCATATTGCTCGTGCACCTTCTGGTTCGCGACAATATTTGACAAAATCTTATCGTTACAAAGAACGGCAGCAGCAGTATCATCACAAGAACTCTCGATTGCCAAAATATAAACAGGATGATTATCCATAAAAACGGAACGAAATTTGAATGAATTTCAATCACAGTTTTGTCCTTCTAAAATCGCTTTATTCGTAGCAAAATAATACTGGACATCTGTGGTGATTTAATTATATTTGCATTACAAAAGTAAACATTTTAGCAGTATCAAAAAACTCAGAAAAATAGTTGTTCGTATTTTGTTGGGAGTAATCCTGTTGATATTGCTTTTAGGAATACTCTTTACGCTTCCGCCCGTTCAAACTTTTGTGGGGCGAATCGTAACGAAAGAACTCAAGAAATCTACCGGAGCTGATATCTCGGTCGGAAAAGTGGCCGTGACCGTTTTTGGGAGTGTAAAACTCAAAGAAGTCTTAATCAGAGACCATCACAACGATACCCTAATCTATGCCAGCAGAATTCAAACCCGAATTATTGGCAAACGAAAACTCATCAACAACGGCGATTTAATTTTCGGAAACCTTAGAGCCGATAATCTTACTTTTTACCTGACAACCTACAAAGGCGAAGAAGACTCCAATATCAATATTTTTGTCGAAAAGCTCGAAAACGATAAGCCTAAATCCAACAAACCGTTTGTTCTAACAGCTGTTAACCTGAGAGTTACTAATGGTCGCTTTGTGGTAACAAATCACAACAAGCAAAAACCTGTTAGTGTAGACTTTAAGAAAGTAAACGTAGATTTTGATAACTTCTCTATTCACCGTGATGTCATCACTGCAGAGTCAAAATACTTCTCGTTTTTGTTTAACGATGGAGTATTTATGGAAAACCTCAAAGGAAGACTCAAGTATTCGAACAATCAAATCCATATTCTGAACTTGGACGCTCAGAGTAAAGAAGGTTCCTTGCTTACGGGAGCAATCGTTTTGAACTATCAGAAAGGTGACCTAGCTGAGTTTACTGATAGGGTAGTAATGGATGTACTTTTCGAAAAAGGGAGTAAACTAGCTACCAATGATTTGAACTACTTTTATCCGGAATTTGCCGAAAACAGAATCTGGGATTTCAGCACAAAAGCATCCGGAACACTCAACGATTTTCTAGCTGACGATTTATGGGTGTATGATGAAAATATGCTTTTGAATGCCAATTTGGCTTTCAAAAATATTACCGTAGCGGGCGAAAGGGAGTTTTCTATATCGGGCGATATTACTGAAATTTACACTTCAAATAAAGCGCTTAAAGAAATGATGCCTAGGGTGTTAGGGGTAAAGCTCCCTGATGTTTTAGACAGTCCGGGAAGGATTTCCTTAAACGGAAATATCTATTTAGACAGGCACAACCTTAATCTCAAATCGAACATTCGCACACAAATCGGAAACCTTACTACCGATTTCCAAATGCACGATATTACTAACCCGACCAATACGTCATATCAAGGAACTGTTACGGCTAATAATTTTCATTTAGGAAAATTCCTCAAGCAAAATATTTTAGGTAGAGCCACGGGAACCGTAGACATAAAAGGGAAAGGTTTTACTTTGGAAAGTGTAGATAATGTGGTTAAAGGAAAACTCCAAAAATTTGACTTTAATGGGTATCATTATCAAAACATTCTGATTGGAGGAAGTATGACTAAACCTGAGTTTAGAGGCGAAGTTCACATTGACGACCCAAACGTAAAACTCTCGTTTGAAGGTATGGCAGCGCTTTCGGCTTCTGTAAAAAAATACGATTTAAAAGCCCAAATCGATTATGCCGATTTAAATGTGCTCCAACTGGTGACTCGCGATACGCTTTCTGTTATCAAAGGAAATATTCACGTAGAAGCCGAAGGTAACACATTGGATGAAATGGCGGGAAGGCTAAACTTTAGGAACACGTCATATCAGAACCACAACGATATTTATTACTTCGAAGACTTTACGGTTACTTCGGAATTTAATGAGCGAAAAATACGTACGATAGCAATCAATTCACCGGATATTATAGAAGGTGTTTTCATCGGTCGTTATCACTTTAAAGAACTCGGAAAGATTTTTGAAAATGCTCTCGGGAGCCTTTATACAAACTATTCTCCCCACAAGATTGAAGAAAATCAATTTGTTCGATTTAACTTTAGTATTTACAACAAAATTATAGAGGTTTTTTATCCGAATATTTCTTTGGGTAGCAATACTATTATCCGTGGTCATCTGAATCCGGATGAAGAGGTGTTTAAGCTAAACTTCATTACTCCTACTCTTGAAATAGGAGAGAATCGAATAGACCAAATAAACCTGCAAATCGATAACAAAAATCCGCTTTATAATGCTTATGTCGAGATAGACAGTATTAGAACGCCACTATACAAAATTTCAGATTTTGGGCTTATCAACGTAAGTCACAATGATACGTTGTACTTCCGTACGGAATTCAAAGGAGGAGATAAAAATCAGGATTACTACAACCTGAACTTGTACCATACGATTAACGAAGACAACAATTCGGTAGTCGGCTTCCAGAAATCAGAGTTGTTCTTTAAGGATTTCTTGTGGTTTTTGAACGAAGAAAACAACCAAGATAACAAAGTGGTTTTCAATAAATCTATACGAGATTTTACTATAGAAAAAATTAAACTATCTCACGAAGATAAATCGGTTGACTTGTTTGGGGAAGTCAGAGACACAACCTATAAGGATATTCATCTTGACTTTAAAGATGTTCCCCTTGCTAAAGTTATGCCTACTATTGATAAAGTAGAGTTAGACGGAATCCTCAATGGAACTATACACTTTGAACAAGACCATGATATCTATAAGCCAACTTCGTCTTTGGAAGTATTAGGTTTTAGTATTAACCAGACTGTGATGGGAGATTTACTAGTTGAGGCCGAAGGAGACCAAAACCTCAGAAAGTTCGGAATCAATAGTTATCTCTACAAAGACGAGCAAGAGTATTTCTCAGCCGAAGGAGATTTGGAGATTATCAACAAAGAAACGTTTGCAAATTTCGATTTGCGATTGACAAACTTCAATATAGCTCCTTTCTCAAATTTTGGTGGCGAAGTAATTACCAATATCCGAGGGCTGGCTTCAGGAAGAACGACCATTATAGGAAATCTTAAAAAACCAGAGATTAATGGCCGAGTTTACTTGAATAAGGCAGGAATGAAAATTCCGTATCTGAATACAGATTATGCTTTCGAAGAGAATACGATTGTTGACGTTACTCAAAAACAAATTTTCTTACGACAAACTCAACTTACAGACACGAAATATCAGACAAAAAGCGCTTTTTTCGGAACGATTAACCACAAAATGTTCTCGGATTGGATTCTGGATTTGAATCTGAGTTCTTCACGCTTCTTGGTGCTAGATACAGAAGATTCTGATGATGCGTTGTATTATGGAACAGCCTTTATCAAAGGAACGGCTTCAATTAACGGTCCGGCTACAGGGCTTACGATTACAGCCAATGCAACTTCTGAAAAAGGAACTCATATTAAAATTCCGATAGGAAGTTCGAAGTCTGTAGGAGAGGTATCATATATCCAATTTACGACTCCAAATGAAAAATACAACCTGAATGTCTCTTCTGATACCGGTTTGATTTCGACCGGTCTTGAGATGAATTTCAACTTGAATGTAACTCCGGATGCAGAGATTGATATTATCATAGACAAAAACACAGGCCATGCTATCAGAAGAGGAAAAGGAAACGGAACCTTATTTATGGATATCAATACACTAGGCCGTTTCACCATGAATGGAGTGTTTACGGTAGAAGACGGTTATTATGACTTCCGATACGGAGGTATTATCAACAAGCGTTTTGATGTGAAACGAGGCGGAACCATTACATGGTCTGGCGATCCGATTTTGGCGAATCTGAACGTTCAAGGAGTTTACTCGACCGAAGCAAACCCTGCCGTATTGCTAGACAATCCGAATTTTAATCGAAAGATTCCAGTAAATTTGGTTATTGACGTAAGAGGAACTTTGGAGTCTTTGGAAGAGCCTGACTATATCTTTGAATTTCCTAGCGTGGGTTCTTCGTTACAGTCTGAAATTCAATATAAACTGGCAGATAAAGACAGTAGAAGAACTCAAGCTCTATCGTTGCTCTTGTCTCGAAACTTTATGGGAAGTGACGGAATGGGTGGAGTAGGAGGTACTTTTGCGGAAACCGGAAGTAACTTGCTGAACAACCTATTGTCTGATGAAGGAAGTGTTTTCCAATTAGGGGTGGATTATCAAACCGGAATCCGAAATCCGAATCAGGAATTCCAAGATTCTGACCGCTTAGGAATTAGTTTGTCAACTCAAATTAGCGAAGATATTACCATCAACGGAAGACTGGGAGTGCCGGTTGGAGGAACCGAAGAATCGGTTGTTGTGGGGAATGTAGAAATGAGATTGCGTTTGAATGAGGACAGAACACTGGAACTTCGAGTTTTCAACAGAGAAAATGACGTCAATTATTTCGGAGAAGGAATTGGTTATACACAAGGAATCGGTTTGTCTTGGCAAGTTGATTTTGATACGTTTAAACAGTTCTTGAATAAACTATTTGTGACCGAAACTAGACGTAAAAAACAAAACAAAGAGCAATATTTAGATATAGACTCAGATTTTACCCCGGATTACATCCGATTCATGAGAGAAAGAGGAAAACAGAGAAATAAAAACCAAACCGATGAGGTACCGGAGGAAGAACGAGTACCAGATCCGTTTTAAATATATTTTTGTTTTTTCGCTTTTCCGAAAGTCTTACCTTTGCCCGATAAATTACTATAGTTAACATGGAAAAAGTTAGAGTACGATTTGCACCAAGCCCTACAGGGCCTTTGCATATCGGTGGAGTAAGAACAGCTTTGTTCAATTATTTATTTGCAAAAAAACACAACGGAACCTTCTATTTACGTATCGAAGATACAGATCAAACCCGGTTTGTAGAAGGAGCCGAACAATACATTTTTGAAGCTTTAGAATGGTTGGGAATTCCACCTGACGAAACTATCGGTAAAAACGAAAAATTTCCTCCATACAGACAAAGTGACCGTAAACCACTATACAGACAATATGCAGAGCAGCTCATAGCAAGCGGAAATGCTTATTATGCTTTTGATTCAGCAGAAAAGTTGGATGAGCTTCGCAAAAATGCAGAATCCGAAGGAAAAACTTTTATCTATAACCACACCGTAAGAGAACAGCTTGAAACCTCTTTAAAACTATCTCAAGAAGAAGTTCAAAAACGCATAGAAAACGGAGACCCTTATGTGATTCGTTTTAAAACACCCACGAATGAAACTTTGATTTTAAAAGATTTGATCAGAGGTGAGGTAAAGTTTGAAACTTCGTTATTGGACGACAAAGTACTTTTCAAATCAGACGGGATGCCGACGTATCACTTGGCAAATATAGTAGATGACCACTTACAAGAAACTTCTCATGTGATTAGAGGTGAAGAGTGGTTGCCATCACTTCCGTTACACTATATGTTGTATCGAGCTTTTGGTTGGCAGGCACCTGAATTTGCTCATTTGCCTTTGATTCTAAAACCTGTAGGAAACGGAAAACTATCGAAAAGAGATGGTGATAAAATGGGATTTCCTGTATTCCCGTTGGAGTGGAAAGATCCTAAGTCGGGAGAGATTTCATCTGGTTATAGAGAAAAAGGATTCTTTCCGGAAGCGGTTATTAACTTCTTAGCACTTCTAGGTTGGAATGACGGAAGCGATAAAGAAATTTATTCTTTAGATGAACTAATTGATAGTTTTGATTTAAAGAGAGTTAGTAAATCCGGCGCTAAGTTTGACCCGGAAAAAAATAAATGGTTTAACCACCAATATTTAGTAAAACAAGACGATGCTTTTTTAGCTAAAATGTTTTTACCAATGCTGGAACAGAAAGGTATCATTATAAACCTTAGTTATGTTGAAAAAGTAGTTTCGTTGGTAAAAGAAAGAGCCAATTTCGTAACCGATTTTTGGGATCTTTCAGACTTTTTCTTTGAAGCCCCATCAGAGTATGATGAGAAAGCAAAGAAAAACTGGAAAGAAGAAACTCCGGGCTATATGCAACAATTGATTTCTATTTTGAGCAATACCTCTACGTTTGAAGCGACAGTATTAGAACAAGCAATCAAAAGTTGGATTACAGAGAACGAAATCCCGATGGGTAAAGTAATGCAGCCTTTGCGCATAAGTTTAGTAGGAGCGATGAAAGGGCCTGACATTTTCCAAATCATCGAAACAATAGGACGGGAGGAAACCATTAAGAGACTTCAAACTGCTATTGAAAAGATATAATTTAAAAACCCCGATAGAATTGAATCTGTCGGGGTTTTCTTATTAACTATGCATGAGAGTTTTACTCTATTCTGCTGTTTTTAATCAAGTCGATACATTCAGGATTTAATAAGGTTGTCGTATCCCCGAAGTTCGAGAAGTCGC
>CAYZBA010000024.1:0-18651 GCA_964476555.1 uncultured Flavobacterium sp.
ATTCGTGGCTACAATAAAAAGGTAATCTATATAAAATTATGAGAACATGTCTTTTACTTTCTCAAAAAACGATTTGTCTGATTTTTCTGGGTTAGGAATAAAGTTTTCGTGATTGAGGTTTTGTTCAAAGAACTCTCTTTGTTCTTTGTTGAGTTTTTTAGGAGTCCAAACATTTACGTGAATCAATAAATCTCCGTTACCATATCCATTGATGTTAGGAATCCCTTTAGAACGCAAACGCAATATTTTTCCGGATTGTGTGCCCTCTTCTATTCTAATACGCACTTTTCCGGTAACCGTTTCGATTTCTTTCGAAGTTCCCAAAGCGGCTTCTGCTATACTAATGTATAGGTCATAATGTAAGTTTTCGCCTTCTCTCTTAAGGAATTCGTGTTCGATTTCTTCGATAACCACAATCAAATCTCCCGGCACACTGTTTGCTCCCGGAGCATCGTTACCTTTTCCCGTAACTTTGAGTTGCATTCCGTCTACGACTCCGGCAGGGATTTTAATCGATACGATTTCGTCTTCAAAAACCATTCCTTGGCTGTCTGCATGAGCCGGTTTTCTGTCGAGAATTTGTCCGGACCCCCCACAGATATTACAAGGCATAGAGGTTTGCATCTGCCCAAAAACCGTATTGGCAATGCGATTTACTTGTCCTCTACCACCACAGGTCGTACAAGTTTTATAGGTTACACCTGCAGCTTTTACTTTTCGTTTTACTTTTACTTTTTTCTCAACTCCATTGGCAATATCTTCCAAAGTAAGTTTTACTTTGATGCGAAGACTGCTTCCTTTGGCTCTACGAACACCTCCACTACCTCCGAAACCTGAAAAAGCCCCTCCAAAAGCACTTCCGAAAATATCTCCGAACTGGCTGAATATGTCATCCATATTCATGCCGCCAGAGAAACCTCCTCCCTGACTCGTATAGGCTTCGTGACCAAATTGGTCATAACGTGCTTTTTTCTGAGGGTCGCTCAGCACCTCATATGCCTCTGCAGCTAATTTGAAGTTTTCTTCGGCTTCTTTATCTCCCGGATTCTTGTCAGGGTGATATTCGATAGCTTTTTTTCGATAAGCTTTTTTGATTTCTTCGGGTGTGGCATTTTTACCAACTCCCAGTATTTCGTAATAATCTCTTTTCATCTGCTTAGTCTTAAAGTCAAAAAGTCAAATGTTTATTCTTAACATTTAACTTTTCGGACTATTTTACATTCCGGTTACTACTTTCGGATAACGAATGATTTTACCTCCCAATTTATATCCTTTTTCGATAACGTCAACAATCTTGCCTTTGAGATCTTCGCTAGGAGCAGGAACTTGTGTCACCGCCTCCGCAAAATCAGCATCAAAAGCATCTCCGGCTTTAATTTCAACAACTTCTAAACCTTTCGAAGCTAAAATATCTTTTAGTTTATTGTGAATAAGCTGAACGCCTTCTACCAAAGCCTTTTCTTCTGATTTTGATATTTCTGCCATAGCTCTGTCAAAATCGTCTAAAACAGGCAACATTGACTGTAAAACGTCTTGGTTGGCAGTTTTAAACAATTCGATTCGCTCTTTTGTCGTACGCTTTTTATAGTTTTCGAACTCAGCAAAAAGGCGTAAAAATTTATCTTTCTCTTTTTCTAACTCTTCTTTAAGTTGTTCTTCTAGAGGCAACTCCGAAGTATTCTCCTGATTTTCTACCTGATTTTCTACCTGATTTTCTACTTGCTCTAGATTCTCTTGCTGCTCGTTCTGATGTTCTGTATTCATAATGCCTATAAAATTATACTTTTTAGCCTTTGCTAAAGCAAAAGCATTGCCAAGATTGTAAAAATGACATTTTGACACTTTCACTTTCCTTATACAGTTCCGTAACGAGCCTTCACAAATAAAAAATTATCGGATTAAACTCATTTTCGAAGCATAAATTCTCCCGTCTTGGGCTTTTTAACAAAAAAATACTACATTTGCACCATTAAAAAAACAATACAGCAATCAATATTATGGCAAGATTTGAACTGAAACTTCCTAAGATGGGAGAAAGCGTAGCCGAAGCTACAATCACAAACTGGCTGAAAGAAGTTGGCGACCGAATTGAGGCAGATGAAATGGTACTCGAAATTGCAACCGATAAGGTAGATAGTGAAGTACCTTCTGAAGTATCCGGAATTTTAGTAGAAAAATTGTTCCAAAAAGACGATGTAGTTCAAGTAGGTCAAACCATTGCTATAATTGAAACAGAAGGAGAAGGTACTGTTGCAACTGAACCTGCTAAACAAGAAACTCCTGCTGCAGCTGTGGCTGAGGTAGCAAAAACCGTAGAAGTTGCTAAACAAACTACAGAAGTAAACTTTGCTGATTCTGATAAATTCTACTCTCCGCTAGTAAAAAACATTGCCAAAGAAGAAGGAGTTTCTCTAGCGGAACTCGAAAGTATAAAAGGTACCGGTAAAGACGGAAGAGTTACCAAAAACGATATATTAGAGTATGTGAAAAATAGAGGTTCACAACCTGCTGTGGCAGCCCCGGCTCAACCAGTTGTTAAACACGAAGCTCCAAAAGCAGAACCTGCTAAACAAGCTGTCCCGGTGTCTGTAAACGGACAAGACGAAATCGTTGAAATGGACAGAATGAGAAAACTAATTTCTCACCACATGGTACAATCTGTTCAAACATCGGCTCACGTACAATCATTCGTAGAGGTTGACGTAACCAATATCGTGAAATGGAGAGATAAAGTGAAAACAGCTTTCGAAAAAAGAGAAGGCGAAAAACTTACTTTCACTCCAATCTTTATGGAAGCCGTAGCGAAAGCTCTGAAAGACTTCCCGATGATGAACATCTCTGTAGACGGAGATTACATCATTAAAAAGAAAAATATCAACCTAGGTATGGCCGCTGCCCTGCCAAACGGAAACCTAATTGTTCCGGTTATCAAAAATGCAGACCAATTGAATCTGGTGGGTATGGCAAAAGCCGTAAACGACTTGGCTAACCGTGCTAGAATGGGAAAACTCAAACCGGACGATACGCAAGGCGGAACCTATACAGTAACTAACGTAGGTACTTTCGGAAGTGTTTTCGGTACTCCAATTATCAATCAACCACAAGTTGGTATTTTGGCTCTTGGAGCTATCCGTAAAGTACCTGCAGTGATTGAAACGCCTGAAGGAGACTTTATCGGAATCCGCCAGAAGATGTTCCTTTCTCACAGCTATGACCACAGAGTAGTCGATGGAGCTCTTGGAGGTCAGTTCGTAAAACGCGTAGCTGATTACCTCGAATCTTGGGACATCAACAGAGATTTTTAAGATTCTAAATCATATATATAACAAAGCCCTGACATACATCAGGGCTTTGTTATTTTTAGGCTTTTAGCTCTTATTTTTTAATAACTCTTTGGCTAAAGTTTCCTTCGCTGGTTTTGATGCTCAACAAATAAACTCCCTAACTTTAATAGCCTTGATGAATCGATGCAGATTCTATTCAAAACTATTTTCTACACCTCTAGATTACTACTATCATATGCTACATAGCCTTATCAAATTGACTATAATAAAAAGGCAGGTGAATCACCTGCCTTTTTATTCTTAGTAAAAGCTTTATTAAACTTCTGTATTTACTGTTTCGTTGTTTTCTTCTTCAACGATTTTGTCTGCACCACTTTTAATCATCGTATCCGCCATGATTGGAGTAGCGATAAACAATGATGTAAACGTACCTACCACAATACCGATAAGGATAGCGAAGATAAACCCTTGTAGCGACTCACCTCCGAAGAAGAAAATAGCCAATAACACGATGGTTAAACTCAAAGACACGTTAATCGTACGGCTCAAAGTAGTGTTCAAAGCGTGATTTACTGTTGAGATGAAACCTTCACCTGTATGAAGCATTTGTCGGTTTCTCAAGAATTCACGAACCCTGTCAAACACAATCACCGTATCGTTGATTGAGTAACCTACTACCGTTAAGATAGCAGCAATCAAGTGTTGGTCAAGCTCCATGTTGAATGGCATAATGCTGTACGTAGCCGAATAAATTCCAAGAACAATAATCACGTTTTGAGTCAAACCAACTACCGCCCCTAAAGAGAATTGCCATCTTCTGAAGCTCACCAAAATGTACAAGAACATTATCGCCAAAGCTCCTACAACGGCTTTCATAGCATCATATTTCAGGTCATCAGCAATCGTAGGCCCCACTTTAGTTGATTGAAGTACCCCTAATTGTTTATCCTCGTGAGGCGACATGAATTCTTCAAAACTAAGGTCAGCAGGTAGATATTCTTTCAAGTTATCGTAAAGCATTTGGTTGATTTCGTTGTCAACCTCTGTGCTTTCCTCAGTTACTTTATATTTAGTAGTAATTCTCAATTGATCACTTGTACCGAAAGTTTTTGCTTCTGCACTCCCGAAAACCCCTTCTAATTTTTCTTTTACTTCGTTGGCATCAACCGGGCGGTCAAATTTCACTTGATAAGATCTTCCTCCAACAAAATCAACTCCCGGATTTAAACCTTTCGTAGAAAGTGAAACTATACTTAATACAACAGCAATAACAGAAATAATATAGGCAATTTTCTTTTTACCTAAGAAGTTATAATTTGTTCCTACAAACCATTTTTCAGTAAACGAAGTAGAGAATTTGATGTCTTTTCCTTTCTCTAACTTTCCGTAAATAAATAGCTTAGGAATAAAGATAGCCGTAAACAATGTCGTTGCAATACCAATAAGTAACGTAGTGGCAAATCCTTGGATAGGACCAGAACCAAATACAAACAAGATAACCGCTACCAAAGCTCCGGTAATATTCGCATCAAAGATAGAGGATAATGCTCCATTCCAAGTAAAGGCATAGTCAACGGCTTCTTTTAATGACTTACCATGACGTAATTCTTCTTTTACCCTTTCGTTGATAATGATGTTGGCATCAATGGCCGTACCCAACGTAAGCACAATACCGGCAATACCCGGCAAGGTCAATACAGCTCCTATACTAGCTAATACACCAAAGATGAACAACAAGTTGATGATCAAAGCAATGTTGGCATACATACCCGTTTTTCCGTAATAAACCACCATCCACAACAATACGATGGCAAAACCGATGATAAATGACATCATACCGTTATCGATAGCTTGCTGCCCTAATGAAGGACCTACTACCGCAGATTGAATAATATCAGCCGATGCCGGTAGTTTACCTGCTTTAAGTATGTTAGCAAGGTCAACTGTTTCTTGAAGCTTAAAGTTTCCTGAAATACTTGAGTTACCTCCGGCAATAGCCTGACTTACGTTTGGCGCAGAATAAACTTGGTTGTCAAGAACGATTGCAATAGCTCCTTTTCTATTAGCTACTTCTCCTGTTAATTTCTCCCATTCTTTAGCTCCGTTAGAGTTCATTCTCATCGAAACGGCTGGTTTCCCAAATTGATCAAAATCAGATCGGGCATCCACTACTACTCCGCCGCTCAAAGCCGGTTTTCCGTCACGATTACCTTTGATAGCATACAACTCTACAGCTTCAACTTTGTCATATTTCATATCCTTGGTAGGCATAACCAATTGCTTATCAACCACGTTGATAATAGTTGGTTTACTCCACAAGAATTTCACATAACGCATTTCTGCAGGAAGCAGGTTTCTGATGTTTTGTTTGCGGAAATAAGAGTTGATTTCTGCCGTATCTTTTACGCTATAATACCCTAATACTTGTCCGCCTCCAAAAGCTACCATTTTATCAAGGATAGGGCCTAGCGTTTGAGCATCTGTGTCAACTTCGTCCGTAAGTAAAGCTTCGATATTACTTGTTACTTCGGTTGAATCTTTCTGAACTTCTTGTTTAACTGGTTTTGCTTCGTTTTTCAGCTCTTGGTTAGCTGCCATCAGAAACTCACCTATTTCGTCCATCTTATATACTTCCCAAAACTCTAGTTGAGCCGTACTTTGTAATAATTTTTTAATACGAACCTCATCTTTAGCACCAGGAAGTTCCACTAAGATTCTTCCGGTATTGCCAATTTTCTGGATGTTTGGCTGAGCCACTCCAAATTTGTCAATACGCTCTCTTAAGATTTGATAAGCACTCTCTACAGACTCATCAACCTTTACAGCCAAGACCTTTTTTACTTGCTCATCCGTAGAGTTGATATTGATTTCTTTGTCATCAAAGTTTCTGTTGGCGAAGATATCAGGCGAAGCTAATTTTACAGCTGTTCCTGCTTCTTTGTTAGCTTGGTCAAAAGCTCTGAAAAAAGCATCAAGATAAGACTCTTGAGGCTTACGAATTTTATCTGTTTCAGAAATAGCTTTCGCAAAAACAGGATTCTGAGAATTGTTTGCCAATCCTTTGATGATGTCTTTTACTGAAATCTGAAGGGTTACGTTGATTCCACCCTCCAAGTCAAGACCTTTGTTGATTTGTTTAGCCTCAACTTCTTCGAAGGTGTGCCCCAAATAAACAGTTTGTTTTCTGATAGAGTCGAGATAAGCCAATTCTTTATCTCTGTCACCTCCAGAAAAAGCAACGGCATCACTTTTCACCTTGTTGGCTACATAAGTAAAAGAGAGTTGGTAAATACACAAGATTGCAAATAAAATTGCAAAAAACTTAATGAGTCCTTTGTTTTGCATTATAATAACGAATTAGGTTGTAAATATTTTTTTGATGTTTTTTCAACGTTAAAAAACTTTGTTTGGTTGATTCTAGGCGAAAAAACGGACAAATATATAACTTCAACTACGATTAACCAATTTATTTTTTGATTAAATAGAAAAAAGTCATCTTTAGACTAGCTCAAGATGACTTTTTATCATAATGTTATATCGCTTTTTACAGAACTGTTGCCAAAGCGTCATTCATGCTTCGAACAGCAGCGGCACTTTTAGCAAACAAAGCCTTTTCGTTTTCGTTAAGGTTAACATCAACGATTTGCTCTACTCCGTTTCTTCCGATAATACAAGGAACTCCCAAACAGATATCGCTTTGTCCGTATTCACCTTCAAGCAATACAGAACACGGAATCATTTTCTTTTGGTCGTTCAAGATACTGTCAACCAAATATGCTACAGAAGCACCAGGAGCATACCAAGCCGAAGTCCCTAATAGAGCCGTAAGCGTTGCCCCACCCACCATAGTGTCAGCACTCACTTTTGCCAATTCTTCTTCTGTCAAAAACTCAGAAACAGGCACTCCATTGTAACTAGCCAAACGAGTCAATGGAATCATTGTAGTGTCCCCGTGACCTCCGATAACCATACCTTGAATATCGTTAGCAGGTTTGTTAAGCGCTAATGACAAATAAGTTCTGAAACGCGAGCTGTCAAGAGCTCCACCCATTCCGATAATTCTGTTTTTTGGAAGTCCGGTAGCTTTTAGAGCCAAATATGTCATCGTATCCATCGGGTTAGATACCACAACGATAATTGTGTTCGGAGAATACTTCAAAATGTTTTCTGCCACACCTTTAACGATTCCGGCATTGATACCGATAAGCTCTTCACGAGTCATTCCCGGTTTTCTAGGAACTCCAGAAGTGATTACCACTACATCACTCCCCGCTGTTTTAGAGTAATCGTTTGTACTTCCCGTTACTTTTGTATTGAAACCTAAAGTAGTTTGTGTTTGAGTAATATCAAGGGCTTTTCCTTCTGCAAATCCCTCTCTAATGTCTAATAAAACGACTTCACTTGCTATTCTTCTATAAGCAATAGCATCCGCACAGGTTGCACCTACGTTTCCTGCACCTACAATTGTTACTTTCATTTATTTAATTTTTAATTGTGTTATTTTTAAACTGTGCAAAGTTACAAAATACACCAATAAACAATGAATTAAATTGATATTATTTAATTAAAACTAAACGCTATACCTCCGTTGATGGTGTTATACTCTTGAACCGTATAGCTAGCAAAGATTTTGAAGAATCCTAAATTTAAACGAGTACCAATGGTTCCGTTCATTCCGCTAACTTTAAAGCGTAAGCTTATCGGATCTGTCACCGTTTCTTCTACAGCCCCCCAAACCGTTCCATTCTCGTCTTCTATATTATATACCAAATGGTAGTCTCCTTTTAAATCTACTTCGGTCTTACCGGCATTATAACCTATACCTGCATAAAAAGTAATGATTTTCAAATCAAGAGAAGCAAGGGCCTGCAATGTCCAAGCCGTAGTTTTGAATGAAGCTTCACCGTTATCAACCGTTATATCCGGAATGCTGGGATCTTCTTCAATAGCATAATTAACTTTCAGATTGGTAAACCCTCCTAGAACTGCAATATTCAACGGAAGACTTGAAATTTTCAAATACTGGCCTAAATCATGTTGCAAAGCCATTCCAAAAAGGCTAACTTCTCCGGTATCTGCAAAACTTATGTTCGGCAAGAATCGCAACTTGACATCAGTACGAGTCGGCAATCCTAATCCGGCTTGAACCATCGGTAGCGGAACACCATTCAAAGGCAAATCTCCCGCAATTCCTTTCGGCATTTCAAACTCAGACACCTTATAAGTATCATTGCCATAAGGAATACTTACGTTAACCATAGTGGTTTGATCAGAACTACTCATCAAAGTAGGCAAAGAGGTCTCACCATTAGGCAACGATAAGTGGCGATAATCATTAGGATTAAAATCAAAAAATTCATCCGAACTCGGAACTAATGATATACTTGGGGTTATTGTAATATCAAACCCAAACTTGTTATGAGTTTTAGCCGTAGTATACCACCCGGAATTCATGTCATACATAAACCCTTTCACAAAAGGATTCACATAATCTTCTGACAGCTTACTGGCATCTTCTGCTGCAAAAACCACTGTTTCAAAACCTTGCGATAGCGCGGAATGAGAAACAAAACACAACGCTGATATTAAAAGTGCTTTTTTCATTTTTACTTTAGTTAGTATGATTTATTGATTGCACAAAATTATACTATTCAATGAAGTTATCATAACAAAAAGTTAAAAAAAATAAATCAATAACATAAAAAAATCCCTAAGAATGCTTCTCAGGGATTTTATAGTACAATTTATATTGTCTTATTATGCGTCAATCTTCGCATAAATCGCATTTTTCTCGATAAACTCTCTACGTGGCGGAACATCGTCTCCCATCAGCATAGAGAAGATACGGTCAGCTTCGGCCAAGTTCTCGATAGATACTTTTCGAAGAGTTCTGTTTTCCGGATTCATCGTAGTTTCCCACAACTGCTCGGCATTCATCTCTCCCAAACCTTTATAACGCTGAATAGAAACTCCACTTCCCATTTGTTGAGAGATCATATCGCGTTGCTCATCGTTCCACGCATATTCTTTTCGGTTTCCTTTTTTCAACATATATAAAGGAGGTGTCGCAATATAAACGTGTCCGTTCTCGATAAGCTCTCTCATGAATCGGAAGAAGAACGTCAAAATAAGCGTAGCAATGTGACTACCATCGACATCGGCATCACACATGATAACCACTTTGTGATAACGAAGTTTTTCGAGATTCAAAGCCTTGCTGTCTTCTTCGGTTCCGATAGTCACCCCAAGTGCCGTAAAAATATTGCGAATCTCTTCGTTTTCAAACACTTTGTGGTGCATGGCTTTTTCCACATTCAAAATCTTACCACGCAGAGGCATAATTGCCTGAAAGGTTCTATCACGTCCTTGTTTTGCTGTTCCACCCGCCGAGTCTCCCTCAACTAAGAACACCTCACATTTTGCCGGATCAGTTTCTGAACAGTCAGACAATTTTCCCGGAAGCCCCCCTCCGCCCATAACGGTCTTTCTCTGAACCATTTCACGAGCTTTCTTAGCCGCATGACGAGCTTGTGCAGCAAGAATGACTTTTTGAACAATCGTTTTAGCGTCATTCGGATGCTCTTCCAAATAAGTCTCAAGCATTTCAGAAACCGCTTGCGATACCGGAGCTACTACTTCTCTATTTCCTAATTTGGTTTTTGTCTGACCTTCAAACTGAGGTTCTGCTACTTTGACCGCAATAATAGCCGTTAACCCCTCACGAAAGTCATCCCCCGAAATTTCAAATTTCAGTTTATCTAAAAGACCTGATGAATCGGCATATTTTTTCAAGGTATTCGTAAGCCCACGTCTGAAGCCCGATAAGTGCGTACCTCCTTCATGCGTATTAATGTTGTTTACGTATGAGAAAATGTTCTCAGAATAACTAGAGTTATAGATAAGAGCTACTTCTACCGGAATATCCCCTTTATCGCTCTCCATGCTGATTACGTCAGAGATGATGGGCTCTCTGTTGCCGTCTAAGTAACGAACATACTCTTTTAGCCCTTCTTTTGAATGAAAAGTCTCAGAAATTGGATTTCCGTCTTTGTCTAACTCTCTTTTATCAGTAAGTGTAATGGTGATTCCTTTGTTCAAATAAGCAAGCTCTCGCATACGAGCCGCTAAAATATCATATGAATATTCCGTGGTTTGAGTAAAGATAGTATTATCGGGTTTAAAAGAAACCAAGGTACCTCTCTTGGTAGTCTCACCGGTCTGTTTTACCGGATAGAGAGCCTTACCTCTTGAATATTCTTGCTCGTATATTTTCCCGTCTCTATAAACAGTAGCTTTTAAGTGCTCAGAAAGCGCATTCACACACGAAACCCCAACACCATGTAATCCTCCGGAAACTTTATAAGAATCTTTATCAAACTTCCCTCCTGCTCCAATTTTGGTCATTACAACCTCCAGAGCAGACACCCCTTCTTTTTTATGAATGTCAACAGGAATACCACGACCGTTATCCTCTACAGATATGGAATTATCTTCATTAATAACTACCGAAATCGTATCACAATGCCCGGCTAGCGCCTCATCAATAGAGTTATCAACCACCTCATAAACCAAATGATGCAAACCTCTAGGACCAATATCTCCAATATACATCGAAGGGCGCATCCTCACGTGCTCCATTCCTTCTAAGGCCTGAATACTATCTGCCGAATAACTCGTCTTTTTAATTTCTTCGCTCATTTTTTCTAAAAAATTATTTCACAAATAAACGAGCAAATATACTTAAAAAAATCGAATTTTCCTAACACAGCAAATCCTTTCCTAAGAAGTTATCAACACCCCGTTTTTCGGAATTTATAAAAATTTTAAAATCAAAATCCTTTCTATTTTATCAATAAGCACTATATTTGTCTGAATTTGATTAGAAGAATATGAAGGGTAATTTAACCACTGACAAAAAATACACTTATTACGAAGCTGGCGAAGGAACTCCTATTATTATACTACACGGGCTGATGGGCGGGCTAAGCAATTTCGACGGAGTTGCTAATTTTTTCCCTGACAAAGGATACAAAGTTGTTATACCGGAACTACCATTATACACTCAAAACATCCTGAAAACCAATGTTAAATCTTTTGCGAAATTCGTAAAAGACTTTATCACTCATAAGGGATTCGAAAAAGTAATTCTTTTAGGAAACTCTTTGGGCGGACATATCGCTTTATACCATACCAAAATGTATCCCGAAAAGATGGCCGGGCTTGTAATTACAGGAAGTTCAGGCCTTTATGAAAACGCTATGGGCGAAAGCTACCCCAAAAGAGGGGATTACGAATACATCAAAAAGAAAGCACAAGATGTGTTCTATGACCCGGCTGTAGCTACTAAAGAAATCGTAGATGACGTATTTGCTACGGTAAACGACAGAGTAAAACTGATTAAAACTCTTACGATTGCCAAAAGTGCCATCCGACATAACATGGCTAAAGATCTGCCTAAAATGACTACGCCAACTTGTATTATTTGGGGTAGAAACGACAAAGTTACTCCTCCAGAAGTAGCCGAAGAATTCCACAGCTTATTGCCAAATTCAGACCTCTATTGGATAGACAAATGTGGCCATGCCGCTATGATGGAACATCCGGACGAGTTCAACCGTTTGATGTATGAATGGCTACAAAAAAAAGGACTTTAATTAGTGGTCAGCGACCACCTCAGTAGCAGTAAATAGCCTAATTTCAAAAAATGAAAATCAATACTGCAGAATTTGTTATCAGCAACTCAGAAGTGAGCAAATGCCCGAAAGAGCTATTGCCCGAATACGCCTTTATCGGAAGGTCTAATGTCGGGAAGTCCTCACTTATCAATATGCTAACAGGCAACAAAAACCTGGCTAAAACTTCTGCCAAACCCGGTAAAACTCAACTCATCAACCATTTTAAAATCAATAACAACTGGTTCTTGGTTGACCTACCCGGATACGGATATGCCAAAGTATCAAAATCAACCAAAGATACCTTTCAACGATTTATTACAGATTATTTCGAAAAAAGAGAGCAACTCGTTTGTGCTTTCGTATTGATAGATATCAGACACGATGCTCAAAAAATCGACTTGGAATTCATGCGATACTTAGGCGAAAGCGAAATCCCGTTTTCTATCATTTTCACCAAAGCAGACAAAATTGGGAGAAGCAAGATAAACAGCAACATTGCTACCTACAAAAAACAAATGCTGGCAGACGGTTGGGAATTTATGCCGGACTATTTTGTCACTTCTTCTCTCGAAGAATCCGGGAGAGAAGAACTTCTGAAATATATTGACGCTATTAATCAAGAGTGGTTTAAACGTGGGGCGTCTAGATAACAATCCCCACAGGCAACATCTCTTTATAAGAAGGATTCTTTCTGAAAAAACTTGCAATTTTCGAAGCCGTAGGCACTACTTTCAACTTGCGCTCCCTTGCTATTTCGAGCACTTCTTTTAAAAACTCTTGAGAAAATTCCTCATCCGGATTTTCGGGAGTTATAAACTTGGTTAAAAAGATTTTTCTCTCCTGAATAGCATACTCTATAGCATACAAAGCTTCTTGATGATGTGTTTCAAACTGTCTTAGAATGGTGTTGTCTTTTATGTCCATAGTCTGCATTTCTAAAAACATTACAAAGGTACATTTTTTTATCTTTTTATTCCAACATTAAAGAAATACACTTATATTTGCTCCGTCTTAAGGGGATGTAGCTCAGTTGGCTAGAGCGTTTGGCTGGCAGCCAAAAGGTCGTGGGTTCGAGCCCCATCTTCTCCACCAAAAGCAGATTACATGTCAAAAAAGACACGTAATCTGCCTTTTTATTTTAAATCTTTCTAGAAAGTCTTTGAAAATTAGGCAATTCAAATATTTTTACTATCTTTGCAAAGAATTTATAAACAGGCATCTGCCTCTGCCCTTTCTGAAATAGTCTAAAACAATCATTTTTTTCTCTCTCAGTTTTTGCTTTTCAGTTGCCACATTTCCTAATCATTAATACATCACATTATGAACATTTTTGTTGGCAATCTGAACTTTCAGACTACAGAAGCACAATTACAAGACTTATTTTCTTCTTTCGGAGAAGTATCATCCGTTAAAATCGTTACCGATAAATTTTCGGGCCGCTCTAGAGGATTCGGCTTCATCGAAATGCCTAATCAAGAACATGCACAAAACGCAATAAGCCAACTCCACGACTCTACTTTCAACTCGCGTCAGATGGTCGTAAACGAATCACTACCAAAAGAAAACAAAAGTCGTTACTAATTGGCTCATCACATCTTTATGACATCACAGACTGTTTCTTCTTGAGGCAGTCTCACTCTCATTTTCCTTAACTCAATAGGAACCCATTAAAATGTCGGTATCCCGACAAAAACAACTATGAATTTTACAGATTTAAATATTATACCTCCTATTATGAAGGCGGTAAATCAAGTCGGATATAGTCAGGCGACAGAAATACAGCATCAAACCATTCCTCTAATCCTAAAAGGTAATGACGTGATTGGTTGTGCACAAACCGGTACCGGTAAAACAGCTTCGTTTGCAATACCTGTGTTACAATTACTACATCAAAAACCAACATCAAAACGAAAAAGCATTCGTACCTTAATTCTGACTCCAACCCGAGAATTAGCGATACAGATAGACGAAAACTTCAAAATCTATGGCAAGTTTCTACCCCTAAACCATTTAGCCATTTTCGGCGGAGTGCCTCAAGGAAAACAAGTCACTGCCATTAAAAAAGGTGTCGATATCCTTATCGCTACTCCCGGAAGACTTTTAGACCTTATCAACCAAGGCTGCATTCACCTTTCTCAACTAGAAATACTAGTGCTTGACGAAGCAGACCGTATGCTCGATATGGGATTTGTGAATGACGTGAAAAAAATCCTCACAAAAATCCCCACAAAAAGACAAACCTTGTTCTTCTCGGCTACAATGCCTCAAGAAATCAGAAAGTTTGCTCAAACCATCCTCAATCAACCCAAAGAAATCAACGTAACTCCAGTTTCTTCGACCGCTCAAACCATACAACAATCGGTATATTTTGTCGAAAAAAACCAAAAACTAAACCTACTCATTGATATTTTGGCAGACCGCTCTATCGACCGCTCACTAGTTTTCGCTCGTACAAAACACGGCGCCGATAAACTGGTGAAACAATTGGTAAAAACCGGAATTTACGCAGCAGCAATTCACGGAAACAAATCTCAAAACGCCAGACAAAAAGCTTTGGCCGACTTTAAAAGCAGCCGTATCAGAGTGCTTATCGCTACAGATATCGCTGCCAGAGGAATCGATATCGACGAATTGCCTCACGTAATAAACTACGAACTCCCTAACGTTCCCGAAACTTACGTTCACCGAATTGGACGAACAGGCCGTGCCGGTGCCAATGGTGTTGCCGTCTCTTTTTGCGACAACCAAGAGAAAAAAGACCTGAAAAACATTCAGAAACTCATAGGCTTCACCATGCCTGTAATGACGCGATAAATTAAAATTGTAACTTTTAATAATAACTATATGGCAGATTCTTTTTCTAAAAAAGAAAACAACAAGAAAAAAAACAAGAAATTACAAGACAAAACAGCCCGAAGAGAAGAACGGAAAATCAATAACAACAAAGGCAAAAGTCTTGACGACATGATTATTTATGTCGACGTAAACGGAAATTTCACTTCAACACCGCCTCATCTTCAGAACAAAGAAGAAGATTTGGCCAAAGCCAAAAAAGCAAAAGAAGATTCAGAAATTAATCCCGAGAAAATCCTGACCGGAACTATCACCTATGTGAGCGACAAAGGTTATGGCTTTATTACCGAAGACGGCACTCAAGAAAATGTATTCTTCCATCACGGAGAACTCACTCAACCTATCAACAAACACGACAAAGTAAGTTACCGAAAAGAAGCCTCTCCAAAAGGATTCAGAGCCGTAAACGTAACCAAGAAATAATGCCCCTGTCTAGAATTTATAGACAAAAGCATTAATATTCATACCTGCTCCAACCGAAGCAAAAAGGGCAATATCGCCTTTTTGAAGCCTATGTTGAGGCAACTCCCCTTTTAAAATCATCGTCAGCAATGACGGAATTGTAGCCACACTGCTGTTCCCTAACTTATGAATGACCATAGGCATTATATCTTGGGGAACAGCAGTGCCATACAGCTTGTAGAATCGGTTGATGATGGCCTCGTCCATCTTTTCATTGGCCTGATGAATGATAATTTTACTGAGCTGGTCAATAGTATATCCGCTTTCGTCAAAACACTTTTTCATCGCTTTAGGAACATTCATCAAAGCAAATTCATAGATTTTTCTACCATTCATCTTGATGTAACGAACATCCGGACAACTGTCATTGTTGTAAGATTTCCCAAAATACAGATAATCTTTTTCAGTCAACGTAAACGAAGCCGAAAGATGCGATCTTATCCCTGTGTCATCATCACTATTGAGCTCCAAAATGGCCGCTCCCGCCCCATCAGCATAAATCATACTGTCTCTGTCGTGAATGTCAACCACCCGTGAAAGAGTTTCTGCCCCAATCACCAAACATCGCTTAGCAATCCCCGACTTGATAAAGGCATGAGCTTGAATCATCCCCTCTATCCAACCCGGACAGCCAAACAAAACATCATACGCCACACAAAAATTATTTTTGATTTTTAAATGGTGTTTCACTCGGGCCGCCAAACTCGGAACCATGTCCGATTGTATCGTACCAAACCGAACATCCCCAAAATTGTGCGCAAAAATAATATAGTCAAGACTTTCCGGATCAATCCCGGAATTCTCTATAGCTGCCTGTGCAGCAAGAAATCCCAAGTCAGACGTCACTTGCTCTTTCTCTGCATAACGCCTTTCTTCAATACCCGTAATTTCTTTTAACTTGTCTGCTATGGTGGCATTATCCTGCTTCAACGCTTCACCACTTTCGTCCAAAAAACGATAGGTATCAAAAAATAAATTGGTAACCGTTTGTGTAGGAATATAGTTCCCTACGCCTATGATTTTACTTGTCATTTTCAAAAATTAATTATTAAGTAAATGTAACAATAATATAAATATGTTTTGCAAAAATTAACATATTTATTATATCATCAAAATCACACACGCGTATTACCCTATCCTAAAAATTATTTTTCAAATATTTAAAAACTTGCTAAATTTAAACCCTAAATTTGAAGCATGCGCTGGACCCTTACTCAAAATCCTTCCGAAGATAAAATAAACGAATTAATAAATTGTCTATCAGTAGATAGAACAATTGCGACCTTATTGGCTCAAAGAGGGATTGACTCGTTTGAAAAAGCGAAATTATTCTTCCGCCCAACCCTTGATGACCTACACAACCCCTATCTGATGAAAGATATGGACAAGGCCATTGACCGCATCGAAAAAGCCATCCAAAACGGCGAAAAAATCCTGATTTATGGCGATTATGACGTAGACGGAACCACGGCGGTTTCGCTTATGTATTCTTATTTATCGTCATTTTATCCGAATGTCATAACTTATATTCCGGACCGATATGACGAAGGTTACGGAATTTCGTTCAAAGGAATTGACTTTGCCGATGACAACGGAATTTCACTTATCATCGCTCTGGATTGCGGTATCAAAGCCCACGACAAAATTGAATATGCCAATGCAAAGCATATTGATTTTATAATCGCTGACCACCACTTACCCGATGATAGTATCCCGAATGCAGTGGCGGTGCTCGACCCAAAACGAAGCGATTGCGACTATCCGTACAAAGAACTTTGCGGTTGCGGGATCGGCTTCAAAATCATTCAGGCTTTGGCCGAAAAAAGAGGGCAAACCACCCAAGATTTAGTTCCGTATCTGGATTTGGTGGCAACAGCCATTGCCGCCGATATCGTTCCGATTACCGGAGAAAATAGAATTCTGGCAAAATTCGGACTGGAAGTGATTAACTCCAATCCGAGAAACGGAATCAAAGCCCTAATCCAAAACCTCAAAAAAGAAGAACTCACCATCACAGATGTGGTTTTCATCATCGCGCCGAGAATCAATGCAGCCGGAAGAATCCACCACGGAAATTATGCAGTAAAACTGCTCACCGAGTTCAATCTAGAGCAAGCCGAACAATTTGCGGCCAATATCGAAGCGTTTAATTCAGAACGTAAAGATTTGGATAGTTTGATTACCAAACAAGCTTTGCAGCAAATCATCGAGACCAAACAGGAAGGGCTTTATACCACCGTCGTTTTCAACGAAAATTGGCACAAAGGAGTCATCGGAATTGTAGCCTCACGACTCATCGAAACCCATTACAAGCCTACGCTTGTCTTTACGGAAAGCAACGGAAAGATGGTCGCTTCGGCCCGTTCGGTAAAAGGATTTGACATACACCAAGCCCTCGAAAAATGTGCCGACTATATGGAACAATTCGGCGGACATAAATATGCAGCCGGACTGACGGTGGCCAAAGACAAGTTCGAACAGTTCCGAAACAAGTTCGAAGAAGTCGTGAAAAACTCAATTACAGAGGAGTCGCTCTCGCCGGAAATACGAGTGGATGCAGAAATCAACTTCTCGGACATCAACCCGAAACTCATTCGAATTCTAAAGCAATTTGAACCATTCGGGCCTGAGAATATGACTCCTGTTTTCTTGACCAAAAACGTAGTAGACACAGGTTATGCAAAACCTATTGGGAAAGAAGGCGAACACCTGAAACTCTTCGTCAAACAAAACGGAAGTCAAGCGTTTGACGCCGTAGGATTCGGCTTGGGCAAAAAACTCGAAATCGTCCAAGGACTCAAACCTTTTGATATGGTTTATTCCATAGACGAAAACCACTGGAACGGAAACGTTTCGGTTCAACTAAGGGTGAGAGATATCCGATAGACCAAAGAGCAAAGAAGCTGGAAAAAAGACTTTTTTATTAATGTCTTTGCTCTTTCTTCTTGTTTCTTTCTTCTAACTGTCTTTTCCTATTTTCCCTAAATGCGTATCGGTAAACGAAGTGGTGTACTTAAGCCCGTAGCCCAACATTCTGTCCATAGCCGAATGGGCAAACAGGATAACACCGATTAGCTCTACAACCGAATTTCCTGTATAAATCCCTAGCAAATAAACCGCTATGGCTACAGCCTTGTGGTGGAAAAGATTATACGAGTAAGCTCCGATTCGATTGCCAAAAGCATACCCAATCATAGAAACATCTGGCGATAAAATCAAAACCGGAAACCACCACCAAGCAAAATCCAAGGTAGAAAAAAGGTAAATTCCGAATAAAAACTGAGCGACTTCTTCGAGTTTAAGGCTGTTTTTCATAAAGTGATTTTTTGCGAATATAAGACGAAAATAATTTTAAATGTTACAGGTATTTTAAACTC
>CAYZBA010000025.1:0-17374 GCA_964476555.1 uncultured Flavobacterium sp.
CAAAAGTACGAGCAGGATTCCCATCCTCATCGTCAACTAGGTTAATCGTAATTTTTCCGCTTGTTTCTCCAGCAGGAATAACAATTGAAGTTCCACTAATGCTATAGTGAGTTCCTTGGATAGCTGTTCCGTCTGTAACCTCAAAGTTTACAGTTACATCAGAACTGTATTCTTTTGAAAGTAGTACAGTAAGATCAGCCTGTCCAGCATTTTCGTTTACAGAGAAATTCGCATCAGTATTAGCAAACATAATGATATCTCCTCCACTGTAAATTACTTTATCTTCTTCGCAACTTGTCAGGATCCCCACAAAAAGGAATAACGACGATAGTTTAACTAAAATATTTTTCATAAGATTGCTTTTTAATAATTTATTAGTTGTATCCTTCATTCTGTTGAATACCTGGATTAGCAGTAAGCTCAGAGAAAGGAATAGGCAAAGTATATCTATAATCAGTATTAGATAACGTTTGAGGGAAGTTTTGCTCAGAAGAATCTCTTGGATCTCTGTCTGATTGTACTCCAGCCATATCGCCTAAACGCTTTAAGTCAATATATCTATGCCCTTCAAAAGCAAGTTCTACACGTCTTTCTTTCATGATATCAGCCCAAGCCTCTTGTTGATTTGAATATACTGGCATAGTTGCAGCTGGATTACGAGCTGATCTTACAGCAAATACATCTGCAGCAGCACCTACTAAATCATCTGAAGCAACTTTTGATTCTGCTCTAAGAAGGTACATTTCAGAAAGTCTAATAACTTTAATATCTCCACACAAATTAACACCTTTGGATACAGAATATTTAAACACAGGAAGAATATCCTCAGCTAAATATTCTGACAAACTTAAACTTGTATAATCTGGGTGAATAGTATTGTCTGGACCAGCATAAGTAAGAACTCCTCTTCTCACATCAGTCGGACTGTCAACTAAGTTAAATAAAGCTCTGTTAACTTCTAGATAAATTCCTAACCTAGCTTCCAAGCTTGACCACATTTGAGCAAAGTTTGATCCGTTTCTAATTAACTTGAATAAAACCTCTCCTGCTTCTAAGTCTACGAAAATATTTTTGTAAACTACAGGATTTGATAAATTAACCCCTGATGAAGTGATTACAGTATTTGCAAATTGACCAGCTTGAGTATAGTCACCTCTATAAGCAGCTATACGAGCTCTAAGAGCAGTAATTGCTATAGGACGGAAAAGCCCAACGTTAGCTTCAGTAGCACTCAAATTAGCTTCTGCATAATCTAAATCTGAATTAATTAATTCAAATACTTCACCAACTGTATTACGAGGTAAACGACTATCACTAGTAGGTATAAAATCTAATTTTATTACCCCAAGAGAACTATCATCTTTCATATCTTTTGCATAATAAGTTAATAATTGCAAATGACAGAATGCTCTAATAGCATAAGCCTGAGCTACAATATGCTCAAAAGCCTCTTCTTCACCTTCTTCAACAGTAACTCCAGCAGAAGCTTCAATTAAACGTGTAGCAAGATTAATCGCTCTATAATTACTCGTCCAAATCCCTGAAGGAGATGAATTAGCATTCAAAATATGATTCAAATAATCTGTTCCTTGTCCACCGTTACCTACACCTTTGGCAACTTCATCCGTAAACACAGATGTAAAATAAATCGCACCCTCAGCAGGTATAGAAGCGTATGCCCCATACAAACCTGCCTGTAAATCTTCTACTGTTTCAAAAGTAGTTTCAGGAAGTAATTCTCCTGGCTGGATAATATCAATAGCATCATTACAAGACACTACAAACATTCCGGATAGAAGGAGAAATAAATTTAATTTTATATTTTTCATATTAATATTTTTTTAAAATTGAACATCTAATCCGAAAGCAATTGTTTTTGGAGTTGGGTATTGTCCAATATCCGACATTCTATTACTTTCAGCATCCCAACCTCTCCATTTAGACCAAGTTACAAGGTTTTCTCCTTGAGCATATACTCTCAATCCATCAATAAATGTACCTTTTAAGAACTCTTTAGAGAAATCATATCCAAAAGAAATGAAACGTAGTCTCAAGTAAGAAGCGTCTTTCAAGAAACGATCATGATTAGTATAGTTACCAGTATTATAAGTAAGAGCTGGCACATCTGTATAACGATTATCTGGAGTCCAAGCTCTGTCTAAATCAGTACTTTTATTAAAGTGACCAAACTCCCCAGCCCCTGTATCCATTAGATTACTATAATCTCTATCAAATCTCCAAATATCATACACAAAATTAAACTGAGTCGTTAAGAAAAAGTTTTTATATTCTGCATTAAAACCGAATCCTCCTTGATATTTAGGGAAGAATGTTTTTCCTGTATGAACACGGTCGCTAACTTCGTTTGGATTTTCTGTTAACTCTCCATCTGCTGTATAGAATAACGCATTACCATTAGCTGGGTTTACTCCAGCATATCTTACAACATAATATTCAGAGAAAGGATGTCCATTCTGATCAACGTTATTACCGTAATCTATTAAACCTTCTTCATTTGCAACATCAAGAATTGTATTTTTATTATATGAACCGTTTGCCGAAACAGTAATTTGCAAAGCCGAATCACTTGGGAAAATATCATAATGTAAAATTGCTTCTACCCCTTTATTCTCCAATTCACCTACGTTAGCGAATAATGTTCCAAAACCAGTTACGGCAGAAAGCCTTGTTTCAAGATACATATCAGTTGTAAGTTTTCTATACACATCTACACTACCTCTTAACCTTGAACTAAGTGTCTGGAAATCAACCCCAACATTCAATTGAGAAATAGTCTCCCATCTTAAATCATCATTACCTAACTGAGCAGTGATATAAGAAGGATTGTTTGCATATCCTGTAACTGCAGCATATAATGAACGTGTAAGGTTAGCTGCATTGAAAACACTTTGTCCGTCAATATTCTGGTTACCTGAAGTACCATAAGAAGCTCTAAGTTTCAACATTTGGAATCCAGAGTTTGCCATGAAGTCTTCTTGATCAATATTCCATCTACCTGATACAGACCAGAAAGTTCCCCAACGGTTACTGTTTGCAAAACGGAAAGATGCATCTCTACGAACTGAAGCAGCAAAACCATATCTCTTATTATAATCATAATCTGCTGTTGCAAAATAAGAAAGTAATCCTGCAGAACGTTTAGACGCCCCTACTGAAGGAACATAAAGATGAGGAAAACCACCATTCGGATCGTGACCAATAAAACCAGAACCATGACCTGGATGGTTTACTTTAGGATCAAGACCTTCCTGACCGTAAGACATACTTTTAGCATGAGCTTTAAAGTATTCAAAGAAGGCTGATACATCAATAGTATGTTTCTCTGCAAAGTTTTTGTTATAATTCAATCTAGTAGTTGAGTTAAACAAAATATTTCTTATTGTGTTTTCACCTTGATATCCAGTATACTCTTGACCATCTTGTCTTGAAAACTGCTCTGTCCAGTTTGACGGATCAATATAAGAAAGAAGTTGAGTTTCTGTAAAATCTGTACCAAATGAAGTCCCTAAAGTAAGATCATCTGTTATTTTATAAGCTCCTTGGAAGTTTGCAATAGATTTAATTTCATTTGTATAAGTTCTATTGGTTTTAAAAACATCCATAATCATAAGAGGAACAAGAGCAAAGTTATTCACCCCAACCCCATAAGGGTTATTCACTCCAGTATACATATCTAACAATTGAGGCCCATTCTCATACCAAGACGGACTAACATAAGGCACACCTTGTAAAGCCCCATACAATGGGTTCCAGTTAACAGCCATACTACCATTAGATCTAGGACCTTCTTCAACCGTATTATTTTTAGAGAAGTTAATTGTAAGAGCAGTATTATAAGTAAATTTACCGTCAGTAGTTTTTCCCGAAAGGTTGTTTCTGAAGTTAAATCTATTCAAATTAGTATTAGTAACCATACCCTCAATATTATAATACCCCAATGAAGTATATGAAGCAGTATTTTTACCTCCAGAAGTCAACGAAAGCACATGACTTTGAGTCATACCTGTTCTAAACAACTCATCTCTCCAATCTGTAGAAAAAGGATAATTTGCAATTTCCTCATCAGTCAATGTACTACCATACCCCTGACCTGTAGCTTTTTCATAACCAAGAAGTTGTTGTGAATTAGCCAATCTATAATCATGATTTTGCATTGAGTTAAAACCAAACATAGAATTATACTTAATTTCTAAGTCTGTTTCAAAATCTCCTCTTTTAGTAGTTACAATGATAACCCCGTTTGCTCCTCTGTTACCATAAATAGCAGTAGCTCCCGCATCTTTCAACACAGAAACACTCTCGATATCGTTCGGGTTCAAACTTCTGAAGTTATCCACAGTAAGTGGCACGCCATCAATTACATACAAAGGCTCAACGTTACCATTAATAGAACCATAACCTCTAAGGATTACAGTTGAGTTAGCTCCTGGTTGTCCTGAACCTGTTGAAATGTTAAGACCCGGAACTTGTCCTTGTAATGTTTGAATGAATGAAGCGTTTGGTCTTCCTTCAATTGTTTTAGCCGTAACCGTAACAGCTGCAACATTCGAAAGCGGTTTTGAGGTAGTACGATACCCCTCAACACTCACAACATCTAGAATGTTGTCGGCTTTCATTGTTACATTAATTACACTTCCTGAACCAACAGTAATAACTTGTGTGGTCATACCTGTGAACGAGAAAACTAGTTTTTCTCCTTCCGAAACAGTAATGGAAAATTCTCCATCTAAACCTGTTTGCACACCACGTGTAGTACCTTGAACGGTTACGTTCACCCCAGGAAGTCCTAATCCGTCTTCTTCAGACACGACATTACCTGTAACTGTTTTCTCTTGTGCAAAAGAAAACTGAATAAAAAACGCCAGAAATAGCGTTAGAATCCCAGTAAACCTTGATTTCATATTAAATTAATTTGAGTTAGTTATCCGCAAACTTCTTAATAATTTCTTAAACCACCAAATATTTTTCGGGAATATTACTGTTAAAGTTGCTTATATACACTTAATCAATCGCTTTAAAGGTCTTTTTTACAACAAAAACTTTAACTAGGGAAATACAAAAAACAAAATGCCTAACTTGAGTTAAAGTTAGGCGTTTTGAAAAAAAATCAACAATATGTTATTTCTTATGAATTTTGTGAGTAAATTTACCTTTAGCAGTATCAACTACAAGAAAATACATTCCCTCTGCAAAAGACGAAAGATCTAAGGTAGTTTGACCTGAAATATACTTGCTCTCAAACATCAATTTTGCACCTCGAATATCATAAAGTGATACTATTGCTTCTCCTTCAAAATCAGCCATCATCACATTAAGGATATCACTCGTAGGGTTTGGATAAACTTTCAATTCATTTTTTACTACAAAATTGTCTGTAGATAATGTAGCATCTACACCAGTTATAATAAGTGAATAATCTTGAGAACCGCTGGCAAGACTTCCTTTGTGAGAAACAGTAACAACATACTGAGCGCCTGCTTCAGGATTAGCTATCTCTATCTTCTCAACATTATCTACGTTGTTGTCTGTTTTAACAGCCACAGGGTTTGCGAAGTTTTTTGTCAATGCCCAAGGGAAATATGTTGTTCCGTCTTTGGTTACTCTTACATCTAAATCATTTACCAGCTTAGGGGTTGAAAAATCTACAGTCGAAGGGCTAACAGAACCCGGTCTATCTGTCCAACACAGCGTAACCACAATTGGTTCTGTTCCTAAAGCAACTAACTCCAATGAATAAGTTTGTCCTTGAGTAAGCGTTCTTTCTTTAATAATAGAAGTATCATCTTTTTCATTCAAAACTTCTACTGCTTTTGCAGCGTCAATTAGTCCCCATCCAAATCTGTGATCTGGACCATCTGCCGTTCCTGCTTCACTAGCTGTGTGAATTACAAGACCTCTTAAGGTAGCCGAACGCATATAGGGTTGTAAAGCTGTTCCGTATAGATTCCCGTAATGTTGTTGTAACAAAAGTAAAACTGCTGATACCGCTGGAGCCGCCATAGAAGTTCCTTGTGAAGAACCATAAGCCGTATTATTAGCGTTAGAAGTAGAAAGCACCCCTACACCTTTTGCAGAGATGTCTGGTTTTATTCTAAAATCATCCGTAGGACCATAGCTGCTAAAATTTGACATGACAACACTAGATGGGCCTGTATAATTAGTAACTTGGTTTACGGCAGCCACAACAATCCCATTTTTAGAAGTACCTTTGCTATACAACAAATCATTTCCTTCTTTTGATGGATTTAACCCTGAATTTCTATCATTTCCGGCAGCAATAACTACCTGATAAAAAGGGGCATTAAACATAATATTATCTACCTCTCTTGCGTCCCCACGATAGCTCCCGAAATAATACTCCGGTATTGGGTTTGGAGCACTTGAATAAGAGTGATTAGACACTAATAATCCTGCACTGGCCAACATCGCCATCTCATTAGCATCATTATCCCAGTTGTTTACCCATGCATTAGCTTGATAAGCAAGGCCTCTTCCCGCACTATTGCTAGCTCCGGAACTTATCACCGTACCTAAAACGTGAGTAGAGTGAAAAGATTCTGCTGTTGCACTAGCATCTGCAACAACAGCTCTACCACCAAAATCTACGTGATTGATTCTTGGGTGATTTTGATCCCAAACTCCTACTCTCATGTTTTGACCATTCAAATCTAACCCCATAGATCCGCCCGTATTGATTTTGTCAACTCTCGCTGTAACGGCTGAACCTTGGTTTAAAGTTTTCTTATATATAGGCAATCCTTCTTCACTTACTCCTTGTAGTTGATGCACACTTCCGTTTTCATCAACGAACGTAAGTCTCCAATCTTTTTCTGCTGCCAATTGCAAAGCTTTAGCATAGTTTTCTTTAAATGATTTACCATATTCTGACGCCAATTCTTGCAATTTTTCTACATTAGTATTAGCAATAATGGCTTTTTGTTGCTCTTCGGTTTGAGCAAAAAGAGAAGTCCCAGACAAAAAAACAATTCCTGCATAAAGGGAAACCTTAGTAATTCTACTTTTCATGGTTTAAATTTTTATATCAAAAAAACATTGTAGAAAGTGCTTTTTCAAGCACTTAAAAAAATTTATAGGGTGCGAATATAAATATTTATTTAGATAATTTCTAAATTTGAACTTTAATTTAACGTTTTAATTTTAACAAATTAAAAAGCCAATTTATCTACCTTTTCTTTTGTTATTTTTGTATCTGACATACCAATCTAATAAACTTATTATTATGAATTTCTTGAAAAAATTTTCTGTATGGTTATTAGCTCCAATAAGTGGCTTAATTATATTAATGTACATCTTTGATATCGAATATCTCCTAAAAGCTATTCGAGTTACTTATTTTACTGGCCACAAAACTGCCTTTTTAGAAGATTACAAATATTTCGACAATCGAACTATCGAAAGCGGAACTGCTCAACCATGGAATATTCATAAAGACTATAACAAAATTCAAGCCACAAAAAAACTCGAAGAAACACACAAAGAACTTCAAACCACAGCTTTTTTGATTATCAAGAACGACAGTATATGGCACGAAAGTTATTTTGACGGATACGGAACTCATTCTCAATCAAATTCTTTTTCTATGGCAAAAAGCTACGTTACAGCTGCTTTAGGAAAAGCGATTATGGAGGGGAAGATAAAAAGTATCCATCAACCCGTATCTGATTTCTTCCCTGAATTCTCTGAAGGGTTAGCTGCTGAAATGACTGTTGGAGATTTATCCTCCATGTCATCAGGCCTCAATTGGGACGAAAGATATTATAGCCCTTTTTCCGTAGTTACTCGAGCTTATTTTGATGATGATTTGAAAAAAGTCATTCTAAACTTAAAAACTACCGAAAAACCCGGACAAAAATTCAAATATTCCAGCGGAGACACTCAGCTATTGGCAATGGTCCTCGAAAAAGCAACCGGAGAATACTTGTCCGATTATATTTCTAAACATTTCTGGAAACCTCTAGGGTGTGAACATCCCGCTTTATGGCAAATTGATCATCCGGAAGGGATCGAAAAAGCCTATTGCTGTATTGCTAGCAACGCCAGAGATTTTGCTAGGCTCGGAAAACTATTCAAACAAAAAGGTAATTGGAATGGCAAACAAATTCTCGACACAGCTTTTGTGGAAATGTGCATCAATCCACGCTTTAAAGACTCTCCCCAATACGGATACGGATTTTGGCTCTCAGAATATTTACACAAAAAAATATTTTACATGAGAGGTCATCTGGGGCAATTCGTTATCGTAATCCCCGAAGATGACATAATCATCGTGCGTCTCGGTCATATTAAGGGACTACAAACCGAAACAGACCCTCACAGTAATGACTTTTATATTTATATTGATGAGGCTTATAAAATGTTACAGTAATGCTACACAAAATAAACCTCCGGAATATTCTATTTTTAGACATCGAAACGGTTCCTGAAAGCCCTAATTTTAATGCGCTTTCTCAAGAGAAGAAAGAACTTTTCGACCAAAAAACCCGTTATCAAAGAAGAGAAGACCAAACGCCCGAAGAATTTTATGAAAAAGCCGGAATTTGGGCAGAGTTTGGTAAAATCATTTGCATTTCTGTAGGATACTTTTCCTTCAAAAATGATATCAGAAATTTTCGGGTAACCTCATTTTTTGGAGAAGAAAAACAACTCTTAAACGACTTTTGTAATTTATTAGAAAATCACTTTAGTAGCCCCGAACACCTTTTGTGTGGTCACAATGCCAAAGAATTCGACTTCCCGTTCCTAGCAAGAAGAATGATTATTAACGGAATAAAAATCCCTGAGAAACTCAATCTTTTTGGCAAAAAACCATGGGAAGTTCCTCATTTGGACACTCTGGAACTTTGGAAATTCGGAGACTATAAACATTACACTTCCTTAAAACTACTTACCAACATACTAAACATCCCTTCTCCGAAAGACGATATTGACGGAAGCCAGGTGGCTGAGGTTTATTATGTAGAAAAAGATATTGACCGTATTATTCGCTATTGCGAAAAAGATGTTATAGCTGTTGCTCAAGTACTTTTACGACTAAAAAGAGAAGATATTTTGCATGAAAGCGAAATTATTTCCGTATAGTTCTAGGAGAAAAGTTTACATTTGCAGATATAACTTAATTTTTTTATCATGAAAAAGTTTTTCACAATCTTAGCCATTGTAGCAATGAGCTACTTTGGTTTTTCACAAGACAGCTCAACTTTCAAAGCTGATACGATTCGATTTTTGGAAGTTTCTGGAGCCACAGAACCCATCCGCAATATTGGAGAACAAATCAAAATGATGATTCCTGAAGATCGTCACGAAGAATTTACAAAAGATTTTGAAGCTACACTTCCTCCTTTCTTCTCTAAAATAGCCGATATTTATATGCAAGAGTTTACTCATGACGAAATCAAACAAATTCTCGCTTTTTATGATTCTGAAATAGGTAAAAAAGTAGCTTCTAAAACAGGCGAGCTTATGGATAAAGCTTCTGTAGCGGGAGAACAATGGGGGTTAGACCTTCAAATGATTATGTCTAAATACCTAGAAAACTAAACAAATTATTTTTGATTTTTCATGAACCTCTACTAAAATTAGTAGAGGTTTTTTGTTTTTCTGACCAAAAAACAATATCTTTAACCAGTTATAAATTATAAAAAACCACAAACGTATGACGCCAATTTCTTATGTAGTTATTGCTTTAGGAGTATTTCTTCTTTTAGCATCATTTTTTACCGTAAAACAACAAACTTCGGTTGTTGTAGAACGCTTCGGGAAATTTCAAAGCATCCGTAATTCGGGTTTGCAATTAAAAATTCCGGTTATTGATAGAATTGCAGGTAGAATTAACCTGAGAATTCAACAATTAGACGTAATTATCGAAACTAAAACCAAAGATAACGTATTCGTGAAAATGAAAGTTTCAGTTCAGTTTAAAGTACTTCAAGAAAAAGTATACGAAGCTTTCTATAAACTCGAATACCCTCACGACCAAATCACTTCGTACGTTTTTGATGTAGTGAGAGCCGAGGTTCCGAAGCTGAAGTTAGATGACGTTTTCGAACGTAAAGACGATATTGCTATCGCGGTAAAAAGAGAGTTGAATGATGCCATGATGACCTACGGATACGACATCATCAACACTTTGATTACTGATATTGACCCTGATATTCAAGTAAAAAATGCAATGAATCGTATCAACGCTGCAGATCGAGAAAAAACGGCGGCTGAATACGAAGCAGAAGCTCAAAGAATCCGTATCGTAGCAAAGGCAAAAGCAGAAGCAGAAAGCAAACGCCTACAAGGGCAAGGTATTGCAGACCAAAGACGTGAGATTGCCAGAGGTTTGGTAGAGAGCGTTGATGTGCTAAACAAAGTAGGAATTAACTCACAAGAAGCTTCCGCTTTGATTGTTGTGACCCAACACTATGATACGTTACAAGCTATCGGTTCTGATGCAAATTCAAACCTTATTTTGTTGCCAAACTCTCCTCAAGCAGGAAGCGATATGCTTAACAACATGGTAGCTTCGTTCACTGCATCCAACCAAGTAGGAGAAGCTATGAAAAAAGCTTCTAGAGCTCCTAAAAAAGACAAAAAGGATAACTTCGGAATAGACAATAGCCCTGAAAACGAATAATTCTCTTTTAAGAACTAGAAAAAGGCTTAAATCAAAAGATTTGAGCCTTTTTGTTATAAAAAAATAACATTTGACTATAAGACATTAGTCATTACGACTAAAATCATTAATTTTGCCCTTTAAAATTTTTAACGATGTTACAGATAGCGCACCTTAGAGAAAACAAAGAAGCTGTGATTAAGGCTCTTGCCAAACGAAACATTGATGCAACAACCCTTGTTGAAACAGCCATTGATTTAGATGAAAAAAGACGTTCGACTCAAGTAGAATTAGACAACATCTTAGCCGAATCGAACAAAATATCGAAAGATATTGGTGCTTTAATGAAATCAGGAGAAAAAGCAAAAGCAGAAATCCTGAAAGCAAAAACTTCTTCGTTAAAAGAAAAAGAGACTGACCTAAAAGCTAAACTAAACGAATACGCAAACAAACTGCAAGAAGAATTATACAAAATCCCAAATACTCCTGCTGATATCGTTCCCGAAGGAAAAGATGCAGAAGACAACCTGAATGTATATCAAGAAGGAGAAATACCAACTTTACACGAAGGTGCGTTACCTCACTGGGAATTAGCCAAAAAATATGACCTAATCGATTTTGAATTAGGGGTAAAAATTACCGGTGCCGGATTCCCTGTCTATAAAGGTAAAGGAGCTAAACTGCAAAGAGCTTTGATTTGGTATTTCTTAGACAAAAATACCGAGGCAGGTTACCAAGAAGTTCAAGTTCCTCATCTGGTAAACGAAGCTTCAGGTTACGGAACAGGACAACTTCCGGACAAAGAAGGTCAGATGTACCACGTTGGGATTGATGACTTATATCTCATTCCGACAGCAGAAGTACCTGTAACCAATCTATATCGCGATGTGATTCTTGACGAAAAAGACCTACCAATTCTCAATACTGGTTACACACCGTGCTTCCGTAGAGAGGCAGGAAGTTACGGAGCTCACGTAAGAGGGCTAAACCGTCTTCACCAATTCGACAAAGTAGAAATTGTGAGAATAGAACATCCTGACAACTCATACAAAGCTCTCGACGCAATGGTAGAACACGTAAAAGGAATCTTACAAGAATTGAAATTGCCTTTCAGAATTTTACGCCTGTGTGGCGGTGATATGGGATTTGCTTCTGCCCTAACTTATGACTTCGAAGTGTTCTCTACTGCGCAAAGCAGATGGTTAGAAATTTCGTCTGTATCAAACTTCGAAACCTTCCAATCTAATCGTTTGAAACTCCGTTTTAGAGACAAAGACGGAAAAAACAGATTGGTTCACACTCTGAACGGAAGTTCACTAGCTCTTCCAAGGGTATTAGCCGGAATTTTGGAGAACTACCAAACTCCAGATGGAATCGTAATTCCGGAAGTATTGAGAAAATACACAGGTTTTGACATAATTGACTAATTATCATTAATTTCGCAACATAAACAAAAAATATTATGAGTAAAAAAATCGTAATCGTTTCGGCTGCAAGAACTCCAATAGGAAAATTTATGGGGGGGTTATCTTCTGTACCTGCACCGAAATTGGGAGCTGTAGCTATCAAAGGAGCACTAGATAAAATCGGATTAGATTATAACTTAGTTGATGAAGTAATTATGGGTAACGTAGTACAGGCTGGTGTAGGGCAAGCACCTGCTCGTCAGGCATCTAAATTTGCAGGACTTCCTGATTCCGTTATCGCAACAACTGTAAATAAAGTTTGTGCTTCAGGTATGAAAGCCGTAATGCAAGCTGCTCAAGCTATTCAATTAGGAGATGCTGAAATCATCGTAGCCGGAGGAATGGAAAACATGAGTATGATTCCGCATTATGTTCATATGAGAAGCGGAGTTAAATTTGGCCCTGCTACATTAATCGACGGTCTTCAAAAAGATGGTCTTACAGATGCTTACGACCAAAACGCCATGGGTGTTTGTGCAGACCTTTGTGCTTCAGAATACAACATTACAAGAGAAGAACAAGATGCTTTTGCTATCGAATCATATACTCGCTCAGCTAAAGCTTGGGAAGCAGGAAAATTCAACAACGAAGTAGTGCCCGTTGAAATCCCTCAACGTAAAGGAGAACCAATCGTAATTAGTGTTGACGAAGAATACACTAACGTAAAACTCGACAAAATCCCTACACTTCCTGCTGTTTTCACAAAAGACGGAACTGTAACAGCTGCTAATGCCTCCACTATCAATGACGGAGCAGCAGCCATGGTAATCATGAGCGAAGAAAAAGCAAAAGATTTAGGTTTAAAACCTCTAGCTTATATCACTAGCTATGCTGATGCTGAGCAAGAACCAAAATGGTTTACAACTGCTCCTGCAAAAGCACTTCCGAAAGCGCTTAAAAAAGCAGGTCTAGAAATTTCAGATATCGATTTCTTTGAGTTTAACGAGGCTTTTTCAGTAGTAGGATTAGCTAACTCAAAAATCCTAGGTCTTGATGCTTCAAAAGTAAACGTAAACGGAGGAGCAGTATCTCTAGGTCACCCGCTAGGATGTTCTGGAGCTAGAATCATTGTTACACTTATAAATGTATTAGAGCAAAACAATGCAAAACGCGGAGCTGCTGCTATCTGTAATGGTGGTGGTGGAGCTTCTGCTATTGTGATTGAAAGAGCATAAATTTTTAGAGTCAAGAGCAAAGTAGAAAAACTCGAGACAATTCTCTGGTTATTTCTTTGCTCTTGGCTCTTTTTCTTTTCTATATTAGTAAGTAAATGTTCGGAATCTGTAATTTAGCCATAGTACCTATTCGATTAGAGGCCTCTCACAGAAGTGAAATGGTTTCGCAACTTTTATTTGGGGAACACTTCCAAGTTCTTGAAAAATCAAAAGGTTGGATAAAAATCAAACTCCAATTTGATGGTTATGAAGGTTGGATAGACGAAAAACAATATCAACCTATTTCCGAAAGCGAATATGAACTGCTTTCGTCTAAAGAAATAGTGCTAAATGCAGATTTAATTGAATATATTTCAGGGAAAGACAACCTATTATTCCCTATTCCGCTTGGAGCATCACTGTCTTTTTTAGATGTTCCTCAAATCAACACTTATGAATTCCGTTTTGAAGGACTTAAAGTTTTCGGTAAAAAACCAAAAACTGAAATTCTGAAAACCGCTTTTATGTACCTAAACACTCCTTATTTATGGGGAGGAAAAACACCTTTCGGAATCGATTGTTCGGGATTTGTTCAGATGGTGTATAAGCTCAACGGATATTCACTTTTTAGAGATGCTTATCAACAAGCCACACAAGGTGAAGTATTGAGCTTTATCGAAGAAGCCGAAGCGGGAGATTTGGCCTTTTTTGACAATGAAGAAGGTAAAATCACTCACGTTGGGATTCTGATGAATGACAACTACATCATCCATGCTCACGGGAAGGTTCGAATCGATAGATTAGACCACCTCGGAATCATGAATGTGGATACAAAAAGACATACTCACAAACTTCGAGTAATCAAGAAAATCATTTAAAAAAAGGAATGCTTTTTGCTAGGTTTAGGTTTAACCTTACCTTACAAATTATGCATACTTTACGTTTTTGGCTAACGGCTATTTCCGTTGGGTTTTACAGCCTTTTTTCATTTTCTCAAAAGACCAATTTAGGAGGTTGGTATATGTATTTTGCCAATGCAAAAATCAACGAGACCCCTTTTGCTCTCCACTTTGAAGTGCAGGACAGGAATCATTCTACTTTTAAAGACCTTGACCAACTTTTGATTCGTTCGGGTTTGCAGTATCAATACAACGACCAAGTTACTTTCACAGCCGGATATGGTTTTATTCAATCTGAAGCGATGGGTGAAATCAATAATCCGATTATCGAAAACCGAATCTATCAAGAAGTTTTGTTAGGACAAACTATCAGTAAATTTTCTTTAAAACATCGTTTTAGATATGAGCAACGTTTTACTGAAGGTGTAGATTTCAGAACACGATATCGCTATTCGCTTTCATTAAATGTGCCTTTATATCGCTTTCAGGAACATCGAAATGTATATGCTTCGGTTTATAACGAACTTTTCATTAATGGTGAAAAACAGCCTGAAAAACCGCTTTTTGACCGAAATCGTTTATACTTGGGGTTGGGTTTAAAGTTGAACCAACAATTTTCTTTCCAAATGGGTTGGATGAACCAAATTTTTGAAGAGGTTTCTCACCCAAAACTCATGGTTTCACTTCATCATAATTTAGCTATATAAAACAAAAAGCCTCATTTCGAAAAAATGAGGCTTTTTGTTTTATTTATTCCTATTCATCAATTTATATTCTTCATAACATTCACTGATAGCATCCATAATCTGAAGATCATTAGCGGTTTTGATAAAAGACTCCGAATAGCTGCAATGGGTCAAGATTTCTTCGATATCTTTTTTAGTGATTCCCAAAAGGGCAGCCAATGTTTCTCGGTCATATTTTGAGGCCAACACGTTTTTCACGGTCTCGTCTTTCTTCATTTCGCGAAGCTTTCGAAACTCTCGAGGTTTTTTACCAAATACATTATACAATAAGTCGGCTGGATTGAAAACCGAACTCATTACCTTAGAAAAAGCACTTGACGACCGCTTTCCTGCCTCATATCCTTGAGAAAGACCTGCTATACTATAACGAAAGTTCTCTCCTTTCGGGATAATTTTAGCATCAACTTCTAGATACCCTGTAAGCGTAACTCCATCGATTTCTACTTCGTCAAGAACAATAGCCTTTTCGACCAGTTCTATGGTGGTAATTCGGGTCTTTATCCAATCACTCGAAACTCTCACCTTCAAAGGGTCAAAACCTACATAAGAAATGTGTAATGTATCGTTTACTCGTGCTTCTAACTCGAATGAACCAATAGCATTAGTTACGGTTCCCTTGACCAAATTGAGGTTGATAACCGTTACTCCTTGCATCGGAAGTTTAGTTTTGGCATTGAGAACCGTTCCGTTAATTTTGGTCACAGAAACTTCTTGAGAAAAAATATTTCCCACAAACAAGAGCAGCAAGAGAGTAATGTAGTTTTTCATTCTTTCAGTCGTAAAGTCGAAAGGCATAATGCTTTACGACATTTTATAGTTTTAGTTCCGAGAATCAAATTTAGAAAACGAGTTTTCTTTTAAAAACTTATTATCAGAAAATTAACTTTTAATAATTCGCTTTTTAATTGTCATCTACTTGAAAACTACGCAAAAAGGCAATGCTTTTTTCGATGTCATAATGCAGAATTCTGTCTTCTTCTACAATCGGTACTTCTTTTCTGAATGCTTTCAAAAACATTTCGATAAATTCACTAGACTTAAGTGGTCTTCTGAATTCTAATGCTTGTGAGGCATTGAAAAGCTCGATTGCCAAAATTCTTTCTAAGTTTTCAAGTATTTCCAGACACTTTACGGCCGCATTCGCCCCCATACTCACATGATCTTCTTGTCCATTAGATGACACAATGCTATCGATACTTGCCGGAGTAGCCAATTGTTTGTTTCGGCTCACAATACTAGCGGCTGTATATTGAGGAATCATAAATCCTGAATTTAATCCCGGATTATTAACCAAGAAAGCCGGCAATCCTCGAAGTCCTGAAATCAATTGATAAGTTCTTCTTTCCGAAATATTTCCGAGTTCAGCCAACGCAATAGCCAAGAAGTCTAGAGCTAAAGCCAATGGTTGTCCGTGGAAATTTCCTCCAGAGATAATCAAATCATCTGCAGCAAAGATATTCGGGTTATCTGTTACTGAGTTGATTTCGGTTTTAAACACATTGCTCACATAGTTTATTGTATCTTTTGTTGCTCCGTGAACTTGAGGGATACAACGGAAAGAATACGGGTCTTGAACGTGTTTTTTAGGTTGTGCGATAATTTCACTTCCTTCTAAGAATTCTGTGATACGCCTTGCCGTGTCAATTTGTCCTTTGTGAGGGCGAACGTAGTGAATTAGTTCATTGAATGGCTCAATTCTTCCATCATACGCCTCCAAAGAAATTGTTCCAATTAAATCTGCCAAATATGAATATTTATGAGCTTGAATTAGCGTATAAGCTCCATAAGCACTCATAAATTGAGTTCCGTTCAAAAGAGCTAATCCTTCTTTGGATTGTAAGGCAATTTTCTGCCAACCAAATTTTTCTAAAACTGAATTTGCAGGCTGTTTTTTACCTTCAAAATACACTTCTCCTTCACCAATCAAAGGCAATGACAAATGAGCCAGAGGAGCCAAGTCTCCTGAAGCTCCCAAAGAACCTTGGGTATACACAACAGGAAAAATATCGTTGTTATAGAAATCGATTAAGCGTTCCACGGTTTGCAACTGCACTCCTGAATTTCCGTAACTCAATGATTGTACTTTAAGGAACAACATGAGTTTTACGATAATTTCAGGCACCTCGTCTCCTGTTCCACAAGCATGTGATTTTACGAGATTTTCCTGGAGCTGCGAAAGGTTTTCGTTAGATATTTTGATATTATAAAGAGACCCGAATCCGGTGTTGATACCATAAATAGGCTCGCTTTGTGATTTCATTTTGTTGTCGAGATACATTCTGCAGCGCTCGATATTGGCTTTGGCCTCTTCTGATAGGGCTATTTTTTTATTTTCAAAGAGGATCTCAGCTATTTTTCTAAGGGATAGAGTCTCAGAGGAGATGTAATGAAAAGTCGTATCCATTTTTTATATAAAAATTTTCCGTAAAAGTAATCTAATTGCGTGTGAAAAACAAAAAAGCCCTGA
>CAYZBA010000026.1:0-17358 GCA_964476555.1 uncultured Flavobacterium sp.
CACTAACTTTGAAAGTGAAATACAGTGACTTTCGAATTCTGTCGAAAAGCAAAACGCTTCCGGATTATATTCAACAGGAGCAGCAAATTCATCAAATAGGTATGGATTTATTAGCTCAGATTCCGTTAGATGCTAAAATCAGGCTTTTGGGATTGACTATAAAAAACAATTCGCCCACATCAACCGAAGTAAAACCTCAAAGATATATTCAACTAAGGTTTCCTTTTTGATTGTAAATGTCAAGAATGTTGTAATGGAGGTGTGTAAAAATACAAAAACCCTTGAAATTCAAGGGTTTTTGTGGTCCCACCTGGGCTCGAACCAGGGACCACCTGATTATGAGTCAGGTGCTCTAACCAACTGAGCTATAGGACCAGTTTGGAGGTTGCAATATTACTACTAATTATTTTTTTGTGCAACTTTTTTTGAAGTATTGTCAAACAAAAATCCACGATAAATATGAAATCTGCTAAAATTCCGTTATAAGGGATTTAAAACCTGTTTATTTGAGTAAAAAATACTTTCTTTGTAGAATGATAATATAAAACCTTATGATGTCACTTAACTTTAAGAAATGGAATAACATTCTGGGTTGGTTCTCGTTTGCTGTTGCTTTAGTTACTTATAGTCTTACAGTAGAGCCTACTCTTAGTTTTTGGGATTGTGGTGAATACATAGCAACTTCTTCTAAACTACAAGTTGGGCACCCTCCTGGAGCACCTCTCTTCCAGATGATTGGCGCTTTCTTTTCGATGTTTGCGACAGATGTTACCAAGATTGCTTTAATGGTTAATATGGTGTCGGCTGTGTCGAGTGCTTTCACGATTTTGTTTATGTTCTGGTCACTTACACTACTTTTAAAGCGAGTGGTTTCTAGTTTTTCTGAGTTGAATGACACTAATTTAAAAGCGATTTTAGGAGCTTCTCTAGTTGCTAGTTTGGCTTTTACGTTTTCTGATACGTTTTGGTATAATGCTGTTGAAGCAGAAGTATATGCGATGTCGTCTTTGTTCATTGCGATTTTGTTTTGGATGGGACTTCGTTGGGAAGCCGATATGGATAAGCCCAACGGAAATCGATGGTTGCTAGGAATATCTTTGTTTATAGGGCTTTCGTTCGGAGTACACTTTATGGCACTCTTGACCATTCCTTCTATCGGATTGCTTTACTATTTTAAACACTACAAAGAAGTTACGATTAAAAACTTCATCATCGCCAACGTAACGGTGGTGGCTATTTTGTTTTTCGTATTCAAATTTTTGTTGCCTTATACGATGGCATTCTTTGGTAAGACTGAAATTTTCATGGTAAATTCTCTTGGGTTGCCCTTTAACTCTGGAACTATTTTCGCTTCGTTGGTAGTAATTGCCTTTTTCGTATTCGGACTTCGTTATACTAAACAGAAAAATTATCCTAAGGCTAATACGTTTATTCTTTGTATTCTCTTTATTTTTATTGGGTTTTCTACTTGGTTGATGTTGCCGATTAGAGCTAATGCCAATGTAGTGATTAACGAAAATCGCCCTTCTGATGCGGCCGAGTTATTGGCATACTACAACAGAGAGCAATACGGTGAGCAAAAGATATTCTATGGTGCTTTATTCTCTGAAAAATATGCCGGTTTGGACCCAGAAACACCATATATTGATGCCAAACCTAACTACGAGAGAGATTACAAAACAGGAAAATATGTTATCGTAAATAACTACAAAAATGCTCAACAAAATCTCGATAATGCTCACAAAGCCTTTTTCCCAAGAATGCGAAGCACAGATGGTGACCATCCGATAAATTATATGAAGTACACGGGAGTACTTGACTTTAAACTTGACCCAAAATACGATTTTACAGAAGAGTTGTATTATGAATACAACATTGATGTGGACTCTCTTACGGATGAGGAGTACTTCCAGATGAGTCAAATGCTTAGGGAGAGTTATCAAGAAAATATCAATCGTTTTAAAGAAGCATATAAACAAGGCAAGGTTGACGAGCGTGATTACCACAATTTCTTATTGCAGATGGGAGACAGAATCATTGTCGAAAAACCAAGTTTCTGGGCAAACATGCAGTTTATGTTTGAATACCAGTTCGGTTATATGTTTGGAAGGTATTTGATGTGGAACTTCTCAGGTCGTCAGAACGATATTCAAGGAAAAGGCGATATGATGAATGGAAATTGGATTACCGGAATAGACTTTATTGATGATAAAGTTTTAGGACTTGGTAACCAAAGTATGCTTACGTCTGACATGAAGGCCAATAAAGGTAGAAATGTTTACTTCATGATACCTTTCATTTTTGCTGTAATCGGGCTTATTTTTCATGCTAGAAAAGATTGGAAGAGTTTCTATGTACTCTTGGCTTTGTTCCTTTTCATGGGTATTGCTTTGAAAATCTTCTTGAATGAAAGGCCTTTTGAGCCAAGAGAACGAGACTATGCTGTTGTAGGTGCTTTCTATGTTTTTGCGATGTGGATTGCCTTCGGTGTATACGCTGTATTCGACTTAATCCGTCAAAAATGGAATTCGAAATTCACAGTTCCGGTTGTGATTGGGGTTTCGCTTTTGACTGTTCCGGTATTGATGGCTTCTCAGAACTGGGATGACCATGACCGTAGCGGAAAATATACGGCACTTGCTTCTGCTAAAGCGTATTTGGATTCGTGTGATGAGAATGCTATTCTATTTACTATCGGAGATAATGATACATTCCCGCTTTGGTACTTACAAGAGGTTGAAGGATATAGAACAGATGTCAGAGTGGTTTGTACGGCTCTTTTGGTAACAGATTGGTATATTGACCAAATGAAAGCTAAAGCACATGAGTCTGAAGGATTGCCAATTTCGTTTGAACACCATCAGTATTCAGGAGGGAAACTCGAAGGAATTGTTTATAAACCAAGTCGTGTGAATGAGCGAATTTCGATTGAGCAATTTATGGAATACGTACATTCGGATGATCCTAGAACCTATATGGAACTTAGAAATGGTCAAAGACTGCATACGTATCCGAGCAATAAAATCCGTATTCCGGTAAACCGTGAAAACGTATTGAAAAACGGAATAGTAAAAGAAAAAGATGCGGATAAAATTCTTCCGTATATCGATGTGGATATTAAGCCAAAAGGAGGAGCAATTTACATTCACAGACTAATAATGTTAGATATTATCGCTAACAACAACTGGGAAAGACCAATTTACTTTTCGGGAGGAGCTTGGGATGACGAGGACTTTGTGTGGATGAAAGATTACTTGCAACTCGATGGAATGATTTTCCAATTAGTGCCTATTAGAACTCCGGTTCCGAAAAACAGCGGAACGATTCAGATGGGTAGAATTGATACTGATAAAATGTACAGCATTATTGTAGATAAGTCGTATGAAAACGGAACTCGTAAAGGTTGGTTCTGGGGCGGAAGTGGAGACCCAAAAATTTATCACGATGTTGAAACTCGTAGAAACGCTTTCTCTTACCGTTTGTATATGTCTAGATTAGTAGAGAAGCTAATCGAAGAAAACAAGCTTGACAAAGCCAAAACCGTTATTGATTTGGCTATGGAGAAAATGCCTATTGAGCTATTCGGACAGTATGAAATGGTAGAACCTTTCGTTGAGGGGTATTACCTTATTGGTGAGAAAGAAAAAGCCCGTGAGTTGAGCGAAAAAATTATTGAGAAATATCAAGAGCAAATTCTGTATTTTGAAAGTCTTGACTATCGACATCAGAATGCGTATTTGTCAGAAGTTTATAGAACGATAGAGTTATACAGAAACTTGTTGTTACATATGAGGGATGCAGAAGACACGGAATATTACGAAAAACACATCCCGATTTTCAACGAATATAATGCTAAATTTAAAGCTAGACTTGACACTAAAGATGAGCCTAGTGGGCTAGATGTTAGTTTGGAAGAAGACTCTATTATGGAAATGCTTCAGAACATGGATAGCGCAGAGTTGAATTCGTTGATGCAAGAACTTCAAATAGCAGAGTAGTATTACATAACTGCTCAAAATATTTAAAAACATTGGGGTGCCAACCTCAGTGTTTTTTATTTTTTTTGTTTATCGAACTTACATCGAAGTAACATGGAATTGTAAAGGCATGTATACAGCGTATCAATGGAGTTTAATAATGGTCTTAGGATTATTGATATATATGAGAGGCTGATTAGTTTTACTTAGGATATAAAAAAAGAGGTCATTTGACCTCTTTTTTATATATATTTAAACGATTAATTGTTCAGCATTACAGGCATTACTAACATTGTAACGGTTTCTCCTTCTTCGAGGCCATCAACCGGTGTGAGTACTCCGGCGCGGTTCGGAAGCGACATTTCAAGAGAGATTTCGTCACTAGTAAGGTTAGTTAGCATTTCGGACAAGAAACGAGAATTAAAGCCTATTTCTAGGTCGTCTCCTTGGTAATCACAAGTAAGTCTTTCGTTAGCTTTGTTTGAGTAATCAATATCTTCGGCAGAGATGTTAAGCTCTGTTCCTGCTAATTTCAAACGGATTTGATGTGTGGTTTTGCTCGAGAAGATAGAAACTCTACGAACAGAGTTCAAAAACAACGTACGGTTAACTAATAATTTGTTCGGGTTTTCTTTCGGGATAACCGCTTCATAGTTTGGATATTTTCCGTCAATTAAACGACACGTAAGGATATAGTTGTCAAACGAAAAAACAGCATTTGATTCGTTGTATTCAATAGTCACTTCACTATCAGATACTGCCAAAATATTTTTTAAAATATTCAAAGGTTTTTTAGGCATGATAAACTCAGCTGATTGGTTAGCTTTAATGTCTGTACGAGCATATTTCACCAATTTGTGAGCATCTGTAGCCACAAAAATCAAACCTTCTGTAGAGAATTGGAAGAATACTCCGGACATTACAGGTCTTAGGTCATCATTTCCTGTAGCAAAAATCGTTTTGCTGATAGCTGTTGCCAAAACATCGGCCGGGATAGTGTTTTTTGAAGCATCCTCTAGAGTAGTGGCTTTAGGGAATTCATTTCCGTTAGCATATGCCAAGGCATATTTTCCTGAATTGGAACTAATTTCGATAGTATTGTTGTCTTCTACCGTAAAGGTGAGAGGTTGCTCAGCAAAAGTTTTAAGCGTTTCGAGCAGTAATCTTGCAGGCACAGCAACGCTTCCTTGGCTTTCTGAATCAATCTCTATAACGGCAGACATAGTAGTCTCTAAATCAGAAGCCGTAACGGTAAGTTCATTGTTGTCGAGTTCAAACAAAAAATTGTCTAGAATAGGCAGGGTGTTATTGCTGTTGATAACTCCGCTTAACACCTGTAACTGCTTTAGTAAAAGTGAACTTGATACTATAAATTTCATTTGTTTTTCTGTTATTTCGTTCCGAGCACAAATATATCGTAAAATGACTTCAAAAAGAAATTTTTTTAAAAAAAGAAAGAAATGTGAATCAGGGTAATTTTATTAAATATTTGTTAATTAATATTTTTTTATTTCCTTTGCACCCGTTATCCAAAAAATATTAAAAAAATGAAAAAAATCTTTTTCTTATTTGTGAGTGTAGCTCTACTAAGCGCAAGTTTAATTTCTTGTAGCAGTGATGATAACGGTGGTTCATCATCAGGCAGTCTTGTAGGTAAATGGTACCCTGAAAAAGTAGTTACTATCTTCATGGGAGAATCAGACGAAGAGGAACACGAGCATCTTTGTGCCAGCAAAAAAGATTATGTTGAGCTTAAAAGTAACGGAACTTTTCTTTCGGTTGACCATGATGAGGACTGTGTGGCTTATGAAGATGAAGGAACTTGGGTGAAAGAAGGGAATCAACTAACAGTTGTTAGTGATGGAGAAGCTTTTACCGCTGAAATTGTTTCAATAACAAGCTCTAAATTTGTTATTAAAGAAACCGTAACTTGGGCAGGAATGACCATAGAGTACGAGATTCACTATAAAAAATAATCTCTTTAAAATAGAAGTCAAAAACAAACCCCTTTCAAACGAAAGGGGTTTTTGCTTTTTATTAGAATTTTCGAGTATATCTCCTCTTTCGTAAGTAATTAAACACAATACCAAAAATAGTCATTAGCAGAATAGGTAAACCCACTGTAATCACCTGTGATTGAGTATATTTTTCTCTTACTTTATCTTTATCAAAAAAGGCAAGTTTCACTTCTTTGGCTCTGATGTTTATAATTCCTGAGTCATCGAGCAAGTAATGCACGGCATTCATTAGAAAATCTTTGTTTCCGTAAACTTGTTGTGTCCAGATATCATAACCGTTTGGCAGGAATTTCTTGTTGGCATACATGTAATTTACGATGTCTCCGTCAGAAATCACAATCATTTTATTATCAACACTTTCGTCTTGTTGGTCGGGATAATCAAACGGTTTTACGCGGTTTTTGTATGTTGAGGTAAAATTCCCTTCTAATAAAACACCCAATATACTTGGTTTTCCAGCAAAAGGTTCCATACCTTGGAATTGGAACAAGCTAATCGGGTGAGGCACGCCGACTTTTCTCGACATTTCAGACGATTCCAACAACACCGTTTTTTTGATTCCGTTGTCTAAGGTATCGATGGCATTCGCAAATTCGAGCTTAACGACATTTACGTTTTTATTAATCAAATGGTTTTCTTTAGACGGAACCATAACAGAGTACCACCAATCTAGCGGAAGGTCTTGACCGTTTTCGTCTTTTAGCGTAATAGGAATCGAAAGGTAATCCTGAATTAGGTTATAGTTGATGCGAACCCCATATTTGAACAACATGTCGTCAAGGTTCAAATCAAGAGAAAGAGCGATATTTTGTCGTGATGTGTTTTGCAGGCTGTCTAAATCAAAACCTACTTTATCGATTAACCACATGGTTTTTTTACCTTTCATGATATATTGGTCGATGATATACTTATCTCTTTCTGAGAAAGGTTGCGTAGGTTTGGCGATGATAGCTAAATCAAAGCGATCTAGGTTTTTGATAACCTGTGGGGTGTTGTCTTGAAGGTTGTCTAAGTCAAATTCTCCGATTTGGTAATAAGGCTGTAAGTTGGTGATGAAATCGGCTAAGTATTTATCTTCAATTTCGCCGTTTCCTTTCAGGACAGCGATGCTTTTCTTCTCTTTTACTATTAGCTTTGCAATGGCGTCAGCAAAGGCATATTCGAGTTGCTCAACAGATTTTTGAATGTTTTCTGAGGCAGAAACCCCTAAGTTGTTTACCAATAGAGGAACTCGGACTGATTTTTTTTCTTCTTCGTCATATCCGATAGCCCACGGGAAGATGCGAACAATAGATTGATTTCCTTGTTTGGTAATTGGGATGTTAGTAGGAGTGAGCCCCATTTCATCCAACTCCAACATAGTTTGGTTGATGTCAGTTTCGCCCTCTAAAGGGTCTTCAAAGACAAAGCGAATATTGCTGTTGATGCTTTTGAATTCCTCTAAAAGTTGTTTGGTTTCTTGTTTTAGGCGCCTGAATTCTGAGGGGAAATCTTCGCCTTGTAACAAAACGGTGAACTCCAAGGGTTTGTTTACTTGCTTGAGCAAATCTTTGGTGGTTTTCTGTAAAGTATATCGTTTGTCATGAGTCATATCGAAACGATGATACGCTAAACTTCCGATGAAGTTTACCACGAAGATTCCCAGAACGATATAAACCAGCTGTTTGATATTGTCTTTCTTTAGTGTTTTCATCAGTTTCTCAGAGATTTAAGTTTAAAAACAGTTAAGGACAAAAACAGCACTGCTACACTCAAAAAGTAAATAATATCACGAGTGTCTAAAACTCCTCGGCTAATGCTTCGGAAGTGGTAATCCATTCCCAAGGAAGCTACAAAATCGTTATAAGGAGTGAATTGCGAAGCCAATCCTTCCATTCCGAAATACAATAAAAAGCAAACAAAAACCGCCAGAATAAAGGCTACGATTTGGTTTTCGGTAAGTATAGAAGTAAACACACCCACAGCGGTATATCCTGCAATTAAAAATAAAAGTCCGAAATAAGAGCCAATGATACTTCCGGAGTCAATCACAGTTGGTGGGCTCACCAGTTCGTAAATGGCATAGACGTAGATTAAAGTGGGTAATAAAGCAATGATAATCAATAGGAATGCTCCGAAGAATTTGCCGTTTACGATTTGCCAAACCGAAAGAGGTTTAGTGAGTAGGAGCTCGATAGTTCCTTGTTTTCTTTCATCCGAAAAACTTCGCATGGTTACGGCCGGAATCAAGAAAATCAACACCCAAGGGGCTAGAGTGAAAAATGGGTTCAAATCGGCAAAAGAGCCGTCGAGGATATTGAAATCGCCTTGAAATACCCATAAAAACAATCCGTTTAGCAATAAAAAAACAGCTATAACCAAATAGCCGATTAGCGAACCGAAAAATGACTGTATTTCTCGAAATAGTATTGACTTCATTGTTTAATCGTTATTGGTTAAATGTTTTATCGGTTAAGGGAGGCTTTCCAGTTTGTTGACACTCCAAGCTTGTGGTTTGTCGTTGAACAAGGCTTTGGTGAATGTCCAAACCTGGTTGAAAAGTTCGGAATGTCTGTAATTTTCTAAATCTTCTTCTTTCTCCCAAATGCTATACGTGAAAAAAATCGATTTATTGTTTTTATCTTGATATAACTCTAAAAATGTGTTTCCGGGAAAGTTTCTGATACTATGTTTGTGCTGATGGAAATTTTCCAAAAAAGCCTCAACTTTTTCCGGATGAAAACTCATCTTTACTATACGTATGAACATTTTATTGTAAGATTAGGGAGGGGTTAGTTTTTTTAAGTTAAACAGCCACAACTCCTTTGATATGTGGATGTGGGTCATAATCTACCAAGGTGAAATCTTCGAATTTGAAGTCAAAGATGTTTTTCACTTCAGGATTTAGAATCATTTTCGGAAGCTTTCGAGGCTCGCGAGTAAGTTGTAATTGTAGTTGTTCGATATGATTGTTATAGATATGTGCATCGCCGAAAGTGTGAATGAATTCTCCGGGTTGCAAGTCTGTAACCTGAGCAATCATCAGTACTAGCAAAGCATACGAAGCGATATTAAACGGTACGCCTAAGAAAATATCGGCACTTCGTTGGTAGAGTTGACACGAAAGTTTTCCGTCTGCTACATAAAACTGGAAAAAGGCATGACACGGAGGTAACGCTACTTTCCCATTGGCTACGTTTTCTGCAAATGATTTCGAGGTGTCCGGAAGTACAGAAGGGTTCCAGGCAGAAATCAGCATTCTACGGCTATTGGGATTGGTTTTCAGAATGTCGATAAGTTCCGAAATCTGGTCGATTCCTTTACTGTCCCAATTTCTCCATTGGTGACCGTAAACCGGCCCCAGATTGCCGTTTTCGTCTGCCCATTCGTCCCAAATTCGCACTCCATTTTCTTTCAGATAAGCAATGTTTGTATCGCCTTTAAGGAACCACAAAAGCTCATGAATAATAGATTTTAGGTGTAATTTTTTTGTTGTTACAAGCGGAAAGCCTTCGTTCAAATCGAATCGCATTTGGTAACCGAAAACACTTATAGTTCCGGTTCCGGTTCTGTCGCCTTTTTGAGCGCCGTTGTCTAAAACGTGTTTTACTAGATCAAGGTATTGTTTCATGGCTTTATTTTTTAACCTATAATGTAGGTTTATTTTTTTCTGCTTGTAATCGTAAAATAGGCTTTCATCAACAATCCATAAATCAATCCGCCTAACATCATGATGACGAAATTTATGGCCAAGTATTGCATTGATAACATTCGTCCTTGTAGCACAGCAAAGGCAACACCGACAATCAGGAACATTAAAAACCCAAACAATAGTCCGGTTTTAATCCACTTCTTGCCTAAAAAATGCTCTTTCATCGTGCTTCTCTTTTAGAAATTTCGTCTCTGATTTTTACGGCTTTTTCGTAATCTTCGTTATTTACAGCTGCATCGAGCATTTTACGAAGCTCTTCTAGGGTATAATTTCCGTAAGAGTCATTAGACATTGGCATCATTTCTTCTTCGGAGAGATCTAACGGATCGTCGGGATTTTCGGATTCCAACGGATTGGTTTTTAGATAAATTCCTGCTTTATCCAGAATGTTTTTATAAGTAAAAATTGGAGCGTCGAATCGGATAGCCAGAGCTACTGCATCCGAAGTTCGGGCATCAATAATTTCCTCGATTCGGTCTCTTTCGCAAATGATACTCGAATAAAAAATACCATCGACCAGTTTGTGGATAATCACTTGCTTTACGATAATATCGAATCGGTCAGCAAAGTTTTTAAACAAATCGTGGGTGAGAGGCCTTGGGGGTTTAATTTCTTTTTCTAAGGCAATGGCAATAGACTGTGCCTCGAAAGCACCAATCACAATTGGTAATTTTCGCTCTCCGTCAACCTCATTCAAAATCAAGGCATAAGCCCCGTTTTGAGTCTGGCTGTATGAAATTCCTTTTATAGATAGTTTTACTAAACTCATACTGCAAAAGTAAATTTTTTTCAGCCAATAGCCAATAGAGAACAGTTAATACTTGGCAGATTTGTAGATTAATTTTAAGGCTGCTGTCTTAGCGAATCGTTCATCATTCGCAACATTTCGTTTTCGCCTTCTTCTTGAAGAATTCTGGATTTTTCGAGTATGGTTTCCATTCGGCTGACAATAGAAGCCAAATCGGTATTGATTTCGTCTATCATTTGTAGCACCTTTTCGACCGGGATATCATCCAAATGGATGTAAGTGTTGAGCATTTTGAATTTTGTAATCAGTACGTCAATTCGGCTTTGGATTTGAATTTTATTGAAAACAGGTGGAATTGTAGTGCTTAAAGCCTCGGCTTTCTCCACCAATTTTTTGGTTTTTTTCTGAAAAGCTCCGATATCGGTTTGGGGTTTTTGTTGGAGTTCTGTGATAAAGCTGTTCCACTCCATCCAATCTTCTGTAGCTTGTAGCGCCTCTGGAGAAAAACCTGTGTTGTAAAACCTCCACGACTTGCTGATGGTGTTGTAGGTTTCTTCTGTCTTCTGTGCGGCTTTGAGAGCATTTTCTTTACGAATAGCTTCTTTGTCCTGACATGAGAACAACAACACGACCAAGCTAAATAAAAGTAGTTTTTTCATTGGAGAAATTCAATAGACTACAAAGGTATAATTTTTTAGTATTATATGGATAAGTGGCAATGTTGTCAGATATTACTTATCTTTGAAGAAAACCAATGTTGTTGAGAGATGATTCAAAACCTTCAGACCTATTTACGGGAGCAAGCAGGAGTTCTTCAAAGGCATATAGATGAATTAGAGGGGTTTATTGTGACTAGAACTTTTGAAAAAGGAGAGGTGTTGTTAGAAAAAGGGCAAATATCCCGCTATGTGTTTTTCGTTGAAGAAGGTCTGCTTCGCTTTTTTAGTATCAGTAAAGAAGGGAAGGAGCATATTATTCAGTTTGCTCCGGAGGGATGGTTTGTTACGGAACGCAACAGCATTTGCTATAACGAACCTTCGGAATATTATATCGACGCTTGTGAGAGGACAACCGTAGCGCTTTTGAATCAGGAATTCATCGATAAAGCTTCTGAATTGAGCCCGCAGTTTAGGAGTTATAATGAGAGGTTGTTACAGAATCACATCCGCCAGCTCCAAAAGCGGATTAATCTACTGATTGGAGCTAATGCTGAAGAGCGCTATCTGGACTTTATTAAACTTTATCCGGACTTGACTCTTAGAGTTCCGCAATGGATGATTGCTTCTTATTTGGGTGTTACTCCCGAAAGCCTTAGTAGAGTAAGAAAAAACTTAGTGAAAGGCTAATGAGATTTTTATATCTTTGGGGAAATATTTCTTACGTCATGTGTAGTCACACTCCTCCTACAACTAAAAATCCGATTAAGAGCATATTGATTTTTCCGTTTGTATTGCTTATTCGCTTCTATCAAATAGTGATTTCTCCGGTTTTGCCGGCCTCGTGCAGATATACTCCGACATGTTCTCACTACACTTTAGAAGCTCTCAAGAAACACGGGCTTTTTAAAGGAGGTTATTTGGGGATAAAGCGAATCTTGAGCTGCAATCCATGGGGAGGGAGCGGCTATGACCCAGTACCATAATAATTAGTTTACAATATTTACTGAATTGGCTTTTCCGAGACCAATAACTTTGTCGTAACGGTCGTTGTAACCTCTATAATATACAATTACATAGTAGTCATTTTCGGTTTGGTAAAAATTTCCGTCAATAGCATCTTTTTGGTTGATATTTCCTCTTTTGTCCGCCAAGATGTACTGGTAATTCGTAAAGCCTTGTTTAATCATAATAGCTTTTTGAAAGATGCCTTTTTTAGGATCATAATCCATTTTGTATTCGTCGGTCAAGGCATAGTTATTAAACATTCCAGTAATATAGATATCATCTTTTCCGAAATAGTTTGGAGCGCTCAAGGTGAAAAACACCCAAGTGTAATCGGCTTCTACCCAAGGTTTTTCGCGACCAAGATTATTTACTAAAAAACCACCATTAATATCTGGGTAATAAGTATAAGGCTCATTGGCACGAGCACGATTCATGTAGAGATGCGTGTTGTAAATTTCGTTGAGTTCTACTCGGCTTACGGTGTTGTTTCCGCTTCGGATTTCTTTGGTTTCCAGGTATAGGTATTCATTTGAAGCATAAAATTGAGTTTCTTTGTCGTATTTGTAAATGAGGTCATTCCCGATCGTATATTGTGGTTTGATGTTGGTTATAGCGGTGTTCCATACGCCGTTTTGCAATAATGTCACTTTTACGTTTTGAACAGGATTTTGGAGTTGAAGATCACCTGTTTTTATAGTAAAATCCAAGTTGTGCATGTGGTTGATGTCTGCTACAGTTCTTGCTCTTTTGATTTGAAGCGGAACTCCAACCATGTTGTCGTAGATTACAAATTTTCTTGAAAAAACCAGTTGAGAATTTTCGTCAAATATTTTGAGCATGTAGTTGCCCGAAAGTTTGATTTGTGTTTGGCTATTTGGGAGTGAAAACCAATAATGAGAATAACCTTGAAGTGTATTGATAGAGTTTTCGTAGTTCTGAACTCTTATGTTGTCCATTCCTTGAATGTATTCGGATTTTAGAAGGTCTGAAGGTGTCCAGTCATAGTTGCAGTGAGTGATAGTATAATAATAATCAGCCTCTGTAAGATATAAATCATCAAAACGAACGGTAAAACTTTCTCCTCTTTTGAAAATGGGCACAACATTTTGACCATTTTGCATGAATGAAACTGTTTTGATATTAAAAGGAGGGTGAACTTCGACTTCGACTTGGGAAAAACCGTTTCCGAAACTCAATAAAAATACAGTAAAAAGAACTACTAACTTCTTCATTAGAATACATTTATTCAGGTAAAGGTAAAAAATCTTTTCAATAACCCAAATAAAAAAGCCCGAGATATCGGGCTTTATTCTTAGTAGCGGGAACAGGACTCGAACCTGTGACCTTCGGGTTATGAGCCCGACGAGCTGCCTACTGCTCTATCCCGCGATTTGTGAGTGCAAAGATATAAAAAAAAATTGATTTACCAAACAAATTGTTCTTTTAATCTTTTAAACGATGGAGATACATGTTTACCACGTTGTCTAATCCCAAATATAAACTTTCTGAAATCAAAGCATGACCAATAGAAACTTCGAGCAGGTTAGGGATCTTTTGTTTGAAATAAGCAATATTGTCTAAGTTCAAATCATGACCAGCATTGATGCCTAATCCTAACTCGTTTGCCAAAAGGGCAGATTCTACATAAGTTTTGATTCCGTCTTTGTTTCCTAATGAATATTGATGAGCGTAACTTTCTGTGTATAGCTCGATACGGTCTGTTCCAGTGGCTTTGGCTCCTTCAATCATTTTGAGTACGGGGTCCACAAAAATAGAAGTACGGATTCCGTTTTCTTTCAAAATTCCGATGATGTCTGTGAGGTAATCTTTGTTTTTGATGGTGTCCCAACCTGCATTTGAGGTGAGCACGTCATCTTCGTCCGGAACTAAAGTTACTTGAGTAGGTTTGATTTCAAGAACTAAATCCATGAACTTTTTGATTGGATTTCCTTCGATGTTGTATTCCGTATAAACGATAGATTTTAAATCATAAGCGTCTTTGTAACGGATGTGTCTTTCGTCTGGCCTTGGGTGAATGGTGATTCCTTCTGCTCCAAAAGCTTGAATGTCTGTAGCTGCTTTTAGTAAATCGGGAACATTGCCTCCTCTTGCATTGCGTAGAGTGGCAATTTTATTGATGTTTACGCTTAGTTTTGTCATTGTTTTTGTGTGAAAAGAAAAGACAAAGATACGGCTATTCTTCGATAATTTCTATGTCGACTCGCATGAGTCCGTAGCCAATATCTCTTGTAATTTCCAAAAAGGCAGCTTTAGAGAGGTCAAGTTCACGACCTTTTACGAAAGGTCCTCTGTCATTCACTTCTACAACAACTGATTTTCCGTTGGCAAGATTAGTGACTTTGAGTTTGGTTCCGAAAGGGAGGGTTTTGTGTGCTGCTGTAAGTTTGTTGTTGTCAAAAATTGCTCCGCTTGCTGTTTTTCGGCCGTGAAATTTGTTGGCGTAAAAAGAAGCTACCACATTTTTTTTGTAAGGAGTAAGTTTGATAACTTCTGTTTTTTCCAATATAGGTAAAAGGTGATGATTTACATCGGAATGTGCATTAGAAATGCTGTCTATTTTTTTTTGTATGAACTCTTCTCGAGTTAGTTTTTTGGGGGTCCTCTGTGTAGGTTTCTGAACTCGAGTTAGTGGTTTTTTTTTGAGTGTATCTTCAACAGAAAAAGGATTTTCAATAGCGTGCAGACGATAGGGAACAAGCATCGTTCCTAAAAAACACAGTACTATGAAAATCCTTTTTTTCAATAAAGTTTTATTTATGCAAACCAAGCATTCCAAGGAATACGACTAAGGATAAGCACAAGCGCAATCACATACATCAACCAAATTGATTTGAATTTAGCCTTATCGGTTGCGGCAGTTTTATGTTTTGAGAATCCCATCGTAATCAAAACAATCGAGATGATGTTGATTAGTGGATGTTCGATGATATACAAGCGCAATTCTGAGTTTTTCATTACTTCACCCATACCAATTTCTTTCATGGTATTGTAGTATGGAGAAAGGAAATACAAAAACATCGCCAAAAGCAATTGAATGTGTGTGGCAATGAGCGCAAAAAGAGCGATTTTTTTGTCTTTTGCGGTAAAAGCTTTGTTTCCTGCAAATCCGCTAAGGGAGTTTACAACAGCAACAACCAATAGAAGTAAAACCAAATATGCCCAGCCGGAGTGAGCCTCTTTAATGAAGGTGTACATTGTTTTTGATTTTTTAGATTGCTACAAATCTACATAAAAAAGACTAAGGGTTCTTTAGAATGAGTTTAAATTTTTGATTTAAAGGTGTAAACTCAAAAAGAAAGACGCTTTTGGGTTTGATAACCAAAAAATTATGTACTTTTGTGTCGCTAATAGTGCTTATATATGAAAGGACCTCTTTTTTATTCGAAAATCTTACTCTTCGGTGAATATGGAATCATAAAAGATTCAAAGGGTTTGTCTATTCCTTATAACTTTTATAACGGAGCCTTAAAATCCGAAGCGGAACTTTCTGCAGAGCAGAGAAAATCGAATGAAAGCCTTAAGAACTTCGCAGCCTACTTAAAAAATCTCGTAGCTGAAAAGCCGGAACTCGTAAATTTTGATTTTGCTGCATTGGATGCTGACTTAGAGGCAGGAATGTATTTTGACTCAAGCATCCCACAAGGTTACGGAGTAGGAAGTAGCGGGGCTCTCGTAGCAGCTATTTATGACAAATACGCTACAGAGAAGATTACGGTTTTAGAGAACCTTACGAAAGATAAACTATTGCGACTCAAAGTTATTTTCTCTGAAATGGAATCGTTTTTTCACGGAAAGAGTTCGGGTCTTGACCCACTTAACAGCTACTTGAGCATTCCGATTTTGATTAATTCTAAAGATAATATCGAAGCTACAGGCATCCCGACACAAAGCACAACCGGGAAAGGTGCTGTGTTTTTGTTAGATAGCGGAATGGTTGGCGAAACGGCTCCGATGGTTTCCATCTTTATGGAAAAACTCAAGGAGCAAGGCTTCCGACGTATGTTGAAAAATCAATTTATCAAATATACGGATGCTTGTGTAGAGAGCTTCTTGAAAGGAGATGTAAAAGCACTTTTCTCGAATACGAAAAAGCTATCGAAAGTTGTATTGGAGAACTTCAAGCCTATGATTCCGGAGCAGTTTCACGAACTTTGGAAAAAAGGTATCGAAACCAACGATTATTACTTGAAACTGTGTGGTTCCGGAGGTGGAGGTTATATCTTAGGTTTCACACAAGACCTTGAAAAAGCACAAAAATCACTTAGTGGACACAAGCTCGAGGTGGTTTATCAATTCTAAAAACCGATGCTATGGCAAACAGAAAAACCAGACTATTATTTTGGAAGATAATCAGTTTGTTTTCTGTTGTTAGAGGTTATAATGTATTGGTTGTCGCTATAGCACAATATTTATCAGCTATTTTTATATTGGCTCCCGAACATCGAGCGTTGTCGATATTGCTTGATCCTCAGATGTTTGCTATTGTGACAGCTACTTCACTTTCTATAGCTTCCGGCTACATCATCAATAACTATTACGATTGGGAAAAAGACCTTATCAATCGCCCGAAAAAGTATATGCTCGATAAGCTTATCAGCGAATCTACTCGATTAAAAATCTATTTCGGAGTGAATTTCGTGGTTTTTTTATTGGCTTTTTTAATCTCTTGGAGGGCAGCGGTTTTCTTTTCGGTTTACATTTTCATGATTTGGTTTTATTCTCATAAACTCAAAAAATACCCTATTATTGGTAATGCTACCGCATCGCTTTTAGCGATACTTCCATTTTTTGCGGTGTTGTTCTATTACCAAAAACAAGAGCTTTTTCATATTCAACACCATCAGTATAAGTACTTTGTGGTCTTTGCTCATGCTGCCTTTTTGTATTTGTTGGTGTTTATTCGTGAAATGGTAAAAGATTTAGAAAACCTTACAGGTGATTTTGCGAATAATTATCGTACGATTCCGGTTGTGTACGGAGAGAAAACTTCAAAATATATCATCACAGCTTTGATTGTGTTGAGCCTGATTCCGGTTTATATTTTAGTCGAAATTGCCGATGTAGGTTATATGGATATTTATTTCTATTTCAGCCTTATCGGGTTGTTGTTTTTCTTGCTTTTCCTTTGGAGAGCAGACGAAAAAAAACACTTTATGGCTTCGCATAATTTTTTGAAGTTTATCATTATCTCCGGAGTTTTCAGCTTGATTCTGATTGATCCTTCGCTACTTTGGAAAGG
>CAYZBA010000027.1:0-13945 GCA_964476555.1 uncultured Flavobacterium sp.
CAAACCAACCGTCTAGGCAGCCTTTAGTGTCATACTCCGAAGCATTCGGGTCATATTGCACCGTCTGTCTGTAATTACTTCTTTTGAAGCCTTTGTTGCCTTCTTCCCAAAAGTGAATCCAATCCGATGAGGGCAAATCTTGAATCAGCCAATGGCTAAGCCCCCAATGGTTGGGAACAAAGTCCATAATCAGCTTCATATCTCGCTTGTGCAATTCACTAGCTAGGCGAACATAATCTTCGTTTGTGCCATATCGAGGGTCAATTTTATACAAATCACTGCAAGCATATCCGTGATAGGAATAGGTCTTCTCGTTGTCTTCCGTAAGTGGAGTGCTCCAAATTGCAGTCGCTCCTAAATCTTGAATGTAGTCTAAATGGTCGATGATTCCTTGAATGTCTCCTCCGTGACGACCTCCTTCGGTAGATCGATTGGCTTTTTCGAAAGTATTTGCCGTGCTGTCGTTATTAGGATTTCCGTTCGCAAAGCGATCCGGCATCAACAAATAAATCACATCCGAGCTGTCAAATCCTTGGCGTTCGGCAGAATCCTCGTTTCGCTTCTTGAACTCGTAATCAAAGGTTTGTACTATTTTTTTACCTCTTTTAAAACTGATTTTGGCTTTTTGAGGCGGTAGATTCCGAGTGTCGATAGTAAGGAACAAATAATTCGGATTTTCAACCTTCAAAACTTCTTTTATCGTGATTCCGTTTGAGAATTCGGGTTGCAGGTCGGCTATGTTTTTGCCATATACCAAGAGTTGTAATTCCGGAGTTTTCATTCCGCTCCACCAAAACTCAGGTTCAATTTTTTGTACTTGGGCTAGGAGTTGAAACGAAACAAACAGAAGTAACAGCGATAGTTTTTTCATACTTGATTATTTAATTTCCACAATGCTGATAGCAAAACCGCCTGCTTCTCTCGAAGTAAGTTCCAAAGTCGATTTGCTGGTCACTTCTTTTTGAGTAATGGTATACGCCTGTGGATTGGTTTGGTAATGAGCATCTTTGGCATCCGCATAAATCGTAGCCTTATATTTTTTGTCCTTTTCTAAAAAGTCGAGTTTGATTTTGGTCGTACGAACTTCGGTTCCGTTTACGTTCCCCACAAACCAGTTGTTGCTGTTTTTGTCTTTTCGAGCAATAGTGATGTATTTGCCCGGCTCAGCTTCTAAGTATTTGCTCGTAGCCCATTCCACCGGAACATCTTTGATAAACTGAAAAGCATCCAAGAAACGGTTGTAGTTTTCAGGTAAATCAGCAGCCATTTGCAATGGGCTGTACATCGTTACATAGAGAGCTAATTGATTCGCCAAAGTCGCGTTTACGTGAGAATTGTTGTGCGGATTCAGTTTAGAAATATCCATTTCGAATACTCCGGGAGTGTAATCCATAGGCCCGCCAATAAGTCTGGTAAAGGGCAAAATGGTCACGTGATTGGGTTTAGAACCGCCAAAAGCTTGAAATTCGGTTCCTCTGGCAGACTCGTTACCTATCAAGTTCGGATAGGTTCTGGCTATTCCCGTTGGGCGAACCGCCTCGTGAGCATTGACCATAATTTTATATTCGGCTGCTTTTTCTACAGCATATTGATAATGATTTACAATCCATTGGCTGTAATGGTGTTCGCCTCTGGGCAAAATATCGCCTACATAACCACTTTTTACAGTATTATAGCCGTGGTCAACCATAAACTGATAAGCTTTGTCAAGATGTCTTTCGTAGTTGCGAACAGATGACGAAGTTTCGTGATGCATTATCATTCGAACTCCTTTCGACTGAGCATAGCGTTGAATTTCCTTTACATCAAAATCCGGATATGGCGTTACAAAGTCAAAGACATAATCTTTGGAATTCCCAAACCAATCTTCCCAACCTTCGTTCCAGCCTTCTACCAAAACCGCATCAAAACCGTGTTCAGCCGCAAAATCGATGAGTTCTTTTACGTGTGCCGTGTTGGCTCCGTGTCTTCCATTAGGTTTCGCTTTAGAATAATCTGTAACGCCCAATTGAATCGAAGGAAAATCATCTGTATAAGCCCAAGAGGATTTTCCGGTAATCATTTCCCACCAAACTCCCACATATTTCACCGGTTTTATCCACGAAGTGTCTTCGATTTTACAAGGTTCGTTTAGGTTATACGTCATACGGGAAGCCAGAATATCTCGAGCATCATAGCTGGCAATAATGGTTCTCCAAGGTGTGTTAAACGGAGTTTGAATGTAGCCTTTGTCTCCTTTGGCATCGGGAGTAAGGTGAGAGGTGAAAACCAAGTTCTTGTCATCCAATTCCAAGTGCATACAAGCATAATCAATCAAAGCAGCCTCGTGAAGGTTGATGTAAAGTCCGTCTGTCGTTTTCATCATCAGAGCGGTTTGCACTCCGGTTTTAGAAAATTGCGTTTGTGAAGCATTATCCGTCAAGGCAATATCAAATAAACCTCGAATTTCTGATAGTTTTGATTCGGTGTAGTCATACTCCTGAGTGTCATAGTCACCCGGAATCCAAAAAGCAGTGTGGTCTCCGGTCATCGCAAATTCGGTTCTTTCTTCTTTAATGACGAAATAAACCAAGTTTTTCTGTTGAGGAAATTCGTATCTGAAGCCCAATCCGTCATCAAACAAACGAAAGCGAATTGTCATCAATCGGTCGGTCTCTTTTTGGTTTAAAGTAACAGCCAACTCGTTGTAATGGTTGCGGATTTCGGTTTCTTCGCCCCAAACGGTTTGCCAAGTTTCATCAAAAGTGGACGTCTGAGTGTCAACTATCACAAAGTCATTCAAAAGCGATTTCTTGTCATTTTTGAGTTCCAAGCCGAGTTTGCTGGTCTTGAGGACTTTCTTCCCTTTGTAGGTTAATTTATACGTAGGAGTTCCGTCTTCCAGCAACGAAAAATCCATAGAGAAACTTCCGTTTGGCGATTTTAATTGCTGTCCGAATCCGTATCCGAATAGCAAACAACTGATGACTAAAACGATTTTTTTCATTTTGTTATGGTTTAAAACCTCTCTCAAGGTTGTTGAATTATATTTTTACTAGATTGTTAGGCGTAATCACAACCGCTTTGTCGTTTACTATTACTTCTAACTCACGATTGCCGTCCAATTCAAAGATAGTGGCTTCTTTTGTAACGTTTACTTTCAGGATTTGGTGTCTAAAGTTGATTTTAAACGAAAAACTGTTCCACTGTGATGGTAATTTAGGAGCAAAATAGAGTTTGTCATTTTTCACTCGCATTCCTCCAAAACCTTCCACAATACTCATCCAAGTTCCTGCCATTGAGGTGATGTGAAGTCCTTCTTCGACCTCTTTGTTGTAGTCATCTAAGTCAAGCCTTGACGTACGGAGGTAGAAGGTATAGGCCTGTTCCATTCTGCCTAATTTCGCGGCCAAAATGCTGTGTACACAAGGAGAGAGGGAACTTTCGTGAACCGTAAGCGGTTCATAAAAGTCGAAGTGCTTTTCGAGTTGTTTTTTGGTGAAATGCTCCTCAAAAAAGTAGAATCCCTGTAAAGTATCGGCCTGCTTGATGTAAGGCGAACGAAGAATTCTGTCCCAACTCCACTTTTGGTTGAGTGGTCTTTGACTCGGGTCTAATTCCGAAACCGGAACGAGCTCTTTGTCTAAGAATCCGTCTTGTTGCAAGTAAACTCCCAATTCTTCCGAATACGGGAAATACATATTGTCTGCTACTTTTTTCCACTCTGCCATTTCTGATTTCGATAGACGAGCCTTGTTCATTATCCTTACAAAATCAGAATTGTATTCCGCTTCTATCTTTTGAATTTGCTCCGTCGTATAGTTGATACACCACTGAGCGATATAGTTCGTATAGAAATTGTTGTTGATGTTGTTTTCATATTCATTGGGCCCTGTAACGCCTAAGATGACGTATTTCTGTTTGTCTTTAGAGAAGTTAGCTCTCTGATGCCAAAAGCGGGCAATGCCAATCAAAACCTCTAATCCTTTTTCAGGAATGTATTGATAATCTCCCGTATAGCGAACGTAATTGAAAATCGCATAAGCAATGGCTCCGTTGCGGTGAATTTCTTCAAAAGTAATCTCCCATTCGTTGTGACATTCTTCGCCATTCATCGTCACCATAGGGTACAGCGCTGCTCCGTTGGTAAATCCTAGCTTTTGAGCATTTTCGATAGCTTTGTCTAACTGATTGTAGCGATACACCAAAAGGTTTCGTGCCACGTTCTGGTCTTTGGTAGCCATATAGAAGGGCAAGCAATAAGCCTCTGTATCCCAATATGTAGAACCACCGTATTTTTCACCCGTAAAACCTTTCGGGCCAATGTTAAGGCGAGCGTCCTTACCTAAATAGGTTTGATTGAGTTGGAAGATGTTAAAACGAATCCCTTGTTGTGCTTTGGTATCGCCTTCGATAGTGATATCGGCCATCTCCCATATTTTTGCCCAAGCTTCTTTTTGGTCTTGCAATAAGCTTTCAAAGCCTTTTTCATTCGCTTTTTTCAAAACGCCCTTGCTGGCCGAAAGCAGTTCACCTTCCGGATGATTCGTAGAAACTACATATCCTCCGAATTTTATCAAAGTAGCTTCATGGCTGGGTTGAACCTCGAGTTCGTATTCCAACTGTACTTTGGTTTGTGTTTGTGTATATTTAGGCGTTAGTTGTTGTTTATTGCCATTCACGAAAGTGGCACTTTCCATAAACGTAACCACATTGTAAAGGGTTTTGTAGGTTCTGGCCTGAACAAATCCAAAATCTTTCTCATAACCACTGTCCAAAGGCTCCCAAAAAGTCTCTTCCCAATTGGCATCTTCGTTCTTTACACCCGAATCCACATAGGGCTTAAAGGTGATTTTAGCCGCTTGATTGAGTGGTTTGATTTGGTAACGAATTGCGCCCACTTCGTCTAATTCAAGCGACAAAAAGCGAAGCACGCTGACTTCGACTTCAGTGCCGTTTTGAAGTTGAGCCATAAAAGAACGACTGAGCCAGCCTTCTTTCATATTCAACTCTCTTCTAAAGTGGCGAACGGCTTTAGCGGTATTCAGGTCAAGGTGCTCTCCGTTGATTTCAACATCGATGCCTATCCAATTAGGTGCATTCAGCACTTTGGCAAAATATTCCGGATACCCGTTTTTCCACCAACCCACTTTTGTTTTGTCCGGATAATAAATTCCGGCTATATAACTTCCTTGAAATGTCTTTCCTGAATATTGCTCTTCAAAATTCGCACGTTGCCCCATAGCGCCATTGCCAATGCTGAATAAGCTTTCTGATGATTTAACTCTTTCTCTGTCAAATCCTTCTTCGATGATAGACCAATCGTTAGGTATGATATAATCCTGATTCATTGTTTCTTTGTTTCCAATATCCAGCTCGTCCTCAGAGGCTGGAGCTCCAATTAAACGATTTCTAAAAATTCTTTTGTTATCTCTGTAAAGTTTTTAAATACGTATTGCGCTTTACTCAAAACACTTGAGTCACCAATCCCAATACTGGTCATTCCGGCTATGTTGGCTGCTTCGATTCCGGCTACGGAGTCTTCGAATACGATACATTGCTCGGGCAATGCTTGCACTTTAGCCGCTCCGGTCAAAAATACTTCCGGATCAGGCTTAGCCTTAGATACATCATTACCGTCTACGATAGCATCAAAAAACGGGAGCAGCCCGGTTTTAACCAAAATAGGCTGAGCGTTTTTGCTGGCAGAACCCAGCACAATTTTCCATCCTTTTTGTCTGATGAATTCCAAAGTGTCTAATACTCCGACCAAGATTTCACTTTCGTCCATTTTTTCGATGTAGCTCAAGTAATCGGCATTCTTTTGAGCTAAAAGTGTCTCAAACTCCGAGTCAGAAATCTGTTGGTGGCCCAATTCTAATATGATTTCCAAAGAGCGAATTCGGCTAACTCCTTTCAATAATTCATTGTGTTGTTGTGTAAACTCAATTCCGAGTTGGTCGGCTACTTTTTTCCAAGCCAAAAAGTGATACTTAGCTGTGTCGACGATGACTCCGTCGAGGTCAAATATGAATGTCTTTTGCTGTTTCATCTTAGTGGGTAGTGTCGTCAACGTCTTTTACTCTAAATACGAAAATGGCTGCTAAAACGAAGGAAACTCCGCTGGTCACAATGGCAAAAATCGGATTACCGTTGTAAAGATATTTTACGATAAGCCCACCAACGAGTGCATTGATAATTTGCGGAATTACGATAAAGAAGTTGAAGATTCCCATATAAACTCCCATCTTTTTAGCAGGAATAGACCCGGCCAAAATAGCATAAGGCATCGCCAATATACTTGCCCAAGCCACACCAACCCCCACCATCGAGGCCACAAGCCAATACGGATTCGGTGCAAAATAAATAGAAATTAGCCCCAAACCACCAATGATTAGCGATACGGCATGTGTCGTCTTACGACCTAATTTTTTAGCAATAAACGGTAAGAAAAAGGCAAAAATGGCAGAAATGAGGTTATAAACTCCAAATAGAATGCCCACCCAGTCACCTGCTTCTTGATATTGCGCACTACTGCTGTCAGACAAAGGCAAGCCGTACACGTGATGAGCAATAGCCGGTGTGCTAAAAACCCACATCCCGAATAGCCCAAACCACGAAAAGAACTGAACCCAACTGAGTTGTCGCATCGTCTCGGGCATTTTGGCAAAGTCCGAAATAATGTTCAACAAACTGGTTTTTTCTTCTGTAACGGCGATTTCTTCTTTGTCAAATTGCTTGAGTTCTTCCGGAGTGTACTCTTTGGTCGTGCTTACGGTGATTAAAATACACCCTACTAACACCGCCGCTCCTATGATGAAAGACAACACGACGTTATACGGAACACCACTTTCCGAAACGTTCGATACGTCAAACCAATTGCTCAAAACATACGGAAGGGCAGAGCCAATTACAGCTCCGATTCCTATCAGTACGGTTTGAATACTAAAGCCTAAGGTTCGCTGGTCAGAAGGCAGCATATCAGCCACCAAAGCTCGGAAAGGTTCCATAGCAATGTTGAACGAAGCATCCATAATCATCAGCATTCCGGCTCCAACCCACAAAGCAGGCATTAGAGAAGTGAGCACATCCGATTGTGGCATGAGTATCAACCCGATAGCGGCCATCAAGGCTCCGAAAAGAAAATAGGGTTTTCTACGTCCGAAACGTGTCCAAGTACGGTCAGAATAATGACCAATGATGGGCTGCACGATGAGTCCGGTTAGCGGAGCAACGAGCCAAAACCAAGAGAGGCTGTGAACATCTGCACCAAAGTTTTGGAGGATACGACTGGCATTGGCATTTTGCAAGGCAAAACCCATTTGGATTCCAAGATACCCGAAACTCATGTTCCAGATTTCCCAGAAACCTAATCTACGCTTTTTCATTATCGTAATTTATGGTTATACAATACGATAAGCGCTTTGCTTATCAAGATTTATGAGTGAAGTGAAAATATAAATCCTGATTATTTGATGACAAATATAGCGTTAATTTTTAATCTTTATTTACTTTTTTTGACCGAAAAGCTAATATTTTTTAACTATAACGTTTTAGTTGATTCTCTTTCCACTAAATGAGTTTCAATAACTTCGGTTCGGTATTGCCCTTCGAATTCCTCTTCGGCTTCCAGACGTTCGATGAGCATTTCGGCTGCTTTTTGCCCCATTTTAATACCATTTTGACTTATCGTTGTAATACTCGGAGTCGAAAATTTTGAGATGATTCCGTCTGTGAATCCGATAACGGCAAAATCTTCAGGTACTTTTTTGCCTAGTTTGTGAGCTGCTTTGATAGCGTTTACCGCAAAGAGCTCGTTTACCGCAAACAAAGCATCGAAATCATGGTTTTTAACCAGTTCTTCGATAGGAGTACTGCAATGTTCAATATCTTCTATTTTCAGTATGAGATTTTCGTCTATCTTAATGTTGTTGTCTCTCAAAGCATTAGAGTAACCTTCTGTTCGTAGTTTTCCAACACTGATGTAGTCTACCGTAGAGATGAGCGCAATTTTCTTACAACCTTTATTAATAAAATATTCGGTGACCGAATAAGCCGCATGAACGTCATCAATTATCACTTTGTCACACAAGATGTCATTGGCCACTCTGTCAAACATCACTACCGGCATACCCTGTTTGATAACTTCATTAATGTGATGGTAATCCTTTTTTGCCTGAGTTTCTTTCGATAACGACATGATAAAACCATCGATACTTCCGTTGGCCAACATTTCCATATTGATGATTTCTTTGTCGAAAGACTCTCCGGAAAGACAGATGATTACGTTGTAGCCTTTTTCGTTAGCCACTTGCTCAATGCCCGTAATAACCGTAGAGAAAAAGTAATGTACAATCTCCGGAATAATCACCGCTATGGTTTGAGTCTTTCTGTTTTTTAGACTCAAGGCAATATTGTTGGGTTTATAATTGTACATTCGGGCAAAAGCTTGCACCTTTTGCTTGGTGTCTTCGCTAATTTCCGGACTGTCTTTCAGAGACTTAGAAACAGTCGAAATCGATACATCCAGCTCTTTGGCAATCTGTTTTAGGGTTACTTGTTTTTTCATTTGTCTGAATTTTGACAATAAAAGTAGGTTTATTTTTTGGTTCTGTAAATTTCAGAGATTAAAAAATGCGTTTTAAAGAAAGTTTTAAACACTATAACGATTTCGTTGAGCTTTTTATCAACCCACATTTTCTTATTTGAATTTGTTAACATAAATTTAACCCTTGAAGTGAAAATATAAAACCATTAACTAAGCAAAGTGTATGAAAACAACGTATGAAAAGTTTCTGTTTTTACTGCTCTTTTTTCCGTTGAGTCTCATGGCTCAAAATATTCTCAAAGGAACAGTAACAGATAAAGTTTCAGGGTTGCCCTTACCAGGTGTAAGTGTAACTATTCAAGGAGGTACATCCCAAACTTCTACAGATTTTGATGGTAATTTTACCTTAACCGATGTGAATAAGGGAGATGTAGTTAATTTTTCTTTTATCGGGTTTAATACCTACACCTTAGTATATGAAGGTCAAACCACAGTTACTATCGCAATGGTAGAAAACACTTCTCTATTAGATGAAGTTGTGGTCGTAGGGTATGGGTCCGTAAAGAAAAAAGACATCACAGGTGCCGTATCCAAAGTTACGGCAGATCAACTTAACCAAGGAACTTTAGTAGACCCAATTCAAGGCCTGCAAGGAAAAGCTGCCGGTGTTGTAATCACCAAACAAGGAGGTGACCCTAACGCAGGATTCGATGTGAGAATCAGAGGTGCTGCAGGATTTGCCGCTTCAGGTAGTCCGCTTTATGTGGTAGACGGAATCAGAGGGGTAGATATTACTACCATTGCTCCCGAAGATATCGTTTCGTATGATGTGATGAAAGATGCTGCTTCTACGGCTATCTATGGAGCAGACGGAGCCAATGGCGTAGTGTTTATTACTACTAAAAGAGGTAGAGAAGGGGCTACGACTATAGAGTATAACGCTTATGTAGCTCTAGATAATGTGGCCAACCGTCTCGATCTACTTTCTGCAAGCCAGTACAGACAAGCTATGGCCGATAAGGGAATAAGCTTTATCGATAACGGAGGAAACGTAGATTGGCAAGACGAACTGTACAGAACCGGGTTAACCTATAACCATAACGTCGCTATCTCCGGAGGTACAGAAAAAAGTAATTATCGTGCTTCTATCACCCATACCGACTTTGAAGGTGTGATTAAAGGAACCGAGAAAAAAAGAACTACAGGTAAGTTAGATATTACGCAGAAATCTTTTGACAATCGCCTTACTATTGATATGGGAGGTTGGGCAACCATCGAAGCCAACCACTACGTTAATTATGGTGGTAATGGCGGTACAGATGTGCTTTTCCAATCCTTCCAAAGACTACCAACAGACCCAATTTATAACGCTGACGGAACTTACTTTGAATCAAGTATGTTTAACTACTTCAACCCCGTAGCATCCAGAAGTCAAATTCAAAACGTTAGAGACGCGAAACGCTTAAACGGATATACTAACTTCAATTTAGAAATTATTAGCGGATTACACGCTAAATTAGCTTTGAGCTACATACGTAACGATAGCGAATCTACTTACTTCGAACCTAAATATACCAATAACATGGGGGGACAACCTACCCTAATCAGACAAGGTTACGGAAGACGAAACTACGGAAATTGGGAACAAGGGCTAATGGAGGCTACCTTAAACTACAATAAAACATTTAACGAAAAACACAACCTAGCTGTAGTCGCAGGATATTCTTACAGAGCGACAGATTGGGATGGCTTCTCAGGACAAGGAAGAAAACCAATATCAAACCTTTTAGGGGCTGATGATATGCAACAATTCGAGGATGTTTTATTAGGAGATATAGACTCTTATAAAGCTGAACGTAAAGATATCGGATTATTTGCCAGAGCATCCTATGACTACAACTCAAAATATTATCTCACTGCAACAATCCGTAGAGATGGCTCATCTGTGTTCGGAAAAGACAATCAATGGGGAATTTTCCCTTCTGTTCAGGTAGCTTGGAATGTGGCCAACGAAAGCTTCATAACCGAAAACTTCTCGACTTTGAACATGTTCAAGATTCGTGCAAGCTACGGTATGTCAGGTAACAGTAACATCCCTGTAGGTGTGACTGATCTTAGAGTAGGATACGTAGGAGTAGGAGTAGACCCTGATACAGGTGACCCTATCGTAAACCTAAACTATTACAGTAATGCAAATCCGGACTTACAGTGGGACGAAAACCACGAGCTAAACCTAGGAGTTGATTTCGGATTGTTCAACGACCGAATATCAGGTTCAGTAGAATACTACAAAAAAGACATCAAAAACATGTTGATTGCCAACAACAACATCCCAATCGAAACCAACTTCTCCGGTACTACCTATATCAACGGGGGGCACTTGGAAAACAAAGGGGTCGAACTCACTCTAAGCGGAAGAGTTTTCGATAACGACAACTTCAAATGGACTTCTACTTTGATTTACTCTAGCAACAAACAAACCGTAAAATCTTTAGGTAACGGATATTATGACTATGACTTTATCGACGTAGGATATATTTCCGGTCCTGGTCTGGTTGGAGTATCAACTCAAAGAATGGACGAGGGTTACCAATTGGGAACTTTCTATGGCTTTGAATATGCGGGAGTGTCAAACGGACAATGGTTAATCAGAGGAAATGACGGAGAATTACACTACTTATCCGATGTTTCACAATCCGACGAACACAAAAAAGTAATCGGAAATGCACTGCCTGACTTCGAAATGGGTTGGAGCAACTACTTCAAATACAAAAATTGGGATTTGAGTATGTCTTTCCGCGCTGTAGTAGGTCACGATATCTATAATGCTACAAATATGGTTTTTGGTAACCCCGACTACCTCGGTGTAAGAAACGTAAATTCAGAAGCCGTGTTATTGAATGGTACCGTTCAAGGAGCTTATTCAGCACTTTCATACTATATCGAAGACGGTAGCTTCTTGCGTTTAGACAATATCAATTTAGGATACAACTTCAACAATCCTAAAATTATGAAAGGCATTAGCAAACTGCGTCTGTATGCAGCAATGAACAATGTGTTTACACTGACAAATTACGGAGGTATTGACCCGGAAATTAACTTCTCGGGAGGAAACGGTAGCAACGAAATTTATTTCGGAAACGACCAATATAATATCTATCCGAAAACAAGGACAATTACATTTGGTTTGAACGTAGCATTTTAATACACACTGAATATGAAACTTAGACATAAAATAGGAATCGCAGTGCTGAGTCTTTTGACTTTTGCTTGCACCGATCTAGATACAGAAAACTACGATTATCTTACTGGAGACCAATATCCGGAAAACGAAGAACAGGCTATTCGAGTAGCTAATCCGGTTTTCGCCAGAGTACAAGGCTTGGCTGATTGGGGCGGATGGTGGTTTTGTCAAGAAATCACAGCCGATTACATTACGGCACCTACTCGCGGAGGAGATTGGGACGACGGCGGAAAATGGAGAGTGCTGCACCAACACACCTGGGGGCCAACAACCGAGGCTATTGAGCAACAATGGAGACTTATCTACGAAACCATGCCTAGAGCTAACCGAGCTATCGAGCTCCTAGAAATGGGGGCAGAAGAAAATAGCCAAGTAAGAAAAGTTTTGGCTCAAACAATTATCGCTAGAGCTTACTTCTACTATTTAGCGATAGACAACTACGGTGATGTACCTTTCCCTAGAACGTTCACAGGAGCCGATGAGTTCCCTTCAAAAACTCCTAGAGCCGAAGTATTCCAGACCATTGTGCAAGATATCCTTGACAATGTAGAGTATCTCGATGACCCAATTATAGGAGTAGGAGCAACTTCTATAAACAAAGGGACAGCCTATGCCCTCTTGGCAAAACTGTATATGAATGCAGAAGTGTATACCGGAACCCCCATGTGGACAGAAGCTATCCAAGCTTGTGATAAGGTACTTGAATTCGGATACAGCCTAGAAGCAGACCCTGCGGCTCCTTTCAAAACAAACAATCAAGGTTCTGTAGAGAATATCTATACCGTTCCTTATGACGAAGACAACTTCAAAGGGTTTAACCTTCACATGAGAACTTTACACTACCTCTCGCAACAAACATTCGACATGGCTGTAGCTCCATGGAATGGTTTTGCTCTGATGGAAAGCGCTTATAACGCTTTCGACGCCAACGATACCAGAAGATATGCACTCCTAGAAGGCCAGCAATACACCATTACCGGAACACCAATCGTAGATGACCAAGCCGGAGGAGTAAACCTAGTTCTTACCCCAAATATCCCTGCTCTACACATGAATACCGGAACCCATTCTCAAGAACAAATCAGAATGTCCGGAGTGAGAGTAGCTAAATATGAAGTAGCTCCGGGTGCAACGGCAGATTTGAGTAATGACTTCGTAATTTTCCGTTTAGCAGATATTATTCTCCTAAAAGCTGAAGCTCAAGTTCGCTTAAACGGAGCAGGTGCAGGAGATGATTTGGTTAACCAAATTAAAGCACGTGCCGGAATAACTCAAGGCGCAGGATATACTCTTGATGATATCCTAGAAGAAAGAGGTAGAGAATTATTATGGGAAGGTCACAGACGTCAAGACCTTATCCGATTCGGTAAGTTTACTGACGTTTGGTGGGAAAAAACAGTGACAGACCCAAATAAGAAAATCTTCCCAATCCCTCAGTTTGCCCTAAATGCAAATCAAAACCTATTGCCTCAGAATCCGGGCTATTAAAATAACCAGAGATAAAACATTAAATAAACAGATAAAGATATGAAAAAGATAACCTATTTATTGGCAGGTTTGGTAGCTTTCACAATGACATCTTGTGGAGACGAAGACCCAAATATTAATGTATTTCCGGGTGAAGAAATCATTACAGCACCTGTATTAGAAGCGCCAACTACAACTGATTTTGTAGTAGTAGAAGGCCAAAACGAAATGGAACAAGCAGGAACATTTACTTGGGCAGCTGCTCAGGGTGAATATAACGGAACTATCAAGTATTACATCCAAATCGCTCCGGAGGGAAGTGACTTCATTGATGCAGTTCGCCTATTCTCAAACGGAACAACGGAGTTGAACACTAGCTTTACTTACGGAGATATTAACAACGCCATGACTCGTTTACACAATGCTTTAGTGGCTAACGAATCAGGAGCTATCGCTTTTGGAGAAAGCAATTCAGTAGATATTCGCATAATGGCGGTTACTGAGCTTTCTGAAAATTTTGCTTATTCAAACATTCAAACCATTACAGTGACTCCTTATCAAAGTATTCAAGTAGTATTACCTCTATTGGCAGTTCCTGGTAACCATCAAGGTTGGAGCCCAAGTACAGCTCCGCTATTGGCTGCTTCAACTCCTGACGGAACAGACTTCGAGGGTTATGTATGGCTTGACGGAGAATATAAATTTGT
>CAYZBA010000027.1:14045-17113 GCA_964476555.1 uncultured Flavobacterium sp.
CTATACCGTAATCCTTGATTTGAGCCAGCCAAGAGCTTACACCTACACCATTACACAAAATTAAAATCCATAACAAAGGCTGTCTGAGGGATCAGGCAGCCTTTTAATTATAAATTCATGAAAAAATTCAGCTATTTATTATTATTTCTTTTAATCGGATGTTTCAGTTTTGCTCAAGTTTCTACCTTGCCCAATCCGGCAGAAGCCAATGCGCCCATTACTTTGGTTTTTGATAAAACCGGTACAGCGATGGCTTCTTATTCGGGAACTATATATGCCCATATCGGGCTTACGGTAAACGACAATCAATGGCAATATGTGATAGGCGATTGGGGAAATAACAGTAATCAACCTGCTTTAACTCATGTCTCCGGAAATATTTATCATCTGGTTTTGTCGCCCGATTTGTTTACTTATTTCGGAGTGCCAACAACCAGTACAATAACCCAAATTTGTGTGGTTTTCAGGGCAGCCGCAGGTTCGCCTCAAACCCAAGATTACTTTATATCCGTCGGAGCTTTTCAGATGAACCTTACTTCACCCGCTCCAAATAGCGTTACTCTCCTAGAAAGCGGAAGTAACTTTTCAATAGCTGCCAATAATACCGGTGGCAATGCCAGCTATACGCTGAAGTCAAACGGAGTTGTAATTCATACAAATACGAACACTTCGAATTACTCTTATACGCATAACAACATCACTCAAAATCAAAATTACGAATTAGATGTAACTCAAAATGGCAACACCATCACCAAAACCTTTTCGGTTGTGACAAATCCCGGCCTCTCCATAGAAGCTATGCCTGAAGGATTAGAAGACGGAATCAATTATGACGATACCAATACTGGAGCCTATTTGGTTCTGGATGCTCCTTTTAAGGATTTTGTTTACGTAGCCGGAAGCTTTAATAATTGGCAACCAGATGGCAGTTATTTGATGAAAAAAGACCCTGACACAGGGAAATTCTGGATTCATCTTTCAGGTTTAGAACCACAAGAAGTTTACACCTACCAATATTGGGTATGCGATATGACTGATGTGCCTGCTAATGCTCCGAAAATTGTCAAAACAGCAGACCCGTATTCTACTTTGGTGTTGTCGCCTTTTGATGACCCATGGATTCCTGCATCGAGTTATCCTAACATGCCGGCTTATCCCGAAGGTCAAGAAAGAGAAGTAACCGTATTACAAACCGGACAACCGGAATATGAGTGGCAAGTAAACGACTTTCAAAAGCCTGATAAAGAGAAATTGGTTATCTATGAAGTCTTGATTCGTGACTTTGATGCCAACAGAAATTTTCAGGATTTGATAGACCGTATCGATTACTTCAAAAGCTTACACGTAAACGCCATTCAACTCATGCCGGTTATGGAGTACGAAGGCAACGAAAGTTGGGGCTATAATACCGTTTTTCACATGGCTTTGGATAAATATTACGGAACGCCGGACAAGCTTAAAGAATTCGTGGATTTGTGTCACGAAAACGGAATAGCCGTAATCTTAGACTTGGCTATCAACCATGCCTTCGGCAGAAATCCATTGGTGAGAATGTGGATGAACGACCCTGAAAATGACGGATGGGGAGAACCGAATGCTGAAAACCCGTATTTCAACCAACAAGCCATGCATAGTTACAACGTGGGCAACGACTTCAACCACCAAAGCAACTATACAAAATACTACACCAAACGAGTTATCAAACATTGGATAGAAGAATACAGAATCGATGGTATCCGTTGGGACCTTACCAAAGGATTCACTCAAAACTGCCCTTATACAGGCAATAGTGCTGCTCAAGAAAACTGTACGAACAGCTATCAAGCTGATAGGGTAGCGGTGCTGAAAGAATATGCAGATTACTCATGGAGTATCGACCCTGACCATTATGTGATTTTCGAACACCTAGGGCCTGATAACGAAGAAAAAGAATGGGCCGATTACCGATTTGACGAAGGTAAAGGAATCATGCTTTGGGGAATCATGACAGAGCCTTATAATCAATTGACAATGGGATATGCCTCAAACCCAAGCTCTAACTTTAACCGTATGGGGCATGTTAGCCGAGGTTTCGAAGGAGCAAGACTCGTAGGATATGCCGAAAGTCATGACGAAGAGCGATTGATGTATAAAAACTTACAATACGGAAATTCATCGAATACTAGCCATAACGTGAAAAACCTCAATGTAGCATTGTCGAGAATGTCTGCTTTAGGAGCGGTTTCGCTTACTATCCCGGGGCCTAAAATGATTTGGCATTTCGGAGAGTTGGGTATGGAAAATTCCATTTTTACTTGTGAAAACGGAACCGTTAATCCACCCGGAGGGACAGACGGAGACTGTAAGCTGGCGACTAAACCACAACCCCAATGGGAAAACAATTGGTTAGCCAATGCTCAGCGATATAAAATCTATGCAGACTGGTCCAAAATTATCAATATGAAGGTGAATAACGAGGTTTTCTCAGGAAGCTATACCATTAATTCCGGAACACTAAAACCTCGAATTTATATCTGGAACGATGATATGCCGGACTCAGAACTTAAAAACGTGGTGATTCTAGCCAACTTCGAAGTAACCACTCAACAAATCGTACCTGATTTTCCTTACACAGGAGTGTGGTATAACTTGATGAATAATGAGACGATCAACGTAACCAACACGGCTGCCCCAATTACCTTACAACCGGGAGAATTCCGAATTTTCGGAAATCAACAAGCGGTTTTGTCTTCAGATAGTTTTGTGACTACAGAAGAACTGAAAATGTATCCAAACCCGGCTACAGACTATATCGCTTTCAATCAAGATACCAAAGAAGTTGTAGTATATAACTTTTCCGGACAAATCGTGAAACGCTTTGAAGGTAGAGAGGCTTATAACCTGATGTATGTCGGAGATTTGAGCCGAGGCGTATACATCATAAAAGCAAACAACAAACAGAACTTGAAACTCATTAAACAATAAATCTCAGTTAGTTTCTCATATTATAAATGTTGGAGGGCTACTCTTAGTAGTAGCTCTTTTTGTTTACTGACTACCATTATTTTAAAACAAAAAAGGCTACCAAA
>CAYZBA010000028.1:0-16799 GCA_964476555.1 uncultured Flavobacterium sp.
ATTATAGTGTTTTCTGTATACCACGAAAATCTGTATTTCAAAGGTTTCTCACAATTTAAATAATAGTCAAATAAAAAACTGCCTAAATCTCTTAGACAGTTTTTGGTGCTTATCTCACATTTACCTTTATAGGAAGATTATAAGAAGTCCGTACAGGAATTCCATTTTTAACGCCGGGCCTCCATTTGGTTCTGATATTCTTTAAAACCCGCACGGCTTCTTGACCAAGTCCGTGACCCGGATCTCTCATCACTTGAATGTCTGATAAACTTCCGTCTGTCTCAACTACAAATGATACATAAACAATCAACGTAGTTTGTTTGTTGATTTCCGGAATTTTGAAATTCTTACTTACAGATTTATAAAAACTATCTAATCCTCCGGGAAATTCCGGCGCCATATCGACTTCAAATGTTTTATGAATACCTCCCTCAATACCCTGTGGACTTCCGCTTTCGGCGCCTTCAGCGTTCTCAACCCCCGGATTAGTAGCTATAAACGAACCGCCTTCTCGACCTTCTATGTTATCATTCCCTGTCACTAAACCTTTAACCTCATCCCTTGAAAGCATTTCTGTTGGGGTGGTTGTATGTTCAGTAATTGTCGGAATTACGTCCTTTTGCACATCTACAGCAGATACTTGAGTTGCTTGTTTTTCAGGTACTTTAGGCTCTGGTTTAGGTAAATCTTTGATATATGTTACCGGAGGAAGAACTCTCTCAATAGACTCCGGAACAATCTTCTCCTCATTTTTATTATAATGATTAGCAATCACAGGAATACTCACAAGACTCATTAACAACAAAACTCCCAAAAATAGAGCTTTGAGCATGGTTTCACCGCTTTCTACACGAAGTTGGTAAGCTCCATAGGATTTGTTTCGGTCTTCAAAAACCAAATCAATCCATTCTTTTCTAGAAAAATTAATACCTGACATAACTACTTTGTTTTGGATGGTTAAACAATTAATATTTTTATCAGATAACGATTTTTTAACTTTCTAAATTGTGTAATTTATATAAAAAAATAAACCATACTATAAATAGTAAGGTTTATTTAAAAATATTTAAAAATTCAGAGAATTACTCTCCTATTTCTTTTAATATCAAATCTTCCACCTCTTTTGAGTTCCATTTATGCTCAATATCAGGAAGTTGCATTACTTTTTTCATGATGGCATTTTGCTTGTCCCCCAAAGCCAAAGCATCTTTATAAGGAATAGCACTAAAAGTTACCATACTGTATAAAGGCTGCCACAACTCAGGATGTTTCTCAGAAAACCAATTTTCAATCTTCTTACGAAGCAAGAATTTTGCATCAGCGGTGTCTGAACTCATTTCCATAAAATTGCGGAAAGATAACTCAGCTATGGCGTCTGCATTAGGTTTGCGCTCTTCTTGGTAAGCTTGAAAAATGGCTTTCCAATCATCACCGTATTTATGCATCATTTGCCCTAGAATCGTAATATCCTCAAATCCGGCGTTCATTCCGTGCCCGTAAAACGGAACAATAGCATGACAAGCATCGCCAATAAGAGCCACTTTGTCTTCATACGTCCACGGATAACATTTCATGGTCACCAAATAGCTGGTCGGATTCTTAAAGAAATCCTCTACCAACTTAGGCATTACAGCTTGTGTGTCAGGAAAATTCTTGGCAAAAAACTCAACTACATCCTCTTTGGTTTGCAACTTTTCAAAAGAGTTTTCCCCTTCAAAAGGCATAAACAAAATACAGTTAAAACTTCCATCCAAATTTGGCAAAGCCGAAAGCATATACTTCCCTCTAGGCCAAATATGAAGGGAATTCTTATCAATTTTATAGCTCCCGTCAGCATTGGCCGGAATGTTTAATTCCTTATATCCAATAGTGAGAAACTCCTGAGAATAGTTGAACATACTCTGGCGTTGCATGCGATGTCTTACTCTCGAAAAAGCTCCGTCTGCACCAAAAACTATGTCGTATTGTATATCCGTCCATTCCCCTCTTTCTGTTTCACCCATATGAAGTGTAGCAGTAGAAAGCGTAACATCCCAAATTTTCTTTTCAAAGAAAAATTCAACCCCGAATCGCTCGGCTACATCTATCATCTTTCGATTTAAAACACCTCGTGAAATCGAATAAATAGCTTCGCCTTCTTTTCCATAAGGTTGAAAGGTAATCGTATCGGTCCCGGTATGAATGGCTCTTTTTTCCATCGGAATAGCAATCTCACGAATTTGATCTGCAATTCCAATTTCTTCCAAAGCTCTCCATCCTCTATCAGATACAGCTAAATTGATAGAACGACCTGAAAATTCTATGGTTCTAATATCCGGACTACGGTCATATACATGCACCTGATGTCCTAGTTTTTTTAAATATACAGCTAGTAGCGTACCTACTAATCCTGAGCCTACAACAGCAATATTTTTTGGTTTTTGCATTGAAGAATGGGCAAAAAATGAATTACAAATATACTACTTTCTTTTTGGTATTGCCCCAAAACCGTGGAAATTCCTCTAATTACAAACAAATATTTCATGCTGTAGAGATTTATATTTTTATCTTTGTAAGAAAATTACAAGTTCGTTTTGGCCAAAAAAGTCCTAATTATTACTTATTATTGGATTCCTTCCGGAGGGCCGGGAGTGCAACGTTGGTTGAAATTCGTAAAATATTTGCCTGAGTTCGAAGTCGAACCTATAGTTTATATACCCGAAAATCCCACCTACCCTATTATCGACGAAAATCTGAAAGAAGATTTTGCGAATCTCACAATCCTAAAACAAAAAATCAGAGAACCTTATAGGGTGGCTTCGCTTTTTTCAAAGAAAAAAACACAAACAATAAGCTCCGGAATCATCCCAAAAAAGAAAAATCAATCGTTTCTAGAACGATTACTGCTTTATATTAGAGGAAATTTCTTTATTCCGGATGCCAGAGTATTATGGGTTAAGCCTTCGATTAAATTCTTAGAAAAATATATTCAAGAAAACAAAATCGAAACGGTGATTACTACAGGACCACCTCATAGCCTACACCTGATTGGCCTTGGTTTGCAAAAAAAACTCAACATCAAATGGATTGCCGATTTTCGGGACCCCTGGACAAGTATTGTATATCACAAAGACTTAAAACTATCGGCAAAATCAGAAAAAAAGCATAAAGAGCTGGAAAGAAAAGTACTACAATCAGCCAATCAGATTGTGGTAACCAGCCCTTCCACAAAAGCAGAATTTGAGCAAATCACTCCCCAACCTATTGAGGTAATTACCAATGGCTACGACATAGAAAAAATCGAAAAACAACCTCTGGATCAAAAGTTTTCATTGGCCCATATTGGTTCTTTTCTCTCAGAGCGAAACCCTAGAATTCTGTGGAAAGCTCTTCGAGAACTTATCAACGAAAACCAAGACTTTAAAAAGGATTTTGAACTCAAACTCATCGGAATTGTTAGCCAAGAGGTTTTGAACGCTATAAAAGAATTCAAATTAGAGAAATACGTTAATAATTTAGGCTACTTATCTCACCTACAATCCGTAAAAGAACAGCGAAAATCACAAGTTTTATTGCTGATAGAATCAGATTCCTATCAAACAAAGGCAATTCTTCCGGGCAAGCTGTTCGAATATATGGTCTCGGGTCGGCCTATTCTGGCAATAGCCAATGATGAATCAGATATTAAAGATATTATTGTTTCGACCAATACAGGAGTGTTTTTTGATTATTCCGAAAAAGACAGACTAAAAGAATCTATTCTGAATTACTATCGACAATACAAAGAAAACAACCTAAAATCCCATCCGATTGGTCTGCAACAATACAGTCGGAAAAACCTCACAAAAAAACTGTCGGAAATTCTTTAAAACAACAAAACCCCTGAGTTGGCTCAGGGGTTTCTTCTTATGTCTATTTGGACTTACTTTTTAATCACTTTATGAGTGGTTGTTTTTCCGTTCTGTGTGAGTTTCAAAAAATACATTCCCTGTTCTAAATCACTCGTAGAAAGTGTGCCTTGTCCTATAAAAGAACCTTGTAAAACGCGTTGCCCTAAAGCATTATAAAGCTCAGCTTTTACGCTTTCAACACTACCATTAATCCCCATAATGTGAATTTCTGTCTCAAACGGGTTCGGATAAACCGTAAAACTTGGTTTTTCGGCCACACCATTCCTACTTAAAACATACACATAGGCTAAAGCGGCTTCCATATTCGGTAGCGGACCAATATTTCCCGGATATTCCATACTTGGCCCTTGAGGAATTCCGGTGTCTTGCAATATTTGGATGAGCTGTGCCGAATTTAAATAGTCTCCCGTAAGTGAATGATAGTAAGATTGTAACACGGCTACACATGAAGCAACAATAGGCGTAGCAGAACTTGTTCCGGAAAACATGGTGTATTGTTGGTTAAAATCCCCTCCTATCTTAGAATAATATCCATATCCGGTGCTAAGCACATTCCAACCCCAACCTTGAACGTTTACTCTAGAACCATACGTGCTGAACCAGGTTCTATCGTGCTGCAAGTCTGGTGTCCCCGCCCCTACTATAATCGCTCCGCTATTACCTCTGTTCATATAACTGGCATAAGCCGGGTCATCTAAATTTTGATTTCCATTTCCTGCTGCAGCAACAACTACAATCCCTAAATCAGAAGCCGCTTTGGTTAAATCCCAAATGGCTGCATCATATTCTGCAGGAACATAATTTTCATCTTCTTGAGTGGCTCCCCCGGTTTGCATTTCATAAATCACAACATCACCTTGTTGCGAGTTGGCTAAGGCTAAACTAACAGCATAAACCCTATTATACCCATATTGAACGGTATATTCCGGAAAAAGTACCATCTCATCTACACCATGAGCCATTCCGCTCACTCCATAGTTCCCGTGATCAGCCACTACAACTCCAAAAGTCCCGGTTCCGTGTTCGCTATAATCAGCCGTAATAGCCGAGTGAATCGTGTATCCCGGAGCAATTCTCACATTCGGATTTTGGTGAAACTCCTCGTGATTTTTGTTTAAACCATACTCCACATCTCTCACTCGAATACCTTGACCCTTAAGATTCATATTCCAAGCATATTCCATATTCACCCCCGGATTTACTCCTATATACGTTTGTAACGGAAAATAATTTGGTGTAACAGGCGGAATATCAAAAGGCGGTTTAATGGGGGTTCTGCTCATCAAATCACAGTATCTCACTTCCGAGAACTGTTGTAATTCGTTCGCTAGAAACTTTAAGTCAAAATCACTAAATTCTTCATTTACAACCTTATAGATTCTTTGAAGATTCTTGATGGAAATAGCATCCCCAGATACACGTATGGCTTCGCTTTCCATCTCTTGAAACTTCTCCTCACTTAGCGGAACTGCCCTCTCGGCCACTATATTAAATGATGAAAGAATAGCCTCTGCTCTAGACGGAGTAATGTCTGCTACAAAAGCAACATATAAATCAGTAGTTCGCTCCGGGTTTTGAGCCCAACCCAAAAACAAAACCCATAGAGCCAGAATAGTAAAAATTTTCTTCATAAGATACTCGTTTATATTGGGGTAAATGTATAAAATAATTTTCTATTCCAAATCTTTTTCATATTTTCGTAACTTAAAAAAACGATGCAGTTTAGACATCCGGAATTCCTGTATTTTCTGTTCTTATTGGCAATCCCTGTCATTGTTCATCTTTTCCAACTCAGAAAATTCAAAAAAGAATATTTTACCAACGTAAAATTTCTCCAAGAACTTGATATAAAGACTCGTAAAAGCTCTCAGATCAAAAAATGGCTTTTGCTTTTCACCCGATTACTACTCCTCACCTTTATAATCCTCGCTTTTGCTCAACCATACAAAAAGGCAGAGAATTCTACTAGCAAAAACAATAAGCTTTATATAGTCTTAGATAACTCTCATTCAATGCAAGCGCTAGGAAAACAAGGTGAAATCCTTAAGCGAAGCATTCAAGACTTGATGCAAAATCTAGACGAACACCAAACTTTTACACTCCTTACAAACGACAATTCGTTTTATGATACTGATATCAAATCTATCGAAAAAGACTTGCAAAACCTAAACTTTAGCCCCAATGAGTTTTCACTTGAAAATCAATTGCAACGCATCAAATCACAACACACCGGTCAACACAAAGACATCTTAGTTATCACAGACGGATTCTCACTCAAAGACAGAGATTTAGAGATGCTAAAAGAGTTCCCAAATCTTGTGTTTTACTTGCCTAAAGCAGAAAACCTATACAACGCCTCTGTCGATAATGTTATCGTTGAAGAAGATTCTGATGAATTTTATAAACTGAAAGTCTTGATTTCAGAATACGGAACTCAGAAAAATCCGATTTCTGTTGCGCTATACAATCAAAATGAGCCTATTGCAAAATCAATCATTTCGGATAAAGACAACGAAATTACCTTTAGCATTCCCAAAGAGGATTTCAATGGTTATGTACAAATCGAAGACAACGCTCTAGAGTATGACAACACTTTCTATTTCAGCCTCTCTAAGCCGGAAAAAATCAAAGTAATGAGCATTGGCCAAAGCGCCTCTAGTGATTTTCTGTCGAAAATCTATGATGACAAAGAGTTTGAATACTCTCATTACGAAATTCGTAGTTTAGACTACAACAGTATTGAAAATCAAGGAGTTATAATCTTAAACGAGTTGACCGAAATTCCTCAATCACTTATGGTGACACTAAAGAGTTTTGTCGAAAACTCTGGAAGTGTCATATTGATTCCTTCGGCTAATAATTCGGTGAAAAACCTAAACGAATTTATGGCACAGTTTGGAAATATGCAATTCCAACCCCTTCAAGAACAAAAGAAACTCATCACCAAAATCAGCTTCGAACACCCCGTCTTTCGCAATGTTTTCGAACGTAAAACAAATAATTTTCAATATCCAAGCATAGAAAAGTCTTTTGAATTAAAAGGAAACTTCCCCCCTATTCTTTCGTTTGAAGATGGAACTTCTTTCCTTACAGAAATAAGCGCCAAAGATAACTCTGTATTCGTTTTTGCAGGACCTATCAACAAAGAAAATTCCAACTTCCTAAATTCACCACTGGTGGTCCTCAGCTTCTACAACATGGCTAAAAAGCACAATAACAGCACCATACAAAGTCGATTTATGGGTAGTGATGAACCGTTCTTTGTTGATGCCTTGCTTTCGAAAGAAGAAATCATAACTCTGAAAAACGAAAACGAAGAATTCATACCTTTGCAGCAAATTTTTAACCGTAAAGTAAAGCTTACTTTCAGCGATTTCCCAAAGACATCCGGAGTGTTTGGAGTTTATAAAAAATCAGAACTCATCACCCGTATAGGATTCAACTACAATCGTACAGAAAGTGATCTTACTCAGAACAATACCGGACTATTAAACGATTTTAAACAACAAAATATTTCTCAGTTTTTCGATGAATACCACACTAGCCGAACCGATAGCGACCTCTGGAGAATCTTGGTCGTTCTGGCTCTGCTTTTTGTTGCTGTCGAGATTCTGATTCAAAAATTCGTAAAATAACTCAACACAACTATGAAAACCCTTATTAAACAAGCTGTTATCGTTGACTCAAGAAGTAAATTTCACAATCAAAAAGTTGATATAAAAATCGAAAACGGCACTATTACTGACATTGCCAAAAATATAAAAGCAGAAGATGGTTTCCATGTTTTGGAGCATGACAATCTCCATGTTTCCGAAGGCTGGTTCGACAGCTCTGTGTGTTTCGGAGAACCAGGCTACGAAGAAAGAGAAACCATCAAAAACGGACTCGAAGTAGCAGCAAAAAGCGGTTTTACGGCTGTGGCACTCAACCCTAACACGAATCCTGTTATAGACAATCAAGCTCTAATTAATTTCGTACAACAAAAAGCTCAAAATCTTACGACAAAACTCTACCCTATCGCCGCAATGACCAAAAATAGCGATACACAGAATCTGGCAGAGTTGTTCGATATGAAAAATGCTGGAGCTATCGCTTTCGGTGATTATAAAAAGCCTACAGAAAATGCCAACGTGTTGAAATTAGCTCTGCAATACGTTCAAGATTTCGACGGTCTGATAGTGGCTTTTTCTCAAGATAAAAACATCAAAGGTACAGGAACCATTAACGAAGGCGAAGTTTCAACAAAACTGGGCATGAAAGGAATTCCTAACTTGGCCGAAGACCTTCAGATAGCTCGAAATTTGCTTCTGTTAGAGTATACCGGTGGCAAATTGCATATCCCAACTATTTCTACAGAAAAATCAGTGAAACTCATCAAAGAGGCCAAAGCCAAAGGATTAAATGTAACGTGTAGTGTAGCAGTTCACAATCTGTTCTTTACAGACGAAGCTATTTTTGGGTTCGATAGCAACTTTAAACTAAATCCTCCACTGCGTACCAAAGACGATGTGAAAGCACTTATCAAAGGCCTGAAAGACGGAACAATTGATATGATTACTTCAGACCACAACCCTCTGGATGTGGAGCATAAAAAATTGGAATTCGATAAAGCTACTAGCGGAACAATCGGATTAGAAAGTGCTTTCGGAGCATTGAACACTATTTTACCTTTAGAGGTAATTGTCGAAAAATTCACTCTCCCAAAAGCCGTTTTCGGAATCCCAAATAACCCTATAGAAGTGGGGCAAAAAGCAGAACTTACGCTATTCAATCCGGAAGGTAACTACACCTTCTCAATCCAAGACATCTTATCTAAATCCAAAAATTCCGCTTTCCTAGGAGCTCAACTCAAAGGAAAAGTCTACGGAATTATAGCATAACAAAATATTCTATAAAAAAGAGGTCATAAAACTAATTTATGACCTCTTTTCCTTTCCGGAATTATTCTTTCTTCTCTGCTACCCAAACATTATCTCTCAAATTCTTGTCCGGTAAGAATCCTTGTGGATCGATTTCTATTTTGGTTACGGTTTTATCAGACTTCAAAACATGGGTCCATTGCGAACCACGTTGCCAAATCTCTACCGGAAGCTTCTTGGTTTCTTTAGAACCGTCTTCATAAGTCACCTCAAATACCACAGGCATCGGAATTTCTCCGTTATTCAAGAACGTAATATAGGTTCCGTTTGATTTTTTCTCAACCGTATCAATAGTTAAATCAATATTCCCGTTGCTGTAAAACCAACTTTTCCAGAACCAGTTTAGGTTCTCGCCTACTGCATTTTCCATATAGTTAAAGAAATCCGTTGGTTGGGGGTGTTTGTAGGCCCACGTGTGAATATATCCCCTGAAGGCTTCATCAAAAATTTTAGGCTCTAAAATATATTCACGAAGCAAAACCATTCCCGTCGCAGGTTTATAGTATGCCGTATAAGCTAAGTTATAACTCTTAGCAATGTCCGGAAAAGTATGTATGCTCTCTCTGTTTTTCCAAGTCATCCAACCTACTCTATTTCTACCTTTATCCTCGTCAGAAGGATACTCTCCTTGGTTGAAGTTTTTAGTGCTGTAGTGATTGATAAATGTGTTAAACCCTTCATCCATCCATGCGTGTTTTCTTTCGTTAGAGCCCACAATCATCGGGAACCAATTGTGCCCAAATTCGTGATCGGTAACTCCCCATAATCCTTCTCGTTGAGATAAGTAATGACAAAACGAAACCCCGGGATATTCCATTCCGCCTACATTACAAGCCACGTTAATTGCGTTCGGATAAGGATATTCAAATAACCAATTCGAATAAAACTCTATAGAGGCTTTAGTATATTCTGTAGATCGAGACCAAGCATGGCGACCATTACTTTCTGAAGGGTAAACAGATTGCGCCAACGCTTTCTTACCACTCGGAAGATTGATTCGAGCAGCATCCCAAATAAAGGCTGTAGAGCTGGCAAAAGCTACATCTCGGGTATTTTCCATCTTGAAATGCCAAGTGAGCTTTCCGGATTGTTTAGGTCTGGTAATCTGTGTTTTCCCCACTTCATCCAACGGAAGAATCATTACCGTAGTATCGCTTTTTGACGCCCTATCAAGTCTTTCGATTTGTGCTTTCGTCAATACCTCTTTCGGGTTTTGAAGTTCTCCCGAACCTATCACGATGTGATTATATGGCACCGTAATTTTATAATCGAAATCCCCGTATTCGCAATAAAACTCTCCGGCTCCTAAATAAGGCTCCGTATTCCATCCGGAAACATCATCAAACACAGCCACCCTAGGATACCATTGTGCTATGGCATAAACAGTCCCGTTCTCAGTTGACAGTCTTCCCATGCGGTCCATCCCTCTTTCAGGAATTTTAAACTCGAAATGCATCGAAACTACAGCCTTTCCTCCCTTTGCAGGAATAGGCTCCTTAAAGTTAACCTTCATCCGAGTATCCGTAACATAATAGTCTGTCGAAACAGATTTTACTTTAGCCGAAAAATTAGAGATTTTCACTCCTCCATCCACATCGCCCTTGTAGCGATTTCCCATAACCGGAGTAGTGAGCGTCCCCCTACTGTCTTCCGAAAAGCGATTTTGCTCTAAATACAGCCAAATATAAGGAAGCGCTTCAGGAGAATTATTCGTATACGTTAAAGTTACTTTTCCTTTAAGTGTATGGCTATGGTCATCTAATTCAGCTTCGATAACATAATCTGCCTTATTCTGAAAATAGTTAGGTCCCGGAACTCCCGAAGCCGAACGATATTGATTACCTCTGCGATATAAAAAGTCATCAAAAAGATCTTGATTGTTAGGCACTACCTCTTCTTGAGCCCACAAAATACCTTGGTTCCCAAATAAGAAAAGAGCGATTACTAATTTTAAATACTTCATAATTAACTTATTTTTAGTCCGTTTTGAGTTGGAAAATCCGTGGTTAATAAAACAACATCTTTTTCAGAAGTAGGAACTCCCAGCACCAAACATTCCGAAATGAAATTCGCTATCTGTTTAGGCGGAAAATTTACTACCGCAACGATTTGTTTCCCTATAAGTTGTTCTTTGGTGTATAAAGTTACGATTTGAGCCGAACTTTTCTTGATGCCCAACTCTCCAAAATCAATGATGAGCTGATAGGCAGGCTTCTTGGCTTTCTCGAAATCATTCACCTCAATGATGGTTCCGGTTCTGATATCTACTTTTTCAAATTCTTCCCAACTGAGCATTTTTGAATGTGAATTTTGGTTTAAAGCAAATTTATAAGATTTTCTCAACTAGCATTGAGATTTTATTATTTTTGTAAATAAATTAATCGAATCACCTCTCCAATGGGTCATCACAAACTACGAGAAGACAAAAAATGTCAGAATTGCGGCTTTATTGTTCGTTGGCGATATTGCCCAAAATGCGGCCAAGAAAACATAGAAACCAGACAATCTTTTCATTACCTCATAACCCATTTTATCGAGGATTTGGTTCACTACGATGGCAGCTTCTGGAAAACCATCAAAAACCTTTTGTTTTTCCCTGGAAAACTCACCCGAGAATACCTCAACGGAAAACGTATGGAATACGTCCCTCCCGTAAAACTCTATATTTTTACCAGTTTCTTCGTGTTCTTTGTTGGGGGGCTTCTCAATAAAATCAATATGAAGCTATTCGAGAAGGTTAACTTCATCGCCACTACTCCGGCAGAACTAAGACAAGCTCAAGTTAACGACAGCCTTAATGAAATTTCAGAAGAAGAGTTCTGGTTATTTCAAACCAAAGAAAAAACTATACAAGAATATGATTCTATTCAAAATAGCCTTCCTGAACATAAAAGAGATGGCGATATAACAAGACTTCTTAAAAGAAAAGAAATTGACTTAAAACAAAGATATACTAAAAGAGAATGGGGAGAAAAAATGTTAGATCTCGCTAAAAGCAATATGCCCAAATTCCTCTTCGCTTATATGCCTGTGTTTGCCTTTTTTATGTGGTTGTTTCACAGTAAAAAGAAATGGTATTACTTTGATCACGGGATTTTTACACTCCATTATTTTTCGTTTCTTCTAATCTCGAGTTTTTTGGTGATTGCCATAAATACCTTGAATAACCTAACAGGAAACTTCTTGGGAATGTTTAATGTTCTTTCCATTTTTACTATTTATACCTGGACGTTTTTCTATTTTTTCCTAGCTCATAAACGAGTGTATCAATACTCAAAAACGGCAACAATTTTAAGAGGATTATTTTTATTTGGCTTAAATTTGCTGTTCATAATCTTCGGAATACTTCTTTACATGTTTATCATTTTTTATCTAACATAATGCAAACTCTTATTATCAACATAAAACAACTCGTTCAAGTAAGAGAAACCAACATAGAAATGGTTTCCGGAACTGATATGAACATACTTCCGGTATTGGAAAACGCTTATTTATTCATCGAAGATGGCCTGATAGCCGATTTTGGGCTTATGAAAGACTTGCCTGAAATCGAAGTACAAAACGTCATCGATGCTACCGGAAAAGTAGTGATGCCTACTTGGGTCGATTCTCATACGCATATTGTCTACGCCGGAAACCGTGTTCAGGAATTTGTCGATAGAATCAACGGACTCTCCTATGAGGAAATTGCCAATCGCGGAGGCGGGATTCTAAACTCCGCTCAACTGCTCAACGAAACCTCAGAAGAAGAGCTTTATAATCAATCAAAATTACGACTCGAAGAAGTCATCTCTCAAGGAACAGGAGCCTTAGAAATCAAATCCGGTTATGGACTTTCGGTTGAAGGAGAACTTAAAATGCTTCGCGTAATTAAAAGATTACGAGAAGATTACCAATTGCCTATCAAAGCTACTTTTTTAGGAGCGCATGCTTTCCCAAAAGAGTATAAAGAAAATCAACAAGCCTATGTCGATTTGATTATTAACGAAATGCTGCCGAAAATTGCCAAAGAAATGTTGGCAGATTATATCGACGCTTTCCTAGAAACAGGGTATTTTTCTGTTGAACAAACTCGTCAAATCATCGAGGCCGGAAATCGTTACGGACTACCGGCTAAAATTCACGTGAATCAATTCACAACCATAGGCGGAATTCAGATGTGTGTAGAGAATAATGTGCTTTCGGTTGATCATTTAGAAGTAATGAATGATGAAGATATTCAAGCCCTAAAAGGCTCCAAAACCATGCCCGTAGCGCTTCCGTCTTGCTCCTATTTCATTAGTATTCCCTACACTCCTGCTCGAAAAATGATTGCTGGAGGCTTGCCCCTGGCTCTGGCTTCAGACTTCAACCCGGGAACTACACCTAGCGGTAATATGAATTTTGTGGTAGCCACAGCTTGTATCAAAATGAAAATGACTCCCGAAGAAGCATTTAATGCCGCTACGATTAACGGAGCTTATGCCATGGGAGTGCAAAACGAAGTAGGTAGTATTACCAAAGGGAAAAAAGCTAATTTAATCATTACGAAGCCCATTCCGAGCTACTATCAAATTCCGTATGCGTTCGGGACAAATTTAATTGAGAAAGTTCTTATCAACGGAAAAACCTTCAGAAGTTAATAGTATATTTGTGGACTTATCAAATCAACCGTTTTGAGTCTCTTTAAAAGCCTTTTCAAACAAACTTCAATCTACGGAATTGCCACGGTTCTACCGAGGATGCTTACGTTTTTGCTCGTGCCGCTCTATACAGATAACCTCAAAGAAGCTAGCGATTACGGCGTGGTAACCATAGTGTTCTCCTGGGTGGTTTTTATGAATGTTATCCTTTCCTACGGAATGGAAACTTCGTTTTTTAGATTTTATAGCGCAGAAGACAACAAACAAAAAGTGATTCAGACATCCATGATTTCTGTTTTTTGGTCGTCTTTGGCTTTTCTCTTTATTGCCTTGCTCTTTAGAGAAAATATAGCAAGCGCTTCTTTCATTAACATCGACGTAGAATACGTTACCTACGCCATCTGGATATTAGTGTTGGATGCCTTAGTGGTGATCCCGTTCTCCAAGCTGCGTGCAAAAGGAAAACCAAAAACCTATGCCTTCCTAAAGGTAGCTAACACAACCATTAATATACTCCTAAACCTCTTCTTTCTTCTTTATTTGCCCGACTTGGCACAAGCCAATCCCGATGGATTCTTAGATGTTATTTATGTAGAAGATTTTCAAGTAGGTTATATCTTCATATCAAATCTCATAGCCAGCCTTCTCACCTTCCTTTATCTTTTATCGGATTACTTGAAAATCAAATGGCATTTCGACCTACGCCTCTGGAGGAAAATGATGAGTTATGGCTTCCCGATTCTGATTGCCGGAATTGCTTTTGCCATCAACGAACACTTCGATAAAATCCTATTAGAGTGGATATTGCCCGAAAACATTGCCAAACATGAAGTAGGAGTTTACGGAGCTTGCTACAAATTAGGCCTTTTTATGGTGCTTTTTGCTACTGCTTTCAGATTAGGAATAGAACCTTTCTTTTTCAGTTATGCTAAAAACGAAAATGCTCAAAAAACCTATGCTCAAATCACGAAATTCTTCATTATTTTCGGTTCGGTAATTCTTTTGGGAGTGGTCGTTTTTGCTGATATCCTAAAGCAAATTATGATTCCGAATACTTCTTATTGGGAAGCCATGAAAGTAGTGCCGCTTATTATTCTGGCAAACTTCTTTTTAGGAATCTATCACAACCTCTCCGTATGGTATAAACTAACCGATAAAACCAAAATGGGCGCTTATATTTCAATCGTCGGTGCTATCATTACCTTGGCTCTAAACTTCTATCTCATCCCGAAAATCTCCTATATGGGCTCTGCTATTGCTACCCTCTGTGCTTACGGAAGTATGATGATTATTTCTTATTCCCTAGGCAGAAAATACTACAATATTCCATATGACATGAAAAAAATCGGAACCTACCTAGGGCTTTCCATTTTATTCTCCGCAATTTATTTTTACGGATTTAGAGAAAACTACTTTATCGGAATCTCCTTCCTGTTAATTTTCGCAATACTAATATATTATTTAGAAAAAGATACTATTAGAGCAATACTAAAACGATAACTATGAAAATCAACATCATCAATAAATCAAGCCACCCGCTACCAAAATACGAAACTGCTGCTTCTGCAGGGATGGACCTCAGAGCTAACCTTACGGAAAGCATCGTTTTGAAACCGTTTGAAAGAATTCTAGTTAAAACAGGACTTTTCATCGAACTTCCTGTTGGGTACGAAGCTCAAGTGCGCCCCAGAAGTGGTTTGGCACTTAAAAAAGGAATTACTGTGCTCAACACCCCAGGAACAATCGATGCCGATTATAGAGGCGAAATCGGTGTGATTTTGATTAACCTTTCCAACGAAGATTTCGTTATCGAAAATGGCGAACGCATCGCTCAACTCGTTATAGCAAAATACGAACAAGCTGAACTTATTGAAGTAAACGAACTTTCTGAAACTCAGAGAGGAGCCGGAGGATTCGGAAGTACGGGAGTCTAAACCGACTTCTGAACCACTTCGAATATCACTCCTTCGTCGCATTTCAACGTCTTAGCAGGAAATTTCATGATTAAGGCATAATCGTGAGTAGCCATGATGATGGTCTTGCCATTCTGATTGATTTCTCTAAGGAGCTGCATCACTTCCGAACTGGTTTGTGGGTCAAGGTTCCCCGTAGGCTCATCTGCCAAAATCAATTCCGGATCGTTGAGCAATGCTCTGGCTATCGCCACACGCTGTTGCTCTCCGCCAGACATCTGGTGAGGCATTTTTTGTGCCTTACCTTTCATGCCTACCTTGTCCAAAACCTCATCAATTTTGAGTTTGATTTCATTGACGTCTTTCCAACCGGTAGCTCTAAGGGTAAATTCAAGATTTTTATATACGCTTCTATCAGGCAAAAGCTTAAAGTCTTGAAAAACAATGCCAATTTTTCTTCTCAAATACGGAATGTTTTTCTCTTTGAGTTTTGCTAAATCAAAGTCAACTATACTTCCCTGCCCTTCTACTAAAGGCAAATCAGCATACAAGGTTTTCATAAAACTACTCTTACCCGAACCCGTTTTCCCGATAAGGTAAATGAATTCTCCCTTGTTGACTTCTATATTAATATCCTTAAGAATAAGACTTTTGTCCTGATAAATGTTTGCATTTCTTAAAAATAGCACCGGCTGACTCATGTTCAATTTATTTTTCGGTAAAGTTATGAATTTTTAGGAATCCGGAGAACAGTTTTTAATCGCTCTTTGAACTTTAAACTTTGAATCAAAATTATTACCTTTGTGCCATACGAAAAAAATTCTATGGAAGAGCAGTTTATTGTTTCAGCACGAAAATACAGACCACAAACCTTTAAAGATGTTGTCGGTCAAAAAGCTATTACAGATACATTGCTCAATGCTATAGAAAATAATCATTTGGCTCAAGCCTTGCTTTTCACAGGCCCTAGAGGTGTCGGTAAAACCACTTGTGCCCGAATTCTGGCCCGAAAAATCAACCAACCCGGTTATGATGACCCAAATGAAGATTTTACCTTTAACGTATTCGAACTCGATGCGGCTTCAAACAACTCCGTTGACGACATCCGAAACCTAATTGACCAAGTTCGAATCCCACCTCAAACCGGAAAATATAAGGTTTATATCATCGATGAGGTGCACATGCTATCTCAATCGGCTTTCAACGCTTTTTTGAAAACCCTCGAAGAACCCCCTAAACACGCTATTTTCATATTAGCAACTACCGAAAAACACAAAATCATCCCAACCATACTTTCTCGTTGTCAGATCTTTGATTTCAAACGTATTACGGTTCAGGATGCCAAAAACCATTTGGCCGAAGTAGCCAAAAATCAAGGAATTAACTTCGAAGACGACGCCTTGCATATCATCGCTCAAAAAGCAGACGGAGCCATGAGAGATGCTCTTTCTATTT